>JAPOYG010000102.1 GCA_026706755.1 Acidobacteriota bacterium
GCTGACCGACGTCGAGACGCGGTATCGGCAGCGCTACCTCGATCTCATCGTCAACGACGACTCGCGCCGCGTCTTCGAGACCCGCGCCCGCGTGGTGGCCCGGCTGCGGGCCTTCCTCGACGCCCGCGGCTACCTCGAGGTCGAGACCCCGATGATGCAGCCGGTGGCCGGGGGAGCGCTGGCGCGGCCGTTCGTCACGCACCACAACGCGCTCGACCTGCCGCTCTACCTGCGCGTGGCGCCGGAGCTGTACCTGAAGCGCCTGGTCGTGGGGGGACTGGAGCGCGTCTACGAGATCAACCGCAACTTCCGGAACGAGGGGATCTCGACGCGCCACAACCCCGAGTTCACGATGCTGGAGTTCTACGAGGCCTACAGCCATGCCGAGGCCTTGATGACCCTGACGGAGGAGATGCTGTCGTCGGTCGCGCGGGAGGTTCTGGACGGCGAGGAGAGCGGTCCGTTCGGCGGCGAGCGCATCTCGTACGCGCGCCCGTTCCGGCGGCTGCGGCTGCGGGACGCCGTGCGCGAGGCAGCCTCCGAGCGTCTGCGCAGGGAAGTGGCGGAGGGCGAGTTGCGGCGGCGCGACTCCGCCGCGGAACTGGCGGAGGGCCTCGGGGTCGCCGTTCCGCCCCACGCGGGGGCGGGCCGCATCGCGGCCGCGCTGTTCGAGGAGCTCTGCGAGGACGCGCTCGTGCAGCCGACGTTCGTCCACGACTTCCCGACCGAGGTCTCGCCGCTCTCGAAGCAACGGCCGGACGATCCCGACACCGTGGAGCGGTTCGAGCTCTACGTCGCGCGCATGGAGATCGCCAACGGCTTCACCGAGCTGAACGATCCGGCCGAGCAGCGGCGCCGCTTCGAGGCGCAGCTCGCGGCGCGGGCCGGGGGAGACGGGGAGTCGCACGCGATGGACGAGGACTATCTGCGCGCCCTCGCCTACGGCCTGCCGCCGACCGGGGGCGAGGGCATCGGGATCGACCGGCTGGTGATGCTGCTCGCGAACCGTCCCTCGATTCGGGACGTGATCCTGTTCCCGTTGCTGCGGCCGGCGCGGACCGGGCCGCGCCAGGGGGAATGACGATGCGCCGGCCTCCCTTCGAGCTGTACCTGGCGTTGCGCTACCTGACCGCCCGCCGCAAGCAGGCATCCATCGCGAGCACGTCGCTCATCTCGATCCTGGGCGTTCTGGTCGGGGTCATGGCGCTCGTCATCGCCCTCGCCCTGATGACCGGACTGGCGCAGGAGATGCGCGACCGCATCGTCGGCGCCTCCGCGCACGTCTACGTCTGGAAGGCGGGCGGCTTCGACGACTACCGGGAGGAGGCGAAGGAGCTCGTGCGGGTGCCGGGGGTGGTCGCGGCGGCCCCGGCCCTGCCGGGCGAGGCGCTGGCGTTCACCCGCCAGGCGCAGGCATTCGTCCGGATCAAGGGCATCGATCCGGACCTCGAGGCGGAGGCTACCGAGCTCGCGACCTCGCTGACCCACGGCCGGCTGCCCGACCTGGCCGTTCCGCTGCCGCCGGAGCGGCGGGCCGTCGGCGGCGTCGTCATCGGCGACCGCCTCGCGCAGAAGCTGGGCGCCTTCGTCGGGGACGAGCTCAGCGTCCTGACGACGGCCGGCACGCCCACTCCCCTGGGGGTCTGGCCGCGCCCGCGCCGGCTGGTGGTGGCCGGGATCTTCAGCCTGGGGCTCCTGGAGTACGACGAGGCCTTCGCCTTCGTCACGCTGGACACCGCCCGGCGGCTCTTCAACGCGGAAGGCGTGGGAATGATGGAGCTGCGGGTCGACGATCCGATGGCGTCGCGGGCGGTGGCGGAGGGGATACCCGAACGGCTGGGGCCGAACTACGTGACCGACGACTGGTCGCGGCTGAACGCACCCCTCTTCGGGGCCATGTGGCTGGAGAAGATGGGCATCTCGATCGCCGTCGGCCTCATCGTCGTCGTCGCGGCCCTGCACATCATCGCCTCGCTCGTCATGCTGGTGATGGAGCGGAGCCGGGACATCGCGATCCTCAAGACGATGGGCGCGTCGTCGCGCGTCATACGGCGCGTCTTCATGCTGCAGGGCCTGATCATCGGCGCCGTCGGCACGCTCGGAGGCGCCGCCGCCGGCTATCTCGTGTCGACGGTGATGGACCGCTACCGGCTCCTGCAGCTTCCGATGGAGATCTACCAGGTGTCGTACGTGCCGTTCACCGTCCGTGCGGTCGACATCACGGTGGTGGTCGTCGTGGCTCTCGTCGTCTGCTTCGTCGCCACGGTGTACCCGTCGCGCCAGGCTTCGAGGCTGGATCCGGCGGAGGCGCTGCGCTACCAGTAGCTCCGGCCCGCGCGGGAGGCCCGCCGAGGCGCGCGCCGCATGGCCTACCTTGAGATAACGAGCCTTTCGAAGGCATACCGCGGGAGCGGCCGGATGCTGCCGGTGCTCCGCGGGATCGAGCTGACCGTGGAGTCGGGACAGATGGTCGCCGTCGTCGGCGCCTCCGGCGTCGGCAAGAGCACGCTGCTCCACGTCCTCGGCGGTCTGGATCGCGCGGACGGCGGCACGGTGCGCGTCGGGGAGACCGAGGTGACCGGGCTGGACGATGCGGCGCTCGTGGCGTTCCGCAGCCGGAATATCGGCTTCGTCTTCCAGTTCCATCACCTGCTGCCGGAGTTCAGCGCGCTCGAGAACGCCGAGATGCCGCTGCGCATCGCGCGCCGGCCGGCCGCCGAGGCGCGGGAGCGGGCGGCGTCGCTGCTCTCGCAGGTCGGCTTGGGAGACCGGTTCGACCATCGACCCGGCATGCTCTCGGGGGGCGAGCAGCAGCGGGTGGCCGTGGCCCGCGCGCTCGTGATGCGTCCCGGGCTGCTGCTGGCCGACGAGCCGACCGGCAACGTCGACGAGACGACGGGCGAGGCCCTTCAGGGCCTGCTGCGGGAGATGCACGCCCGGCACGGCCTGACCTCGGTGATCGCGACCCACAACCCGCGGCTCGCGGGGGCCTGCGACCGCGTGCTCCACCTCGAGAACGGCCGCCTGCGCGAAGGGTGAGCGACGACCCCCGGTCGTGGCCGGAGGCGGCGCGGGGCCGGTGGCGCCGGCATCCCGATGCCTTATAATCCTGGAGGGCCGTCGCGTTCTGTCGCGGGGGATGGACCGGTAGGGGCGCATGTTCGAGCGATACACGGAGCGGGCGCGGCGTGTATTGTTCTTCGCGCGCTACGAGGCCAGCCAGCTCGGCAGCATCTCGATCGAGACCGAGCACCTCCTCCTCGGACTGATTCGCGAGGGCAAGGGGCTCACGAGCCGCATCTTCGCCCGCTCCCACCTGTCGCTCGAGAGCATCCGCAAGGAAATCGAAGGCCGCACCGTCTTTCGCGAGAAGGTGTCGACCTCGGTGGAGATCCCGTTCAGCACCGAGACCAACCGGGTGCTGCAGTTCGCCGCCGAGGAGGCCGACCGGCTGCTGCACAACTACATCGGCACGGAGCACCTCCTGCTCGGGATCCTGCGGGAAGAGCGCTCGGTCGCCTCGACGATCCTCTCCGAGAAGGGGATGCGGCTGAGTGCGGTGCGCGAGGACATCGTGCACCTGCTCAACGAGAAGACGGCCGTCACGCGGGTCAAGGAGACCCCGCTCCTCGCCGAGTTCAGCCGCGACCTGTCGGCGGCGGCGATGAAGAATCGTCTCGATCCGCTCGTGGGCCGCTCCGTGGAGCTCGAGCGCGTCCAGCAGGTCCTTTCCCGGCGCACCAAGAACAACGCCGTCCTCATCGGCGAGCCCGGGGTCGGCAAGACGGCCATCGTCGAGGGCCTCGCGCAACGCATCGTCCGCGGCGACGTGCCCCACTTCCTGGCCGACAAGCGGCTGCTCGCGCTCGACATCTCGCTCATCGTCGCCGGCACCAAGTACCGCGGTCAGTTCGAGGAGCGCCTCAAGGCGATCATGAAGGAGCTGACCGAGAACCCGGGCATCATCGTCTTCATCGACGAGCTGCACACGCTGGTCGGCGCCGGCTCCGCCGAGGGGTCGCTCGACGCGGCCAACATCCTGAAGCCGGCGCTCTCGCGCGGCGAGATCCGCTGCATCGGCGCGACGACGCCGGCCGAGTACCGCAAGTACATCGAGAAGGACCGCTCGCTCGAGCGTCGCTTTCTGGCGATTCGGGTCGATCCGCCGACCGAGTCGGAGACGATCCGCATCCTGGGCGGGCTGAAGGAGCGCTACGAACGATTCCATCACGTCGCCTACACGACCGAGGCTCTCGAGGCGGCCGTGTACCAGTCGAGCCGCTACATCACCGACCGCTTCCTGCCGGACAAGGCGCTCGATCTCGTCGACGAGGCAGGGGCGCGCGCCAAGCTGCGCGAGGCGGGCTGCAGCACGGAGTTCAGCGAGATCAACAAGAGCATCCGCACCGCGGTCGAGCAGATGGAGCATGCCACGGCCCAGAAGGACTACGAGCGGGCACAGTTCTTCCGGGAACAGGAGGTGCTGGCGCGCGAGAACCTGCAGTTCGTCCGGGAGACGTTCGACGTGCGGACGAGCGGGCGTCCGGTGACGGTCGGCAAGCCGGACATCGACGAGGTGGTGTCGAAGTGGACCGGCGTACCGCTGACCTCGATCAATCAGGACGAGAGCGCCCGGCTGCTCGACATGGAGTCCGAGCTGCACCGGAGGGTGATCAGCCAGGAGCTGGCGATCTCCGCGCTCGCGAGGGCGATCCGCCGCTCCCGCGCCGGCCTCAAGTCGCCCCATCGCCCCGTCGGCAGCTTCGTCTTCCTGGGGCCGACGGGGGTCGGCAAGACCGAGCTGGCGCGCGCTCTCGCCAACGTGCTCTTCGGCAGCGACACGGCGCTGGTCCGCTTCGACATGTCCGAGTACATGGAGAAGCACTCGGTGTCGAAGCTGATCGGCTCGCCGCCGGGGTACGTGGGGCACGAGGAGGGCGGCCAGCTGACCGAGAAGGTCAAGCGCCATCCCTACTCGGTGGTCCTGCTCGACGAGATCGAGAAGGCGCACCCGGACCTCTTCAACATCCTGCTGCAGGTGTTCGAGGACGGCCACCTGACGGACGGACTGGGGAACCGGGTGGACTTCAAGAACACGATCGTCATCATGACGTCGAACATCGGCGCCCGCCACATACAGAAGAAGGCGTCGGTCGGCTTCCAGGCGCCGGATCCGGGAGATGTCCAGCGCAGCGTGACCGAGCTGGTGCTGGCGGAGGTCAAGCGGACGTTCAATCCGGAGTTCGTCAACCGCGTGGACGAGATCATCGTCTTCGAGGCGCTGTCCGACGACGATCTGCGGCAGATCATGACGATGCTGGTCGACCAGCTCAACGACAACCTGGTCGACCGCGACCTGCGCATTTCGCTGACGCCGGAGGTCATCGACTGGATCATCGAGACGACGTGCGAGGACCGGTCGTACGGGGCGCGCCCGTTGCGGCGGGCCATTCAGCGCTACGTCGAGGATCCGCTGTCGGAGGAGCTCATCCGGGGGCGGCTGGAGACCGGCGACGTCGAGGTCTACATGGACGGAGGCGCACTGGCCTACCGGGCGGCCGGGCAGGCGCTGGAGGGCCGGCGGCTCGCCTGACGGGATCCGGGCGCGAGTACCGGCCGAAACCGGGAGTTCGCGCCGTAGCACGGCGCGGACTCCCGCAGGCCGGCTGGGCGGGAAGCGGAGCCGCAGGCGACGGTTGCCGGGCTAGATCGGCGCGTCCAAGATCTCGTACACTCGCGATCTGCGGGCTCCGAGCGGCCCCGCGAGCGGTCCGTGGTCCACACGGGCGGCGCGCGGCCCGCGAGCCGGGTGACTCGCGAGATCCTCGCGACTTTTACGGGGACTGACGATGCAAGCAGCCAGATACACGGTTGGTCGCGTGATCGCGGCGACGGTCGCCGCGGCGCTCCTGCCGGTGTGGGCGGCAGCCGAGCCGGGGCAGCAGCGCCCGCAGCCGCCGTCCATCTTCGGCGCTCCGCAGCGGCCGGCGGAGCCCCGGCCTATCCTGCCGCCGCAGGGTTCGCCGCCGCTCCTGCGGAACCTGGAGTTGCGGTTTCCGGCCCAGGGCAACGTGGCCAGCGTCGAGTACGACACCTACCTCTACTACATGGAGCTGCCGGGCCACGTGAGCCTTCCCTCGCAGGGCCGCTGGACGCCGTACACCGAGGAGATCGAGCGCGTGGTGCTCGACGACTTCACCCGTCTCTGGGACACCGGGTTCCTTGACGACCTCTGGATTGAGGTCGTGGACGAACCCTGGCCCAACGGCGTGATCGGCAAGCGCGTGATCTTCAACATGGAGGAGCGGCAGCGGGTCAAGATCGTCAGCTACGAGGGCTCCGAGGAGCTCAAGCAGGAGGACATCGACCTCAACCTCGAGGACAACGGCGTCGTCCTGCGGATGGATTCCTTCCTCGACCCCGCCGTCATCCAGCGGGTCAAGGGCGTTCTGCAGGTGATGTTCCGGGCCAAGGGCTTCCTCTTCTCCGAGGTGAGCCACTCGATCGAGGAGCTCCCGGGCGGCCCGAAGCTGGTGCGGCTCACGTTCCACCTGGACGAGGGCCCGAAGGTCATGATCCGGAACATCGACTTCGTCGGCAACCGGGCGCTCAGCGACGGCGACCTCAAGGGGCAGATGAGCAAGGTCCGCGAGTCGTGGTGGCTGTCCTGGATGACGGGGCGCGGGACGTACAAGGAAGGCGAGTTCGAGGAGGATGCCGAGGCGATCGTCGCCCACTACCGCAACCGCGGCTACATCCGGGCAACGGTGGGGCAGCCGAACATCGAGTACCTGGAGCTGTCGGAGGACGGCGAGACGCGGAGCATCAACCTGCGCATCCCCGTCGACGAGGGCGAGCGCTACCGGCTGGGAGAGCTCGACTTCGCGGGGAACGAGATTCTCCTCGAAGAGGGGCTGCGGCGCATCTTCCAGGACATCGAGCCCGGCAACTACTACAGCGAGGGGGACATCCGGGAGGGCTTCGAGGACGCGCGAGAGCTGTACGGGTCGCTCGGGTACTACGAGATGACGCTCGTGCCGGAGCTCGCCCCGCGGGACGAGCCGCTCCCCGACGCCGCAAGCGCGAACGGGAACGGCAACGGCAACGGCAACGGAGAGCACGAGGGCGAGGAAGCGGAGGAGCGGCCGACGCACATGGAAGGCGCTCCCGTGGTCGACGTCACGATTCGCGTGCAGGAAGGCGAGCAGTACTTCGTCAACCGGATCGAGTTCGCGGGCAACAAGACGACGCACGACGAGGTCATCCGTCGGGAGCTGCAGCTTGCGGAGAACGCGGTGTTCAACACCGAGGCCCTCAAGTACAGCGTGCGGCGCCTGAACCAGCTCGGCTTCTTCGAGCCGCTCGAGGAGGCGGGCGTCGGCATCGAGAAGACCGACTCGGAGGAGAACGAAGTCGACATCACGTTCAACCTCTCGGAGACGAACCTGAACCAGCTCACCTTCGGTGCCGGCGTCTCCGAGTTCGACGGATTCTTCGGCCAGGTGTCGTTCCAGACCACCAACTTCATGGGCCGCGGGGAGTCGCTCCAGGTATCGATGCTGAGCGGCTCGCGCGCCCGGAACTACCAGCTCTCCTTCACGGAGCCGTTCATCTTCGGACGTCCCATCTCCCTCGGCAGCACGGTGTACTCGCGGCGCATCGAGTGGATCGGGAGCTTCACGGAGGACAGCCGCGGCGCGACCGTGACCTTCGGCGTGCCGCTGGCGCTGTTCACGCGCATGTATGTCGGCTACAGCCTCGAGTCGTCCGAGGTCACCGACATCAGTTCGTACCTGACCGACCGGCCGGAGCTGCTGGCGTTCAATCCGTTCTTCGCGGACGCGTTGCTGCAGAGCCACGGCGGACGCCGCATCATCAGCAAGGTCACCCCTTCGCTGGTGCTGAACACCGTCGACCATCCAATCTTTCCGACGAACGGCCACAGCCTGAGCGCATCGCTGGAGCTCGCGGGCCTCGGCGGTAACACGCAGTTCTGGAAGCCGACGCTGGAGGGCACCTGGTACGTCCGGCACACGTCGAAGACGATCATCGGCCTCCGCGGCCAGTACAGCTACATGGGAGCCGGCAATCCGAATCAGATCCCGATCTTCGAGCGACTGTGGCTGGGTGGCGAGTACTCGGTGCGCGGGTTCGACATCCGGCGCATCGGGCCGCTGTTCTCGGACGTCGACCCGGACGTGAACGCGAACTCGTACGCCGGCCGGATGATCATCGGCGGCAACAAGAGCCTGCTGTTCAATGCGGAGTACCAGTTCCTGATCGGCGGCCCGGTGCGGCTCGTCTGGTTCTACGACGCCGGGCAGGTCCAGGACTTCGGCTCGCGATTCGCGATGCAGGACTTCAAGACTTCCACCGGCGTCGAGCTGCGATTCTTCATGCCGATGCTGAACGTGCCGTTCCGGTTGATCTACTACTGGAATCCGCAGAACGACGGGGTCTACAACGACCGGCTCTACGAGCAGGAGAGGAGCGGGTTCCGCTTCTCGATCGGCACGACGTTCTAGAGTGGTTCGCGGCCGCAGCGCGACGGCGCGAAACTTATGAGCAGGACAACCGATCAGCCCGAGGTGATGCATCGATGAGATTCGCGATCCGTGCCGCAACGGCGGTGAGTTTCGTCCTCGCGGCCGCCGGCGCCGCGACCGCGCAGGCGCCGCCGTTCCCTCCCGGTACCAAGTACGGCTACATCAACCTGCAGCGGGTGCTCGCGGAGTCGAACGTGGGACGGACCGCGAGCACCAGGGTGCAGGAGTTGACGGATACGAAGCTCGCCGAGCTCCAGTCCCGACAGACGACCCTCCAGGGGCAGCTGACCAGCAGCGAGCAGCAGCTCGTCGAGTTGCAACAGAGGCTCGAGCAGGGACAGAACGTCATGAGTGCCCAGGCGCGGCTCAGCCTGCAGCGTGAGATCTCCCGGCTGCAACTCGAGTTCCAGCGCCAGACGCAGGACGCGCAGGCCGAGATGGAGCGTGTATCGCAGGACGCCGACGCCGAGGTGGCGGAGCTGCGGCAGGAGCTCCAGCTCGAGTTCGAGCAGCAACTGGCGCCGGCGCTCGATCAGGTCGCGACCGAGCGCCAGGTCGATCTGATCTTCAACGTCGAAGGTCTCATCTGGGGTCTGCCGGCCCTCGACCTGACGCAGGCGGTCGTCGATCGCCTCAACGGGCGCTGAGAGTCCGCGCCGCAGGACGGCGCAAACGGCGGGCCCGGAGTCCGCGGCCTGCGGCGCGGGTTTCCCCGGTGGACGGTGGGGGCCGGAGTGTGTACACTCTGCCTGCCTCGCGCGTTGCCCGGGTCAGCCGTCCAGTGCCGCTCGACATCCCGGTCCTCCTCGACCGCCTCTGCTACCGCTACCCGTCGCTCCTGGTCGACAGCGTGGTCGAGCATCTGCCCGGCCGCCGGATCGTGGCCGTCAAGAACGTGACGGTCAACGAAGACTACTTCCAGGGGCACTTCCCCGGCACGCCCCTGATGCCGGGCGTGATGATGATCGAGACGCTGGTGCAGGTGGCGGCCCTGCTGCTGCTCGACGAAGGGGAGGCGCCGACCCGCCGCGCCGTCCTCCGCGGCGTGAACGACGCGAAGTTCCGCCGGCAGGTGGTGCCCGGGGACCGGCTGCGGCTGGCCGTGACGCACGAAGGCGGAAAGCCGGGGTTGGCGGTGGCGCGCGGCGTGGCCACGGTTGCCGACCGGACGGTCGCGGAGGCGGAGCTGCTCCTGGGAATCGAGTACGACGAGCCCGACGTTCATCCGACCGCGATCGTCCACCCGGGCGCGGCCATCGGAGCGGGTACGGTCGTGGGTCCGTACGCCGTGATCGGCCCGGGGGTGCGCCTCGGGCGCGGCAACCGGGTGGGCGCCTCGGCCGTGATCGACGGCGACACCGAGATCGGGGACGGCTGTCACGTCCTCTCGTTCGCGTCGGTCGGCCAGATTCCGCAGGACCTGAAGTTCCGCGGCGAGGCGACGGGCCTCAGGATCGGCCACCGGAACGTCTTCCGCGAGTTCGTCACCATCCATCGGGGCACGCGCGGGGGCGGAGGCGTGACGCGCATCGGCGACGACAACGTGTTCATGGCGTACGCGCACGTCGCCCACGACTGCGTCATCGGAAGCAAGACGCTGTTCGGCAACGGCGCGACGCTGGGAGGGCACGTCGTCGTCGAGGACGGCGCCACGATCAGCGCGGGATCGGGTGTCCATCAGTTCTGCCACGTGGGCCGCCAGGCGTTCATCGGCGGCTACACCGTCGTCACGAAGGATGCGCTGCCCTACGCCCGCACCGTCGGGAACCGCGCCCGGGTCTACGGTCTGAACCGCATCGGCCTCGAACGCCGCGGCGTGCCCCCGGAGACCATCGCCAAGCTGAAGCGGGCGTTCCGGTACCTGCTGCAATCCAAGCTCAACACCAGCCAGGCGCTGGAGCAGATCGACGGCGACCCGGGGCTCGACTGCCCCGAGGTCGCCTACCTCGTCGAGTTCATCCGGGAGTCGAGGCAGGGCTCGCGGCGAGGCGTCACGTTGCGTCGGCCCCTCGGCCGGGCCGAGCCGGCGGAGAGCGAGAACCGCGTCTGAGCGTCTGATCCATGGCGCCGAGCAGGGCATGCGCTTCGGCCTGATCGCCGGCAACGGCCGCTTCCCCTTTCTGGCCCTCGAGGCCATGAAGCGCCTCGGGCACGCGGTGACCGTGGTCGCGATTCGAGAGGAGACGTCCCCCGCGCTGGCCGCCGCGGCCGCCTCGGACCCTCCGGCGGCGCTCCACTGGGTTTCCCTCGGCGAGCTGGGGAGGTGCATCGCCACGCTCAGGGAGGCGGGCGTGACGCGGGCCCTGATGGCCGGGCAGGTCCAGCACCGGCGCCTCTTCACCGGCGTGATGCCCGACCGCGTCCTGCTGGGCGTCCTGCGGCGCCTGGCGACCCGCAACACCGACGCGCTCATTTCCGGGGTCGCCGACGTGCTCCGCGAGCACGGCATCGAGCTGGTCGACTCGACCGCCTTCCTGGAGCCGCTCCTGGCGCGGCCCGGATGCCTGACCGCGCGCGAGCCGACCGACGACGAGCGCGCCGATCTCGACTTCGGCTATCGCATGGCCGACGCGGTGGCCGCGCTGGACATCGGGCAGACCGTCGCGGTGAAGGAGCGGGCCGTGGTCGCGATCGAGGCAATGGAGGGTACCGACGCCGTGATCGCCCGCGCGGGACGGCTCGCGGGCCCCGGCGTCTCCGTGATCAAGGTGGCGAAGCCGAACCAGGACATGCGCTTCGACGTCCCCGTCGTCGGCCTGCCGACCGTGGACGCACTCCGGAGCGCGGGGGCGCGGGTGCTGTCGATCGACGCCGGCCGAACCCTGGTGCTGGACGGGGAGCGCCTGCTCGAGGCGGCCGAGGAAGCCGGAATCACCGTCGTGGGTCGCGCCTTGCAGGACGCTGCCCGGTGACGAAGCCGTTCTGCGCCGCGGTGGTGGGGGTCGGCCACCTGGGACGGCATCACGCTCGGCTCCTGGCTCGTCTGCCGGGTGTCGAGCTGGCCGCCGTCGTCGACGTCGACGCGCGCCGCGCCGCCACCGTCGCGTCCGAGCTCGGTACCCGGGCCGCTTCCGGGATCGAGGAGCTGCCCGCCGACCTCGACGGGGTCGCGGTCGCCGTACCCACGGCGGCGCACGCCGAGGTCGCGCTGCCGCTGCTGCGGGCCGGCACGCCGGTCCTGGTGGAGAAGCCGATCGCGGCGTCGGTGGCGGAGGCGGACGCGCTGGTCGCGGCCGCGGCGAAGTCGGGCGCGACGCTGGCCGTGGGCCACACCGAGCGCCACAACCCGGCCGTGACGACGGCCCGGGGGCTGGTGGCCGCCCCCCGTTTCATCGAGGGGCATCGCCTGGCCGGATTCGCCCGTCGCAGCCTCGACATCGACGTGGTGTTCGATCTGATGATCCACGATCTCGACATCGTGCTTGCCATGGTCGGGTCGGAGCCGGCGTCCATCGAGGCGGTCGGCGTCCCCGTGCTCACCGAGCGCGTCGACATCGCCAACGCCCGCCTCCGGTTCGGGAACGGGTGCCTGGTGAACCTGACGGCCAGCCGCATCAGCCGGGACCGCGTGCGCAAGCTCCGCGTCTTCGAGGCGCACTCCTATGTATCGCTGGACTACGGCGCCCAGAAGGTCGAGGCGTGGCGCGTGACAGAGGGCGGCGGGGGAGAGCGGGCCATCGAGGGGGGGAGCGTTCCCGTGACGCGTGCGGAGCCGCTCGAGCGGGAGCTGTCCGATTTCGTAGCTGCCTGCCGCGCAGGCTCGCGCCCGCGCGTGACGGGGGAGGATGGGCGCCGGGCACTGGTCGTCGCCCAGCGCGTCGCGGAGGAGATCGCCCGGGGGACGGAGGTCGGCCTGTCGTGAGCGCCCGACGCGAGCCCGCCGCGCGACGTCGCGGGCCGGGGGGCGGAGCCGGAGCGTGAGCTCGGCGGAGCGGGGAATGGCAGCGGATCGACAGGCCGGATCGACGACGGCAGAGCTCGAGGCAATCGGGGAGAGACTGCGCGCGGGCGACGGCCTCGCGTCCGGCGACGCGGCCGTGCTGGCCGCAACTCCCGACCTCGTCGCGCTGGGCGCGCTCGCGGATGAGCGGCGGCGGGCGGTGCGCGGGGACCGGGTGACGTTCGTCCGGGTGCTCGAGGTCGAAGCGGCCGCCGCCGGGGCGGGACCGGACGGCGTGCCGCCGCGCGCCGGTGAGGTGCGCATCGTCGGGCGTCCGGCGAACATCGCCGCAGCGGTGGCCGCGGCCCGGCGGCTGCGCGAGGCGGCCGGCCGCACTCCCGTCACCGGATTCGCGCTCGACGATCTCGTGGACGTATGCGGTGCCGACGCCTCCGCCGTGCGCGAGGCGCTGGCCGGGCTCCGGGAGGCAGGTCTGGAGCGCGTTGCCGAGGCCAGGGTGGACGGCGTCGCCGACCCGGCGTGGATCGAGCTCGCGGCGGCGGAGGGGCTGCCCGTCACGCGGTTGACGGTGGCGTCGGCCGACGCGGACGCTCTCGAGACGGCCGGGACGGTCGCGGCCTGGGGGGCGGCGGCGGCCAGCGTTCGCGTCTTCGCGCCGTTGCCGACGAATGCCGGTCCCCGACCGTCGACGGGCTACGATGATCTCCGCCGGGTTGCGCTCGCGCGGCTGGTGGTTGACAATATCGACTCCATACAGGTCGATTGGCGCTTGTATGGGCCCAAGCTGGCACAAGTGGCGCTCACTTTCGGGGCCGACGACGTGGACGCCGTCTCACCGATCGACACGCTCGAGCACGGATGGCGCCGTGCGCCTCTCGAGGAGATCGCACGCAACGTGAGCGCCGCGGCGCGGGTCCCGATCGAGCGCAACGGCCGGTTCGAGACCGGCACGGCACGACCATGAGCGTGGTGCGCGTCGGCTGCGTCGAGTATCTCAACGCCCGCCCGCTCGTCCACGGGCTGGATGGGCGGCCTGATCTGTTCTCGCTGCGCTTCGACGTTCCGGCCCGCTGCGCCTCCTGGCTGCACGAACGCGAGGTCGATCTGGCCCTCATCCCCACCATCGAGTACCAGCGCCGGCCCGACTACCGGATCGTGCCGGACCTCGCGGTGGCGTCCAACGGCCCGGTAGCTTCCGTCGCCATCTTCACCAAGCGGCCGGCAACGGCCATCCGTTCCATCGCCATCGATTCCAGCTCCCGCACGGCGGTCGCGCTGTTGCGGATTCTGTGCGCCCAGTGGTTCGACATCGAGCCGACGTTCGTGA
The DNA here is from genome assembly GCA_026706755.1 of Acidobacteriota bacterium. Classification (GTDB taxonomy): domain Bacteria; phylum Acidobacteriota; class Vicinamibacteria; order Vicinamibacterales; family UBA8438; genus JAGWAJ01. The sequence continues at coordinate 13,775 of JAPOYG010000102.1, forward strand.
CGATGCGTCCCGACCTGCCGGCGATGCTCAAGCGTTGCGACGCCGCCCTGCTCATCGGCGACGTGGCGCTGTTCACGGAGCACGAGACCACGGACCTCGACAAGATCGACCTCGGCGAGGAGTGGACGGCGATGACGAACCTGCCCTTCGTGTGGGCGTTCTGGGCGGGGCGCCCGGGAGCGGTCGAGCCGGTCCACGTCGCCGCGCTCCGCGCGGCGCGCGTCTCCGGGGAGGCCGCGTTCGACGAGATCGCCGCCGCGCACGGGCCGGAGGACGAGGACGAGGCGGTGCTCGCCCGCGCCTACCTCGAGGCCAACGTGCAGTTCGCGCTGACCCCGGAGTGTCTGGCGGGCCTCAAGCGGTTCTTCGGCGCGGCGCTCGATCTCAACATCGTGCAGCAGGCGACGAGCGTCCGCTTCTACGAGTCGTGATGGGCTGCGGGCTCGACGAGATCGCCACCCGCCTGCGGGGCGGGGAGCGGCTGAGGGCGGGGGAGGCGCTCGACCTGTACCGCGCCGCTCCGACCCTCGAGCTCGGGCGCCTCGCGGATGCGGCGCGCGCGGCGAAGCACCCCGAGCGCATCGTCACCTACATCATCGACCGCAACGTCAACTACACGAACGTCTGCGTCGCCCGCTGCAACTTCTGCGCCTTCTACCGGCCGGTCGGCGCCGGAGACGGCTACGTGCTCGGTTTCGACGAGATCTTCGCCAAGATCGACGAGACCCTCGAGGTCGGAGGGGTGCAGCTCCTCCTGCAGGGCGGACACAACCCCGACCTTCCACTGGGGTGGTACGAGGACCTCTTCCGGGCCGTCAAGGAACGGTACCCGACCTTCCGGCTGCACGCCCTGTCGCCGCCCGAGGTCATCCACCTGTCGCGGCTCTCGCAGCTTCCGGTGCCCGCGGTCGTCGAGCGGCTGGTCGCGGCCGGCCTCGACAGCATTCCCGGCGGCGGGGCCGAGATCCTCGTGGACCGTGTGCGCCGCCTCCTGAACTGCCACGGCAAGGCGACGGCGGAGGAGTGGCTCGACGTGATGCGCACCGCGCACCGGGCCGGCTTGCGCACCACGGCCACGATGATGTACGGCACCGTGGAGCGGCCCGAGGAGCGGATCGAGCACCTGCTCCGGCTGCGTGACCTGCAGGACGAGACCGGCGGGTTCACGGCGTTCATCGCCTGGAGCTACCAGCCTCCGAACACCGAGCTCGGCGGGATCGAGGCGACGGGCGTCGAGTATCTGCGCACGCTGGCCCTGGCCCGGCTGGTGCTGGACAACTTCGACAACCTGCAGGCGTCGTGGGTGACGCAGGGCGGCAGGGTGGGGCAGCTCAGCCTCGCGTTCGGCGCCAACGACATGGGCAGCGTGATGATCGAGGAGAACGTCGTCCGCGCGGCCGGCGCCGCCTACTGCATGGACGAGGTCGAGATCGTCCGCAACATCGAGAACGCCGGCTTCGTGCCCAAGCGGCGCAACATGCACTACGAGCTGCTCGGCGACCCGATCTTTCGCGAGCGTGCCGTGCCCCGGATGCTCGAGCTGGCCGTCGCCCGGGCCGGCGAGGTCGGGGCGCCGCCGCCCGAGGTCGCGCGCTATCCGGCCCGCAGCCGTGCGGAGAAGGCCCGTCGCGCAGCGCGATGAGGCCCTCGCGACCCACCCGCTACCACGCCGCCTGGGTGCTGCCCGTCGCGACCCCGCCGATCCGCGACGGGTGGGTCGAGGTCGCCGGCGGCGTCGTGACCGACGTGGGGGCGCCCGCCTCCCTCCCGCGGGACCGCCCCGCCCGGACCGTGCACCTGCCGGGGCACGCCGTGCTGCCGGGCCTCGTCAATGCGCACACCCATCTGGAGCTCTCCGGCCTGCGGGGGACCGTTCCCCGGACGCGCTCGATGCCGGAGTGGGCTCGCGCGGTCATGGCGGGCCGGGCGCGGCCGTCGGCCGGCCGCGCGGCGGCCGTCGGCTCCGCGGTGGACGAGATGCGGGGAGCGGGCACCGCCCTGGTCGGCGACGTTGCGAACACGCACGAATCGATGGCCGCTCTCCGCGACGGCCCGGTGGCCGCGGTCGTGTTCCGGGAGGCCCTGGGCTTCGACGCGGGCGACGCCGAGGCGGCCGCGATCGGGGCCGCGCTGTCCGCGGAGCGGGCGGCCGGGGCGGGTAACCACGTGCGGGTCGCCATCGCCGCGCACGCGCCGTACTCCGTGTCGCCCGCCCTGTTCCGGGCCCTGGCCGGCGCGGCCGGCGGCGGCCCGCGGTCGGTCCACGTCGCCGAGTCGGCGGAGGAGCTCGAGCTGCTGCGGGCGGGGACCGGCGTCTGGCGCGCGATCCTCGAGGAGCGGGGCCGCTGGGGCTCGGACTGGGTGCCTCCCCGCTCGGGGCCCGTCGCGTACCTCGATGCGCTCGGGTGGATCGGCCCGCGCACCCTGATCGTGCACGGCGTACACCTCACGCCGACCGAGATCGATCGGATCGCGGCCGCGGGGGCGACGCTCGTGGCGTGCCCGCGCAGCAACGCCTGGACCGGCGCCGGCACGCCGCCGATCGCTCGCTTCTACGCGGCGGCGGGGCGGGTGGCAGTGGGCACCGACAGTCTGGCCAGCGCCCCGGATCTCAACGTGTTCGCCGAACTCTCCCTGATGCGGCGGCTGGCGCCGTCGGTGCCGGCCTCGGCGCTCCTCGCCAGCGCGACCGCGGTGGGAGCGTCCGCGCTCGGGGCCGGCGACCGCTTCGGCGTCATCGCGCCGTCGAGGCCGGCCTCGCTGATCGCGGTCGAGTTGCGGGGCGCGACCGACGATGTGGAAGAATACCTGCTCAGTGGCATCGAGCCCGATTGCGTCACCTGGCTCGCGGACCTGGAATCCGGACCGGGCGGCCCCGAGAGGTAGGCAGGATTGAATCGCACCGGGGGGGGCCTGGCCGGGCCGCGAGAGGTCGCCGGCCGTCTCCGCACCTACGCCTCGCTGGTGCGGCTGAGCCACACCGTCTTCGCGCTCCCGTTCGCACTGACGGGCGCGATGCTCGCTGCCGTCGAGACCCCGCTGACGGCGGCGCGGCTCGCCTGGATCGTGGCCGCGATGGCGACCGCGCGCACCGCCGCGATGGGCTTCAACCGCCTGGTCGACGCGCGATCCGACGCCCTGAACCCTCGCACCCGCAGCCGCGAGCTGCCCCGCGGCCTGGTCTCGCGGCGGGAAGCGGCGGTGCTGGTCGGAGTGTCGTCCGCGGCATTCGTGGCCGTGACGTCGCGCATCAGCGCGCTCTGCCTGGCGCTGTCCCCGGTCGCCCTCGGCATCGTCTTCTGGTACTCGCTGGCCAAGCGCTACACGACGTGGACGCAGGTCTATCTCGGCATTGCGCTCGCGGTTGCGCCGGTCGGAGGATGGATTGCGGCCGGCGGCGGAGCCGGTTGGGAGCCGTGGCTGCTCGCGATCGGCACCGGAACCTGGGTGGCGGGGTTCGACATCCTCTATGCGTGCCAGGACGTGGAGTTCGACCGGAGCCAGGGGCTGCGATCGATTCCGGCCCGCTTCGGCGTCGCGCGGGCGCTCACCATCGCGCGCGCGTTCCACGTGCTCACCGTGGCGGCCCTGGCCTCGCTGGCGTGGGTGGTGCCGCTCGGGCCCGTCTACCTGGCCGGGGTCGCGGGTGTCGCCGCGCTGCTCGCGTACGAGCAGTCGCTCGTGCGGCCGGGCAACCTGTCGCGGGTTGGACAGGCGTTCGATCTGAACGGCTACGTGGGCGTGCTCTACTGCGTCGCGACGGCGGTGGCGATCCATGCCTGAGCCGCGGCGACTCACCGTGGGCGTCACGGGGGCCAGCGGCGCCCTGTACGCCGTGCGGACGGTCGCCGCGCTCCTGGCGGAGGGCGTTGCCGTCGAGCTCGTCGTTTCGGACTTCGGGCGACGGTTGTTGCGGGACGAGCTGGGACCGGAAGCGGCGCTCGAGCGCCTGGCCGAGTACCTCGCCCGCCGCTACGGCATCGCGCCGCCCGGGCGCGGCCTCGTCGTTCACAGCAACCGGGACGTCGGTGCCTCGATCGCCAGCGGTAGCCACCCGAGCGAGGCGATGGTGATCGTCCCGTGCTCGATGAAGACGCTGGCCGGAGTCGCGCACGGACTCTCGCGCAACCTGATCGAGCGCGCCGCCGACGTCGTGCTCAAGGAGGGGCGCCGCCTCGTCCTGGTGCCGCGGGAGACGCCCATGAGCCTGCCGCAGCTTCGCAATCTCGTCCTCTGCGCGGAGGCCGGCGCGCACGTGCTGCCCGCGATGCCGGCCTTCTACCAGCGCCCGCGCACGCTCGACGACCTGGCGGACTTCCTGGCCGGCAAGATCCTCGCCGCGCTCGGCTTCGAGCAGCGCCTCTTTCCGCCGTGGAACGGCACGCCGCCGGACGACGGATCGGACGCCGGCGGATGACCGCCGGGCGCGGAGGGGTGGGGGAGCGGCCGGCCGGTCGGGATGCGGGGGCGGCCGCGGGGGTAGACAAGGGGCCCGCCCGCATCGCGGCGATGTTCGACGCGATCGCGCGCCGCTACGACCTGCTGAACCGGGTCCTGAGCGCGGGGCTGGACCAGCGGTGGCGAGCGCGGGCCGTTCGGTCGCTCCGGCTGACGGGGCGGGAGACGGTGGCGGACTTCTGCACCGGCACCGCCGATCTGGCCATCGCGCTGGCCGGAAGGCGCGGAGGTGCGGCGCGCGTGGTGGGGATCGACTTCGCGGGGGAGATGCTGCGGCACGGACTGGCCAAGCTGCGGCGGTCGGGGCTGGAGCGGCGGGTCGCCCTCGTGCGCGCCGACGCGACGCAGGCGCCGCTCGCCGACGGCGCCGTCGACGCGGCGACGGTCGCCTTCGGCATCCGGAACGTCGAGCAGCCGCAGCTCGCCCTCTCCGAGATGCACCGGCTCGTCCGCCCCGGGGGCCGGATCGCGATCCTGGAGTTCGGCATGCCCCGGCTCCCGGTGGTCGGCGCCGCCTACGGCTGGTACTTCCGTCGCGTCCTGCCGCGGCTGGGGAGCGTCGTGTCGGGGCACGGCAGCGCATACGCCTATCTTCCCGCGTCGGTGGGAGCGTTCCACGGGCCGGAGGCGTTCTGCCGGCTCCTCGGGGAGGCGGGCTTCCGCGACGCCCGCGCCGTTCCGCTGCAGATGGGCATCGTGTACCTCTACGAGGCGGCCCGCGCGTAGCACCGAAGCTCCGTCCGCGGCGCGGCGTCCGCCCCCGGTGCCGCGAGCCCACGGCTCCGCGGCGTCGCGTGCCCCGCGGCAGGAAACACGCGGCGACGCTGCTATACTGGCGGGGGATCCCGTAGTCCGACCCGACGTTCCATGCTGTTCGACTTCGAGGACCGCTGTTTCGACACGCCGACCGTCGATTCGGCGATGTCGTGGCGCGAGCAGATCCTGCTGTCGGGGTTGATTCACCTGCTCGTCGTGCTGGCCGTCCTGTTCGTGCCGGAACTCTCGTTCGTGCGGGATGCGGAGGCGCGGCGCGCGGAGCGCCTGGCCCAGCAGGCCGAACTGCTCGCGCAGGCGCAGCCCGCGGCTCCCGACACGGGCCGGCCCTTCATCTTCGTCCAGCCGCGCGTCGATCTCGAGGCCCCGGACGCCCGGCCGGACGCCCCGCTGTCCGATCAGGACCGGCGGGCCCAGTCCCCGTTCGCGTCCCTGGATCCCCGCAACCGCCTGCCGAACGCTCGTGGCAACTCGATGGAGTTCGTCGAGGCGGAGGATCCGAGCCTGGTGCTCGACGACGGTCCGCGCATCGGAGTCCCGGCCGACGCCAGCTCGCCGGACCCGGCGGACGTCCCCGAGCCCGATCCCCGGGTAGACGATCTGCTCGCGGCCGCGGCGGACGTGCCCCCCTCCCAGAGTCCCGAGGAACAGGACGAGCAGGCACCGGACGCGGAGCCCGCGGAGGAGGCGGACCCGAGCGTCGAGGAGCTGCTGGCGGAGGGTGCGCTCACCGTTCCGCGGCCGAGCGGCCGCCGCCGGGACCCGGACCCGCCCGATCGCCGCGCGGACCTCTTCGCGGACGGCCTGCTCGGGGGCAACCTGGGCGACCTGGGCCGCTACGTGCGGCGCGAGAGCTTCGGCAACGTCTACGGCGATACCGGCAATTTCGCGCCCTGGATTCAGTTCGACACCAAGGGAGTCGAGTTCGGCCCGTGGCTGCGGCGCTTCATCGCGCAGATCCGCCGCAACTGGTTCATCCCCTACGCCGCGCTGAGCATGCACGGGAACGTCCAGCTCACGTTCTACGTGCACCGGGACGGCACGATGACGGGGCTCACCGTCCGCCGGCCGTCGGCGGTGGATGCGTTCACGAACTCGGCCTTCAACGCGCTGAAGTCCTCCAACCCGACCCGGCCGCTCCCGGCGGAGTACCCGGACGACCAGGCCTTCTTCACGGTCACCTTCTACTTCAACGAGTCGCCGCCGCGGGCCTGACGGACGCCGGCGTCTGCCGGGAAGCGGAGGCGCGGCCCGACGCCGGCAAGCGACGGGGGCCGGCGAACGGCCCCGACAGCACTCGATGGCGCTTCCGAACCGGACGCAGCAGGTCGGCTGGCTCGTGCTGCTGACGCTGCTCCTGGCTCTGGTCGTCCTCCGGTGGCTGGGGCTCGCCTGACCCGCGGGCCGCGGCGGGTCGTTGCGGTCGTGGGCCCGACCGCATCCGGGAAGAGCACGCTCGGGGTGGCGCTCGCCCGCCGGCTGGGAGGCGAGGTCGTCAGTTGCGATTCGACCGCCGTCTACCGTGGACTGGACATCGGGACGGACAAGCTGCCCGGCGACCGACGCCGGGGCGTGCCGCATCACCTGGTCGACGTGGTCGAGCCGACCGAGCGCTACTCCGCGGCGCGCTACGCGCAGGCGGCCGCGGCGGCCGTCCGCGACATCGCCCGTCGGGGGCGGCTGCCGATAGTCGTCGGCGGGAGCGGACTCTACTATCGGGCGCTCACCCGCGGCCTGTTCCCGGGTCCCGGCCGGGACGACGCCCTGCGCGCGCGCCTGACCCGGGTCGCCCGCCGGCGCGGTCCGGACTGCCTCCGGCGGGCGCTGGCGCGTGTCGATCCGGCGTCGGCGGAGCGGATTCAGCCGCGGGACGAGAAACGCCTGATTCGCGCCCTCGAGGTGTTCCGCCTCACCGGCCGGCCGCTCACCGAGCACTTCGCCCGGACGCGGTCGCCGCTCGCCGACTACGAGGTGTCGGGCTTCGCCATCCGGCTCCCGCCGGCCGACACGGCACGGCGCGTGGCGGACCGCGTGGACGCCCAGTTCGCGGCCGGGCTGCTCGACGAGGTGCGCACGGCCCTCGCGGCGGGGCTTCCCGAGGACGCGCACCCGCTGGGCGGTCTCGTCTACCGGCAGGTCGTCGAGCACCTGCGGGGGGAACGCGACGAGCCGGCGACCCGCGAGGAGATCGTGCGGGAGAACCTGCGCTACGCGCGGCGGCAGTTGATCTGGTTCCGCAAAGAACCTAATCTACGCTGGATCCGAGTGCCGGGCGAGCATCCGAGCGCGCTCCCCGCCGTGCTCGGCAGCCTCTTCGACATGGAGCCGACCGACGTCGATGTCGAGCCGCGGTGAGGCCGCGTCCGTCTCGCACCTGCAGGAGACCTTCCTCAACGGCGCCCGCCGTGAGCGGCTGCAGGTGGTGATCCGCCTCATGGACGGGACCGAGGTCGACGGCCGCATCAAGAGCTTCGACCGCTTCTCCGTTCTCGTGGAGCACAACGGGGCGGACCACATGCTCTTCAAGCACGCGATCGCGCTGATTCGCCCCTTCGCCACCAATCTGCCGGGCGGCGCTTCGTAGGCCCGGAGCCCCGGCATGCTCGAGCCACCGGTTGGAGGCCCCCTGCGCGTGCGGCTCGAGGCGCGGGAGCGCGAGACCCTGGCGCCGTGGGCGGCGCGGGCCGGCGAGAGCCGGGGGCGCCTGCGGCCGGAGCCGGAGGATCCGATTCGGCCGGCCTTCCAGAGGGATCGCGACCGGATCGTGCACTCGAAGGCGTTCCGGCGGCTCAAGCACAAGACGCAGGTCTTCCTGGCCCCCACCGGCGACCATTACCGGACGCGGCTCACGCACACGCTCGAGGTGTCGCAGATTGCGCGGACCATCGCCAAGGTGCTCCGTCTCCACGAGGAGCTCACCGAGGCGATCGCCCTGGGACACGACCTGGGTCACACCCCGTTCGGACACGCCGGCGAGCGGGCGCTGCGCGGACTGGCGCCCGACGGCTTCAACCACTACGAGCAGAGCCTGCGCATCGTCGACGTGCTCGAGCGCGACGGACGCGGGCTGAACCTCTCCTGGGAGGTGCGCGACGGGATCGCGAAGCACTCCAAGGGGAAGCGCGGAGCCCCGGTGGGTGCGTCCCCCGGACTGCGCGCGGCCACCCTCGAGGGTCAGGTGGCGCGCGTGGCCGACATCATCGCGTACGTCAATCACGACATCGACGACGCGATCCGCGCCGGTATCCTGCAGGCGGCGGCCCTTCCCGCGGACGCGGTGGCGGTGCTCGGGCGCTCGTCGTCGCAACGGATCGGCCGCATGGTAACCGACGTCGTCGAGCAGAGCGTGCTGCGCCCGGAAGCACCGGAGATCGCCATGAGCGCCGAGGTACTGGAGGCGACGCTCTCGCTCCGGGAGTTCCTGTTCGCCGCCGTCTACGAGAACGACGCTGCGACGGGGGAGTTCGGCAAGGTCGCCGGCATCCTCGAGAGCCTCTGGAACCGGGTCCGGAGCGACCCGGCGCGCTTTCTCGACCGTGCCACCCTCGAGCGCGACGGCCTCGACGTCGCGTCGCGGGACTTCCTCGCGGGGATGACGGATCGCTTCGCCATCGGACTCTTCGAGGAGCTGTTCGTCCCCCGCGGCTGGGGTGAGCGGGGCGGCTCGCGCGTGGTATAGTGTCCGGTTCGCCCGCGGAGTCGAAGGATGGCAGAGGAGGTTCGCTCCGGGGCAGGCGGGAAGCTGCTCCTCGATCTGAGCGCGCTGCGCCAGGGGGAGGCCAGGCTCGACCGCTCGTACGCGCCGGGCCTGTTTCCGCTTGGCCGGGGCGACGACCACTCGGTCGCCGCACCCGTGCGTCTGGCGCTCGCGATAGACCGCGACGGCGAGAGCTTCCGGTTGCGGGGGGGCCTCGGCACCGCGCTCGAGCTCGGCTGCTCGCGGTGCTTGGCGCGCTTCGAGATGACGGTCGACATCGACCTCGACGTACTGTACCTGCCGCAGCGGGCCAACGCGGGCGAGGGAGAGCTCGAGATCGCCGACGACGACCTGAGCACGGCGTTCTATCGGGACGAGGAGCTCGACCTGGGGCATCTGATCCGGGAGCAACTGCAACTGGCGGTGCCGATGAAGCCGCTCTGCCGCGCGACGTGCCGCGGGCTGTGCGCCGTGTGCGGGATCGATCGGAACGTGGAACGCTGCGACTGCGAGACGGTATGGCGCGATCCGCGCCTCGAGGCACTGCGCGCCCTGCGGCCCGCGGGACGCCCGGGCTCGGAGGGAAGCTGAGCAGGGACGAAGAGGATGGCGAATCCGAAGCGACGACATTCCAAGGCACGCACCGCGAAGCGTCGGGCGCATGACGCGCTGACGCCGGCCGGCCGAGGCGTATGCCCGCAGTGTCACGAGCCGAAGCTCCCGCACGTGGTCTGCCCGCACTGCGGCTACTACCGGGGCCGGCAGGTGCTTCCGGTCAAGGAAGAGTGATCCCCGCGGGTCGCCCGACTCCTCCGCCAGACCCCCCCGTGACGCTGCCTCGCCCGGCCGCCGGCGCGGTCGGGGCGATGGAGTGACCGATGATTGCGTTCGTGTTTCCGGGCCAGGGCTCGCAGCGCGCCGGCATGGGGAAGGCGCTCGCGGCCGAATACCCCGTCTGCCGGGAAGCGTTCGAGCAGGCGGACGACGTGCTCGGCGAGCCGCTCGGTCGGCTGTGCTTCGAGGGGCCGGCGGAACGGCTCGCCCTCACGGAGAACACGCAACCGGCCGTGCTGGCGATGAGCATCGCCGTCCACCGCGTTCTCGCGGCCCGCGGACATGCCCCGGCCCTGGTGGCCGGCCACAGCCTCGGCGAGTACTCGGCTCACGTGGCGGCCGGGACGCTGGGGTACGCGGACGCGCTGCGCACCGTGCGCCGCCGCGGCGTCTACATGCAGGAGGCGGTACCGGTGGGGCAGGGAGCGATGGCCGCGGTCCTCGAACTGGAGACGGATCGGGTTCGTCAGGCGTGCGCGGATGCGGCCGGCGGCGACGTGGTGAGCGTGGCGAACGTGAACGCGCCCGGTCAGGTGGTCATCGCGGGGACGCGCGAGGCGGTCGCGCGCGCGGGGGAGCGGGCGCGGGAGCTCGGGGCGCGGCGCGTGCTGCCGCTCGACGTCAGCGCCCCGTTCCACTGCGCGCTGATGAAGCCTGCCGAGGAGCGGCTGGCGCGGGACCTCCGGGCGCTCGTCGTTGCCGATCCCGACGTGCCGGTCGTGGCCAACGTGGACGCCGAGCCGAAGCGAGGGGCGGCGGAGGCGGTCGACGCCCTCATCCGCCAGGTGAGCGCGCCGGTGCAGTGGGAGGCGGTGGTGCGCCGCATGGCCGAGGACGGGGTGACGACGTTCATCGAGGTCGGGCCCGGCAAGGTCCTGAGCCGCCTCGTTCGGCAGACGCTGCCCGCCGCGCGGGTGGCGCAGGTGAACGACGTGCGCAGCCTCGAGGCGGCGGGGGCGCTGCTGGCGGGACCATGACGCCGCGATCGGTGGGAACGCCCATGGTCGACCTCACGGGCCGCGTGGCGCTGGTGACCGGCGCCTCCCGGGGAATCGGACGGGCGGTGGCGCTCCGACTGGCCGCGGCCGGCGCCTCCGTGGTCGCCGGGGCCCGCGCGGACCACGCGGAGGAAGTTGTGCGCGAGGCGGTCGCGGCTGGCGGCGCGGCGCTCTCCGTCGGTCTGGACGTGACCGACGCGGACAGCGTGCGGCGGGCGGTGCAGGCGGCGTTGGACGGCTTCGGCCGGGTCGACATCCTGGTCAACAACGCCGGCATCGTGAGCGACCAGCTCACGGTGCGCATGAAGCCGGCGGCATGGAACGCCGTGCTGGCCACGAATCTGACGGGCGCGTTCACCTGTTGCCAGATGGTGCTGCGCCCGATGCTGAAGCAGCGGTCGGGGCGCATCATCAACGTCGGGTCCGTCGTCGGGCAGTCCGGCAACGCGGGGCAGGCGAACTACGCGGCGACGAAGGCGGGGCTGACCGGGTTCACGAAGTCGCTGGCGCAAGAGGTGGCCTCGCGGGGCATCACCGTCAACGTGGTGGCGCCGGGCATGATCGACACGGACATGATAGGCGGGCTGGACGAACGCGCGCGCGAGGCGATGGAAGGTCGGATCCCGCAGGGTCGCCTGGGAAGACCGGACGACGTGGCGGCCGCGGTGTGCTTTCTCGCGTCCGACGATGCGTCGTATATTACGGGGCAGGTCCTCGGCGTCAATGGCGGGATGTACATGTAGGAGGCTGGTTGCATGGCGGTTGCTGACAAGGTCAAGGAGATCATCGTCGAGCATTTGGGCGTGGACGAGGACGAGGTGACGCCGGACGCGTCCTTTGTCGAGGACTTGGGCGCCGACTCGCTCGACACCGTCGAGCTGGTCATGCAGCTCGAAGAAGAGTTCAAGCTCGACATCCCCGACGAGGACGCCGAGAAGATCACTCGCGTCCGGGAGGCCATCGAGTACATCGAGTCGCACGCGGGCCGCAGCAGCAGCGGCAGCAGCGGCGACGCCGAGACCGGCAAGGTGGCGTCCGAATCGACCGACGAAGGCTAGGACCTTTGCAGAGGCGCGTCGTCGTCACCGGAGTCGGGCTGGTGTCGTCGCTCGGTATCGGGACCGAGCCGACCTGGGAGTCGCTGTGCGCCGGTCGGAGCGGCATCGGCGAGATTACCCACTTCGATGCTTCCGCATTCGCATCCCGCATCGCCGGCGAGGTCAAGGATTTCGACCCTCTGCAGTTCGTCAACCGGAAAGACGTCAAGAAGATGGACGTCTTCATCCAGTACGCCATCGCCGCCTCGGAGTTCGCCCTCTGTGACGCCGGCCTGAAGGCAGCGCAGCCCCTCGGCCCCGAGGTGGGCGTGTTCATCGCCTCGGGAATCGGCGGCTTCAGCACGATCGAGCGCGAGCATCAGTCCCTGTTGCGGGGCGGGCCCCGCAAGATCTCGCCGTTCTTCATCCCGTCCGCAATCATCAACCTCGCCGCGGGGCAGGTTTCCATTCGCTTCGGCGCGCGGGGGCCCAACTCCGCCACCTGCACGGCCTGCTCGGCATCGGCGCATGCGATCGGCGACGCCTTCGAGATCGTGCGGCGCGGTACGGCCGAGGCGATGATCGCGGGCGGCTCCGAAGCGGCCATCACGCCCCTCGGCGTGGGCGGCTTCGCGGCAATGCGAGCCCTCTCGACGCGCAACGACGAGCCGCAGCGGGCCAGCCGCCCGTTCGACCGGGACCGGGACGGCTTCATCATCGGCGAGGGCGCCGGCGTCGTGGTGCTCGAGGAGCTCGAGCGCGCCCGCCGGCGGGGCGCGTCGATCTATGCGGAGCTCGTGGGCTACGGGATGTCGGCTGATGCCTTCCACGTGACGGCGCCAGCCGAGGACGGCGACGGCGCGGTCCGCGTGATGAGCGCGGCCCTCGAGCAGGCCGCGGTAGCCCCCGAGCAGGTCGACTACATCAACGCCCACGGCACCTCGACTCCGTACAACGATCGCCTCGAGACGCTCGCCATCAAGCGCTGCCTGGGTGCCCGCGCCTCCACCGTCGCGATCTCGTCGACCAAGTCGATGACGGGACACCTGCTCGGGGCGGCCGGCGGGCTCGAAGCGGGCATCACCGCGCTCGCCGTCCGGGAGCAGATCGCTCCGCCGACCATCAACCTCGAGAACCCCGACCCGGCGTGCGACCTGGACTACGTGCCGAACGAATCCCGGCCGCTGTCGATCGGTTACGCCCTCTCGAACTCGTTCGGCTTCGGCGGCACGAACGCCAGCCTGCTCCTCAAGAGGTACGAAGACACGTGAAGATCGCCGTCTGCATCAAGCAGGTCGTCACCCGCGACTGGCCCTTGCGCATCGACGAATCGGCGGGTTGGGTCCGCGACGGAGACGCGAGCTTCGAGATGAACGAGCCGGACGCCTACGCCCTCGAGGAGGGACTGCGGCTCAAGGAGCGGCACGGGGGCGAGGTGGTCGTCTGCTCGGCCGGTCCCGCACGCGTCGCCCAGGTGATCCGGGAGGCGCTGGCCCGCGGTGCCGACCGGGCGATACACGTGGTGAGCGAGGATCTGCCCACCGCGGACGCGGGTGTCGTGGCGGAGGCTCTCGCCGCGGCGCTCCGCGACGAATCGTTCGACCTGGTGCTGACGGGCCTGCAGTCGGACGATCAGGGATTCGGGGAGACCGGCGTGATCCTGGCGGATCGGCTCGGGCTGCCGCACGCCACCATCATCATGGAGATCGCGGCCGACGGCGACGGCGAGGGTCGTATCCGCGTGAAGCGGGAGCTCGAGGGCGGCTGGTTCCAGTGGCTCTCGATGCCGACCCCGGCCCTGCTGACGATCCAGAGCGGGATCAACCAGCTTCGCTATGCCACGCTGCGCGGCATCATGGCGGCCAAACGAAAGGAAGTTCGGACCGTGCCGTTCGCGTCTCCACCGCCATCCGCCTGGAACATCGTCGCCCTCCGCGTGCCGGTCAAGGACAAGCAGACACGGTTCGTCGACGGCCCGCCCGAGGCGGCGGCGGCCGAGCTCGTCCGGCTGCTGCGCGACGAGGCGCGCGCCCTCTGACGGCGATCCAGTCACGCCCCTCCCGCGGAAGGATGACAGTGAACGATGCCGATGCCCTCGAGTGACCGCGCACCCGTCCTGGTCATCGCCGAGCAGCGGGCCGGCAACCTCAACCCCGTGACCTGGGAGACGGTGGCGGCAGCCCAGGCGCTCGGGGGGGCGGTCGCCGTGGCGGTGGCCGGCACCGGGATCGCCGGGGCGGCGGCCGAGCTCGCGGCGGCGGACGTGGCCGAGGTGCTGGTCCTGGAGGACCCGGCGCTCGAGAGCTACACGCCCGACGGCCACATCGCCGCCCTCGCCTCCCTCGTCGAGCAGGAGCGGCCCGGCCTGGTGCTCTTCCCGCACACCTACCAGACGCGCGACTACGCGCCGGCGCTGGCGAACCGCCTCGGCGGCGTCCTCATTCCGGACTGCGTCGGGGCGGAGGTACGCGACGCCGGGCTCGTCCTGCTGCGGCCGATGTTCCAGGGCAAGTTCGTGGCGGAGGTGGCGCCGGCGGGACCGGGGCCCCATTGCATCAGCTTCCAGATCGGCGCCTGGCGAGCGGACGCCGCGGCGCGGGGTGGGGCGGCGGCGACGCGCACCGTTCCCGTGTCCGTCGACGGCTCGACCATCCGGCAGCGCCCGGAGGCGCCGTTCCAGGAAGCGAAGCAGGCCGTCGACCTGACGCAGGCGGAGCGGATCGTCGCCGTCGGCCGGGGCATCAAGGGGCAGGAGCACCTGCCGCTCGTGCAGGAGCTCGCTCGCGCGCTCGGCGCGGAGGTGGCCGCCTCGCGGCCGATCTGCGACTCCGGGTGGCTCCCGATGGACCGGCAGATCGGCAGCTCCGGCCAGACCGTGTCCCCCAAGCTCTACGTGGCGCTGGGCATCTCCGGCGCCATCCAGCACCTCGTGGGCATGAAGGGTTCCCGAACCATCGTGGCCGTCAACAAGGACGCCGACGCCCCGATCTTCGAGGTCGCCGACTACGGCATCGTCGGCGACCTGTTCGAGGTCGTGCCGGCCCTGGTGGCGGCGCTGGGGGAGTGAGCTGGACCGCGAGACGCTCGACGTCGACGTGCTGATCGTCGGTGGAGGCCCCGCCGGCCTCGCCGCGGCCTACCGCCTTGCCACGCGCCACCGGGGCCCGGGCGGCGACCCTCCGGTGGTCGCCGTGCTCGAGAAGTCCCGCGAAGCGGGCGCCCACATGCTGTCCGGGGCCGTGCTCGACCCGTCGGCGCTGACGGATCTGATGCCGGACTGGCGGTCGCGCGGGGCGCCGGTGGAGGTTCCGGTCACCGAGGACCGCATCTACTTCCTGACCGAGCGCCGCCGGATTCCGTTTCCCGTCACGCCGCCCCCGCTCCGCAATCACGGTAATTACGTCATCTCGCTCAACCGCCTCGTGCGCTGGCTGGCCGGGCAGGTCGAGGCGGCCGGCGTCGACATCTTCGCGGGGTTCGCCGGTGCCGAGCTCCTGTACGAGGGGGACCGCGTGGTCGGGGTCCGCACCGGGGACCGCGGCATCGACCGCGAAGGGAACCGCAAGGCGACGTTCGAGCCGGGGGTCGACATCCGCGCCCAGGTCACCGTGCTGGCCGACGGGGTGCGCGGCAACCTGACCAAGTCCCTCGTCGAACGCTTCCGGCTCGACGGGGGACGG
This sequence comes from Acidobacteriota bacterium, assembly GCA_026706755.1. Classification (GTDB taxonomy): domain Bacteria; phylum Acidobacteriota; class Vicinamibacteria; order Vicinamibacterales; family UBA8438; genus JAGWAJ01. The sequence goes on from JAPOYG010000102.1 coordinate 29,253, forward strand.
CTGCCTCAGGTGTACGCGGTCGGGATCAAGGAGCTGTGGGACGTTCCTGCCGGTCGCCTGCCGGCCGGGGCCGTCATCCACACCCTGGGCTACCCGCTGCCGCACGAGCAGTTCGGGGGCGGGTTCCTCTACGCGCTCCCCGACGGCGCCCTGTCGGTCGGCTTCGTCGCCGGGCTCGACTACCGCGACCCCGGGTTCGACCCGCACTCCGCGTTCCAGCGCTTCAAGCGCCACCCTCTCGTGGCCGGCCTGCTGGCCGGCGGCGAGATGGTCCGCTACGGGGCGAAGGCCCTGCCGGAGGGAGGCTGGCACGCGATTCCGCGCTGTCACGTCGACGGCGCCCTGATCGTCGGCGATGCGGCCGGCTTCCTGAACTCGATGCGGCTCAAGGGCATTCACCTTGCAATGCAGAGCGGCATCGCCGCCGCGGATGCCGCCCTCGATGCTCTGGAGGCCTGGGACACGTCGGCCGAACGTCTCGCCCGCTACGCCGCGCTCGTCGAGTCGGGTCCGATCCGGCGCGAGCTCCATCCGGTGCGCAACGTGCACCAGGCCTTCGCGGGCGGACTCCTGCCCGGGCTGCTCTACTCCGGCCTGTCGCTGGTGACCGGCGGCTGGTGGATCCGCGATCCGATGCCGGCGCACCCCGGGCACCAACGGATGCAGCACGTCCGGGGAGAGCGCTCTGCCGCGCCCGACGCCGTGCCGGTCGACCGCCGGCTGACGTTCGACAAGCTGACCAACGTCCACTATTCCGGCACGCGGCACGACGAGGACCAGCCGTCGCACCTGCTGGTCCAGGATACGGACGTGTGCCGGACGCGCTGCCGCGAGGAGTACGGCAATCCGTGCACGCGCTTCTGCCCGGCGGCCGTCTACGAGATGGTGGACGCCCGTGGGGGCGGCAAGCGGTTGCAGATCAACGCCTCGAACTGCGTCCACTGCAAGACGTGCGACATCATGGACCCGTATCAGATCATCGACTGGGTCCCGCCCGAGGGGGGCGGCGGCCCCCGCTACGAAGGCATGTGAGCCCGCCGGCCGGCACGACGCGGCTGACGCGGAGCCAGCGAGCGCAGGCTGCGGCCATCGCGGCAGCCGGCTATCCGACCGTCGCCCTGCTGGGACGGTCGCTGCGCTGGACCGTCCGCGGCTACGAACACTACGAGGCCCTCGAACGAGCGGGCCAACCGCCGATTTTCGCGTTCTGGCACGGGCGCATTCTCGCGGCAACCTACTTCTGGCGGCGGCGCGGCATCGTCGTGATGACCAGCGCGAACTTCGACGGCGAGTGGATCGCGCGCATCATCGAGCGGTTCGGGTACGGGACGGCCCGGGGTTCCACCTCCCGCGACGGTCGCCGGGCCCTGGCCCAGCTCCGGCGCGACATGCAGGCGGGGCGCCCGGCCGCGTTCACCGTCGACGGCCCCCGCGGCCCCGCGCGGTCGGTCCAGCCGGGGGCCGTCTGGCTGGCGCGGCTGACGGGGCAGCCGATTCTGCCGTTCCACATCGAGGCGTCCCCGTGCTGGACCGTACGGAGCTGGGATCGGGCCCAGGTGCCGAAGCCGTTCGCCCGCGCCGCGATCGTCGTGGGGCAACCCATTCCCGCGCCGCCGGCGAGCGAGGAGCGGATCGAGACGACGAGGCTGGAGCTCGAGCGGGCGTTGCACGGCGCCGCGCGCCGCGCGCTGGCGTTGATGGGCCGGGACGCCTGAGACAAGGGGGCCGAAGTGGCGAGGGATGACGTGTTGGTGGTCGGGTCGGAGCGCTTCCGCGATCACGCGACGCCGGCCGGACATCCGGAGCGTCCGGATCGGGCGGAGGTGATGACGGCGGTCGTCTCGCGCTGGCGGACCGGCGGCGGCCGCACTGTCGAACCCGCACCTGCAACGGATGCCGCCCTCGAGCGCGTGCACGCGTCTCCCTACGTCCGATCGATCGGCGCGACGGCCGGACGCAGGGTGCGACTCGACCCGGACACGTACGCCGCGCCGGAGTCGGAGGCGGTGGCCCGGCTCGCGGCCGGGGCGGCGCTCGCGGCGGTCGATCACGCCCTCGACCGCGACGCGATTGGGCTGGCTCTGGTCCGGCCCCCCGGTCACCACGCGGAGCGCGAGCGGGCGATGGGCTTCTGCCTCTACAACAACGCGGCCGTCGCCGCGGCCCACGCGCTGGACCGAGGCCTCGAACGGGTCGCCGTCGTCGACTACGACGTGCATCACGGCAACGGCACGCAGTGGATCTTCTACGACGATCCGCGGGTGCTCTACCTGTCCACGCACCAGTACCCGTTCTATCCCGGCACGGGGGCGGCGGACGACGTCGGGCGCGGGGACGGGGCGGGGTTCACGGTCAACATCCCGCTCGCGGCGGGCGCCGGCGACGCGGACCTCGATCGCGTCTTTCGCGAAGTGGCGGTGCCGGTCCTGGCGGCCTACGAGCCCGAGCTGATCGTGCTGTCGGCGGGGTACGACGCGCACGCGGACGATCCACTGGGTGGGATGCGCGTGACCACCGGCGGGTTCGCGACGCTCGACCGCCGCCTGCGCGCGGTCGCGGAGCGGAGCTGCCGCGGGCGGATGGCCGTCGTCACGGAAGGGGGCTACGACCTGGCCGCCCTCGAAGCCTGCCTGGAAGGCACCCTGGAGGTGGCCGCGGGCGCGCCCCCCGGGGCAATCCCCGGCGTGGAGGGAGCCAGCCCCGCGGCGGAGGCGGCCCTGGCGGCCGTCCGGCCGGCGCTCCGGGCCTTTTGGCCTACACTATGAGTTGACGGCGGCACGCCGGCGCCGCTCCGGCGCCGCCGGGAGCTTGCGCCGCAGAACGCAACGGTCGTGAGCCCTGCGGCGCAAGCTCCTGGAACGGTGGGGGCTGGGGCCGAACACGGAGCCCGCGACGGGTTCGGCGGCGCCACCGACTCCAGTGCGCGACTACGACCCGCAGGCCATCGAACGGAAGTGGCAGCGGCGGTGGTCCGAGGAGCGGGCGTTCGAGGTCAGCGAGGACCCGACCCGCCCCAAGTACTACTGCCTCGTGATGTTCGCCTATCCGTCCGGCCACGCGCACGTCGGTCACGTCCGCAACTACATGATCGGCGACGTGATCGCCCGCATGAAGCGGATGCGGGGCTGCAACGTGCTGCATCCGTTCGGCTGGGACGCGTTCGGCATGCCGGCCGAGAACGCGGCGATCAAGAACGAGTCGCATCCGGAACGCTGGACCCGCGCGAACATCGCGCACATGAAGAGCCAGCTCCAGCGCCTCGGCATCGGGTATGCGTGGGAGCGCGAGATCGCCACGTGCGACCGCGAGTACTACCGCTGGAACCAGTGGCTGTTCCTGAAGATGTACGAGCGCGGTCTCGCCTATCGCAAGCGCTCGTCCGTCAACTGGTGCCCCGACTGCCGGACCGTGCTGGCCAACGAGCAGGTGGTGGACGAGGGGTGCTGGCGCTGCGGCGCCGGGGTGGAGGCGCGCGAACTCGAGCAGTGGTTCCTGCGCATAACGCACTACGCGGAAGAGTTGCTCGAACGCATCGGGAAGCTCGAGGCCTGGCCCCGCAAGGTGCTCACGATGCAGCAGAACTGGATCGGGCGATCGGAGGGGGCCCGGGTCCGGTTCGATCTTCTCGCCGTCGACGGATCGGACGGTTCCGCAAACGATGCGATCGAGGTCTTCACGACGCGGATCGACACCATCCACGGCGCCACGTTCGTGCTGCTTGCGCCGGAGCATCCGCTCGTCGAGCGGCTGGCGGCCGAAAGCTCCGACCGCGAGGGCTTTCGGGACCGCGTCGGACGGTTCCGAGCCCTCGATCGCATGGCCCGCCTGACCGGGCAGCTCGAGAAGGAGGGCTTCGATACCGGGCGGCGGGCACGCAACCCCTTCACCGGCGAGGCGGTTCCGATCTGGATCGCGAACTTCGTCCTGGCCGACTACGGGACCGGCGCGATCATGGCCGTGCCGGCTCACGACCAGCGCGATTTCGAGTTCGCGCGCAAGTACGGACTGCCGGTGCGGGTGGTGATTCAGCCGGAGGAAGGACCGGAGCTGGCGGGGGAGACGCTCGAGGAAGCCTCGGCGGCGCCGGGGAGGGCGGTTGCCTCGGGCGAGTTCTCGGGGCTGTCGAGCGCGGAGGCCGTCCAGGCCATGACGCGCGCGGCGGAGGCCCGGGACATCGGTCGTGGCGAGATCCAGTACCGCCTGAAGGACTGGGGAATCTCCCGGCAGCGCTACTGGGGCACGCCGATCCCGATCGTCTTCTGTGACGCGTGCGGAGTCTGCCCGGTGCCGTACGAGGATCTCCCGGTGGTGCTGCCCGATGTCGAGGTCTTCACGGGGCGCGGCGACTCGCCGCTCGGGCAGGTGCCGGAGTTCGTGTCGGCGCGGTGTCCGAGCTGCGGGGGGGAGGCGCGGCGAGAGACGGACACCATGGACACGTTCGTCGACTCCTCCTGGTACTTCTACCGCTTCTGCGACCCGCAGAACCACGGCGCGCCGTTCAGTCCGGAGTCCGTGCGGTACTGGGCCCCGGTGGACTTCTACATCGGGGGCGTCGAGCACGCCATTCTCCATCTCATCTATTCGCGCTTCGTGTGCAGCGTGATGCGGGACCTCGGTCTGGTGACCCACGACGAGCCGTTCACGCGGCTGCTGACCCAGGGCATGGTGCTGCGCAACGGTGCGGTCATGTCGAAGTCCAAGGGGAACGTCGTCGATCCGGACGAGATGATCGCGACCTACGGCGCGGATGCCCTGCGGCTCTACGAGATGTTCGTGGCCCCCCCGGAGAAGGAGATCGAGTGGACGGACGCGGGGCTCGAGGGGAGCGCGCGCTTTCTCGGTCGCGTCTGGCGCCTGGTGATGCCGTTCGCGGCGGCGTTCTCATCCGGTGCCGGCAAGGCGGCGGAAGTCGGCGGCTCGGCATCCCCGCTGCAGCGCGGGGAGGCGGAACGGGCGCTGCGGCGCAAGACGCACGAGACGATCCGCCGGGTCTCGGACGATCTCGACCCGCGGGTGCACCTCAACACCGCTGTTTCCGCGCTCATGGAACTGGTCAACGAAACCTACGCGTACTGCGAGCGGACGCGGCTCGGACCGTTCGCCGCCGCTCCGGACGAGACGGTGCCGCCCCCGGAGACGCCGGCGGGAGCCCTCGGCACGGTGCGCGAGGCGGTCGAGGCGCTGATTCTGATGCTGGCGCCGTTCACGCCGCATCTCGCCGAGGAGCTCTGGGAGTCGATCGGACAGGCGGGCGGCGTCACCGCGGCGGGCTGGCCGGCGTTCGATCCCGAGATCGCGCGCGCGGAAGAGGTAGAGCTTCCGGTGCAGGTCAACGGGAAGGTGCGCGCCCACCTGACCGTGCCGCTGGAGACGCCGGAGGCGGAGGTGCGGCGTCTGGCGCTCGCCGATCCCCACGTGGAAGCGCGAACGTCCGGCCAGCAGGTGGTCCGCGTCATCGTGGTGCCGCGCCGCCTCGTCAACGTCGTGACCCGACCGGCGCCCGCGGAGCGGGCGGGAGAGCACTGATGCCAAAGACTACAAGGGCGCGGACCGGCCGGCGGGCTCCCGCGGCACCGAGCGCGGCGGTCGTCCTGCTGTTCGCGCTCGGTTGCACCTCGTGCGGCTACACGCTGGCGGGGCGCGGCTCGTTCCTTCCCGAGTACATCGAGACCATCGGCATTCCGACGTTCGAGAACCGGACTCCGGTCTTCGAGGTCGAGCGGCTGCTCACGCAGGAGGTCCGAACCGCGTTCATCGGGCGGGGCTCCTACCGCGTCCAGACGGACGAGTCGGGCGCCCAGGCGCGGCTGTCGGGGAGCATCAACAACATCACCATCCAGCCGGCGAGCTTCAGCGCCGAGCAGCAGGCGTCTCGCTACGTGCTGACCCTCACCGCCTCGATCGAGTTCGTCGATCTGACCACGAACGAGGTGATCTGGAGCAACACCAGCCTCATCTTCAGCGAAGAGTACGACGTGGCCTCGGGGGCCGGCGACGTTTCCAACGCTTCGGCGTTCTTCGGACAGCGGAGCAACGCGGTCGAGCGCATGGCAACCGACTTCGCGACGACCGTCGTCAGCTCCATCCTGGAGGCGTTCTAGAGCTTGCGCCGCAGCACGCTCACTCCCCGCGCGCTCCGCGAGCGCCTCGCGTCCGGCGAGGCGGTGCCGATCTGCGTCCTGCTCGGCGACGACGAGCACGAGAAGACGGCGCTCGCGGCCGAGTTCGAGGCCACCGTCGACGCCGGCCTGCGCGCCTTCGACTGCGAACGCTTCCACGGGGGCGAGGGATCGCTTGCGGCGGTCCTGGACGCGGCGCGTACGCTGCCGATGATGGCGCCGCGGCGGGTGGTCGTGGCCCTGCACGCCGAGCGCTGGCTGCAGCCGAAACGGGAGACCCGCGCGGCGGTGGAAGACCTCGCGGCACTCGAAGCCTACGTCGCGGCCCCGGCTGCTCATACAGCGCTGGTCCTGGTCGCGGCCGGGCTCAACGAGCAGCGCCGCGCGAGCAAGCGGCTCCTGGCCGGGGCGACGGTCGTCCGCTGCGAAGGGGTGGGCACCGTGGCGGACGCGCAGCGCTGGATCCTGGCGCGGCTGCGCGAGAGCGGCAAGCAGGTCGAACCGGCGGCCGCGCGGGTCCTGGGGGCGATGGTCGGACCCGACATCGGCCGCCTGCGGCGCGAGGTGGACCGACTCCTCCTCTATGCCGCCGCGCAACCGGCGGTGACCGTCGACGACGTCGCGGCCGTAGCCGGGCCGCCGGTGGCCCACGACGACTGGGCGGTGACCCGCGCCATCGAGCGAGGGGCGGCGGACGTGGCGCTGCGCGAGGTAGGGCTGGCCTTCGAAGCCGGTGCGGTGCCGCAGATGCTGCTCGGAAAGCTGGCCTGGGTGGCGCGGTCGAAGCTGCCCCCGGCCCGCGTGCCCGCGGCGATAGACGCCGTGTTCCGCACCGACAGCGACCTGAAGCGCTCCGCGGGCGAGCCGCGCCTGTTGATAGAGCGACTGATTGCCGAGCTCTGCGGAGCGGGCGGGGAACGGCCGCGCGGCGATGCGAGACGGAGCGGCGGACGGGGCAGCCGGTTCGAGCGCCGGCCCCAACGCCGAGGCTAGAAGGCGGCGCCGTGATCAGACGCCGGCGAGGCGCCGGTTGAGACGGGCCTTGTAGCGGGACGCCGTGTTGACGTGGATGATTCCCTTGCCCGCCAGCCGGTCGATCAGCGAGACGGTCGAGCGGAACTGATCGCGCAGCGCGTCCGTCGCGCCCCCGCCGTCCTCGGTTGCTGCAGCATCCATCGCCGCGCGCATCGACCTGAGGGCCCGGCGCATGCGGCTGCGGTACTGGCGGTTGCGGTCGCGGCGCTGGAGGCTGCGACGGTGGGCCTTGACTGCCGACTTGTGATTCGCCATCGAGCGCTGACTATACTGAAAACCCGAGACCACGGGCAAACTCTACGCAGGAGCGCGGCAGGATGTCGGAGACGTCGGAACGCACCACGCACACCTTCCAGACCGAGGCCCGTCAGCTCCTCGATCTGATGATCCACTCCCTCTACTCGAACAAGGAGATCTTCCTGCGCGAGCTGGTCTCGAACGCTTCGGATGCGTGCGACAAGCTGCGCTTCGAGGCGCTCACGGAGCCGGCCCTCCTCGACGACGACCCGGACCTGGCGATCCACGTCGAGGTGGACGCGGACGCACGCACCATCACCGTCCGCGACAACGGGGTGGGCATGTCGCGCCAGGAGGTGATCGACGACATCGGCACGATCGCGAAGTCGGGGACGCGGGAGTTCGTCGAGCGGCTGACCGGCGACCGGGCGGCGGACGCCCGGCTCATCGGTCAGTTCGGCGTCGGGTTCTACTCCTCGTTCATCGTGGCGCAACGGGTCGTGCTGACGACGCGGCGGACGGGGCTCGCGGCCGGGGACGGGGTCCGGTGGGAGAGTGCGGGCCAGGGAGACTACACGATCGAGCCGGCGGTCCGCGAGGCGCGCGGGACGGAGGTGACGCTGCATCTCCGGGAGGGCGAGGACGAGCTCCTCGACGGCGCGCGGCTGCGCGCGGTGCTCCGGAAGTACTCGGATCACATCACCATCCCGATCCTGATGCGGAAGGAGGAGGTGGCCGGCCGGCAGGCGGATACCGGGGCCGTCGACACCACCGAGCGGGTGAACCAGGCTTCCGCACTGTGGGCACGGCCCAAGGCCGACATCACCGAGGCGCAGTACCACGAGTTCTACAAGCACGTCGCGCACGACTTCGAGCCGCCCCTGGCGCACACCCACTCCCGGGTGGAGGGGAGGCAGGAGTTCACGCTCCTCCTCTTCGTCCCGCGGCGGGCTCCGTTCGACCTGTGGGACCGCGACGAGCGCCACGGCATCAAGCTCTACGTGCGCCGGGTGTTCATCATGGACGGCGCGACGGAATTGATGCCGCCCTGGCTCCGCTTCGTGCGGGGCATCATCGATTCGAACGACCTGCCGCTGAACGTGTCGCGCGAGATCCTGCAGGACTCCCGCGACGTCGAGGCGATCCGCGGCGCGGGCGTCAAGCGGGTGCTCGGGCTGCTCGAGGAGCTGGCCGCGGACCAGCCGGACCGCTACGCGGATTTCTGGCGCGAGTTCGGGCGCGTCCTGAAGGAAGGCGTCGGACAGGACCCGGGCAACCAGGAGCGCATCGCGAAGCTCCTGCGATTCGCGTCGACCCACACGGACCGGCCCGATCAGACGGTAGCGCTCGCCGACTACCTCGCCCGTGCGAAGGAGGGGCAGGAGAAGATCTTCTACGTCACCGCGGAGAGCTTCTCGGCGGCCCGCAGCAGCCCGCACCTGGAGGTCTTCCGCAAGAACGGCATCGAGGTGCTGCTGCTGCACGACCGGGTCGACGAATGGGTCGTGACCCACCTCGGATCCTTCGAGGGCAAGCCGCTGCAGTCGGTTGCGCAGGGCGATCTCGACCTCGGGGCGCTGGCCGGGGACGAGGAAGGTGCCCGGCGCGCGCCCGTGGACGACTACCAGCCGGTCGTCGAGCGGATGCGAAAGGTGCTCGGCGAGAAGGCGAAGGAGGTGCGGATCTCGGACCGGCTCACCGAGTCGCCGGCCTGCCTGGTGACGGATCAGGACGGGATGAGCGCCAATCTGGGGCGCCTGCTCCGGGCGGCGGGGCAGGATGTGCCCAACCTGCCGCTGATCCTGGAGATCAACCCGGGCCACCCTATCGTGACCCGCCTGACCGCCGAGACCGACGACGCGCAGTTCGCCGACTGGAGCCACATCCTCTTCGACCAGGCGATGCTCGCCGAAGGCGGGCAACTCGACGATCCGGCGGGATTCGTCAAGCGTCTGAACAGCCTGATGCTGACCTTGGCGGGGGAGCCGACGTCGCGCATCTGGACGCCGGGAGGGTAGGTGGACTCTCTCGCGCAGACTCCCGGCGCGCGCACGAGGGCGCGCGGCGTCAGCCTCCGCCCTCGGCATCGCCGCCGCGGATGCGGGCGATTCTCCGGTCGCGCTCGGTCGCGTAGCGGGCGAGGTCCCGCCGGTGGTTGGCCTGGAGCTCCTCGCGTGCCTCGGGCTCGAACGTCGTGGCGAGGGCCGAGTTGAGCAGGATCTCGCACTCGGCGACCTGTGCGGCGTAGGTGCTGCGCGCCTCGGCGATGGCCGCCACCTGGTCGTCGGAGAGCGCTACGGCCTCCACGCCGGCGGCTTCGTCCTGTCGCCTGAGCTTCTCCATCGCCAGCTCGAAGGCGCTCTTCGGGGCTCCGTCTGACACGTCGGACTCCTCTGCGCAGCCGCGGGGTGCCGAAAAACCGCGGCTACTATGGCAGAGGGAGAAGCCGATGACCAAGTTCCTGCTCTGGTGCATCCTGCTCGTCCTGTGCTGGCCGCTCGCCCTGCTGGCCATCGTCCTGTATCCCGTCGTCTGGCTGTTGCTGCTTCCGTTCCGGCTCCTCGGCATCGCCGTGGGCGGCGTGCTGGAGCTGGTCGGGGCCGTCGTGCGGTTCCCGGCGCGCGTGCTCCGGGGACCGGGCGCGGCGTGAGAAAGCCATTGAGGTCCGCCGCCGCACCTGCTAGGATTCCACGGGTACGCGTGTGTTCCGTAGTCCCGGGAGCAGCGAGAGGGATGACATGACAACGACGCAGCACGATCGGCGGCGGTCGACGGCGGCGCGGGCGGTCCTGGCCCTCGCGGCGGCTGTCGCGGTCATGGCGGCACTGCCCGCGGCGGGGCAGGTACTCGAGTCCGACCGGGTCGCCCACGAGGTGACCTTCACGAAGGACATCGCGCCGATCCTGCAGCGGAGCTGCCAGAAGTGCCACCAGCCCGACGCTCTGGCGCCGATGTCGCTGATCGACTACGAAGAGGTGCGTCCCTGGGCGCGGGCGATGAAGTACCGCACCGGGCTGCGGGACAAGATGGGCGTGATGCCGCCCTGGTACATCGAGAAGGACATCGGCATTCAGGACTTCAAGAACGACCCGTCGCTGACGGAGGAGGAGATCGAGAAGATCGCCGCCTGGGCCGACAACGGAGCGCCGCTCGGCAACCCGGCCGACATGCCGCCGCCCGTCGCGTTCATCGACGTCGACGAGTGGGAGATCGGCCAGCCCGACCTCATCGTGTCGTCTCCGAGCGTGGAGGTGCAGCCGGACGCGCCCGACTGGTGGGGCGCCGTTGCCGACGTCGAGACCGGCCTCCAGGAAGACCGCTACGTCTCCGCGATCGAGTTCAAGGAAATCACCGAGTCGCGCGTCGGGGAGGGCCGGCAGACGGTCGGCGGGCGCTTCGTCTTCCACCATGCGGTGATCCGCGTCGTCGGTCCCGACTTCGACGACGAGGACCCGCTGGCGGCCGCCGGGCTCTCGAGCTGGCCGGTCCACGAGGTGGGACGGAACGCCGACGTCTTCGATCCGAAGGCCGGCAAGGAGATGGTCGCCAACTCGAAGATCACGTTCCCCTCGCTGCACCTCCACGCGAACGGCGCCGCCACCCGGGCGCACCTCGACATCGCCTTCAAGTTCCACCCCCGGGACTATGAGCCGGAGGTGGACCAGAGGCTGATCGCCTTCGGCAACGGCGTCGACCTCGACGTCGAGGCGGAGCATCCGAACCAGACGATGGAGTCGTACTTCGTGCTGCCGGACCATGCGCGGATCGCGGTCTTCGAGCCGCACATGCACGCGCCCGGCGTGCGGATGTGCCTGGAGGCCATCTACGGCACGACGATCGAGACGCTCAACTGCTCGGGCTACGACCACAGCTGGGTCCGCGTCTACACCTACGAGGACCACGCGATGCCCTTGCTCCCGAAGGGCACCATCCTGCACATCACCGGCTGGTTCAACAACTCGGCGTCGAACCCCAACGTTCCCGATCCGCGGAACTGGTCGGGCGGCGGCAACCGCTCCGTCGATCAGATGTTCATCAACATCATGCAGGGCAGCTATCTCGATGATGACGAGTTCAAGGCGGCCCTGGCGGAGCGGGAACGCGTGCTCGACCTGACGCCGGGCGAGCGCGTGATCGGCTGTCCGCTCTGCGGCGTCGAGGACCCGCTCAACGAGGAAGCGGCGGCCGCGGAGGCGGCGGCCGAGGCGGAAGCCGAAGCGGCGGCGGCCGAGGCGGCTGAGGCGGCAGGCGCCGGCCAGTAGCCCGCGCAGCCGGCCGGGCGTTCCGGCGTTCCGAGAATCCCGATCGCGACGGGGCCGCGGCCAGGGCCGTGGCCCCGTCGCACGTTGTCGTACACCATGGAGGGTCGGCCATGAACGAACCGCGCACTCGCTGGCTGACGTCGCGGCTGGGCTGCGCGTTGCTCGTCGCGTCGGCGATCGTCGTCGGGACCGTTCTGGAGAGCGGCGCCCAGGAGCCCCGCAAGATGCGGGAGTCGTTCGCGACGGGCCAGGAGGTAGTGCCCGCGTACGAAGGTTGGGAGCCGAACCCCGACGGATCCTTCAACCTCGTCTTCGGCTACTTCAACCGGAACTGGGAAGAGGAGATCGACATCCCGCCCGGTCCGAACAACCGGCTCGATCCGGGCGGCCCGGATCTGGGGCAGCCGACGCGCTTCCTGCCCCGCCGCAACCGCTTCCTGTTCAAGGTGCACGTGCCGGCGGACTTCGGCGACGACGAGGTGGTATGGACGCTGACGAGCCCCAACGGCGAGACGAAGCGGGCCTACGGCACGCTGCATCCCGACTACTTCATCGACAACAGCGTGCTCATGGCGAACAACGGCGGGGGCGCGTCCGGCGAAATCTACAAGAACCAGACGCCGGACCTCCTGCTCGTCGGGGAGACGAAGCGCAAGGTCGAGGCCGGGCAATGGGTGACCCTCTCCGCCTACGCGAGCGATGACGAGTTGCCGAGGCCGCGAGCGATGCGTCGCTTCGATCCGACGAAGCCGCCGGTCAACGTGACGCCGAACGCGGCTACCGGGCTCCGCCTGTCGTGGTTCGTCTACCGCGGCGGCCCCGGCGAGGTGCGCTTCAATCCGCCGCAGTACAAGGCGTGGGAAGACACGCGGAACAACGCCGACTCGCCGTTCTCTCCCGGATGGAAGACGCCCGAGGCGCCCCCGATGGGCAAGTGGGTGGTGCAGGCGCGGTTCAGCGAGCCGGGGACGTACATCCTGCGCTGCCTCGCCCACGACGGCGGGCTGATGGCGCACGAGGACGTGACCTTCGTCGTCGAATAGCCCCACCGGACCGGTCTCAATCTCCCGACCCCCGTTGCGCCGCGCGCGCAGCGGGGGTCGTGTTCTTCCGCGGTCCACCGCGCCCCCTGGCGAACGCCCGCGGGGCCTCGGCGGCAGCCTCTGGATCGGTCGCTGTCGACGGGGCCCGTGCCTTCAGGCCTTTGCAGGGCCGCTGCAGGGCCGGTTGCCCGCCGGCTCGACGACCGGCGAAGCCCCGCGAGGCTACACGTCCAGATCCAGCGCGTCGTCGGCCCGTTCCATGATGAAGCGGAAGCGGGCGGAGGCGTCCCGGCCCATGAGATCGGCGATGACCCGATCGGTCTTCAGCCCGTCCTCGATCGCGACGCGCAGCAGCCGTCGCGTGGCCGGGTTGAGCGTCGTTTCCCAGAGCACGCGCGGCATCATCTCCCCGAGTCCCTTGAAGCGGGTGATCTGAGGTCTGGCGCCACGCCCGTTCGCCGACCTCGCCTGCGCGAGCAGCCGGTCGCGGTGCGCGTCGTCGACCGCCCAGTGCGTCTCCTTGCCGATGTCGACCCGATAGAGCGGGGGCTGGGCGAGAAAGACCTTGCCGTTCGTCACGAGGGCCGGGAGGAAGCGGTAGAAGAACGTGAGCAGCAGGGTGGCGATGTGGTGGCCGTCCGAGTCGGCGTCCGCGAGGATGATGACACGGTCGTAGCGCAACCTGCCGAGATCGAACGACTTCCCGAAGCCGCAGCCGAGCGCGGTGACGACGTCGGAGAGCTCCTTGTTGGCGAGCACCTTGGACACCGGTGCGCTCTCGACGTTCAGCACCTTGCCGCGGAGCGGCAGGATCGCCTGCCGGGTGCGGTCGCGCCCCTGCTTGGCGGAGCCGCCCGCCGAGTCCCCCTCGACGATGAAGAGCTCCGTCTCCTCCCGCGCGCTCCCCGTGCAGTCGCTCAGCTTGCCGGGCAGGTTGAGGCGCCTCGACGCCGCGCTCTTGCGCGTGACGCTCTCCTGCGCGGCGCGGCTCGCGGCCCGGGCGCGGGCGGCGAGAACGATCCGGGCGACGATCGCCTCGGCGACGCTGGGATTGTGGTTCAGCCAGTGCTCGAGCGCGGGGCGGACCGCGGCGTCGAGCGCCTGGGTCAGCTCGGGGTTGTTCAGCCGATCCTTGGTCTGGCCCTGGAACTGCGGCTCCGGCACGAAGATGCTGATGACGCCGGTCAGTCCCTCCCGGATGTCGTCGGCGGTCAGGGTCACGCCCTTCGGCGTCAGGCCGTGCGTGTCGATGAAGTTGCGCATCGCCTTGCCGAGGCCGGCCCGCACGCCGGCCTCGTGCGTGCCTCCCGAGCCCGTCGGGATCCCGTTGACGTAGCTCCGCACGTGCTCGTCGGTGGACTCCGTCCACTGCAGGACCACCCCGAAGCGCGACCCCGATTCCGCATGCTCCCGGGCCAGGAGGAACGCCGCGTCGTGGACCGGCGCGGCTTCCCGTTCCGCGACGATCCGGGCGAGGTAGTCGGTCAGTCCCTCGTCGTGCCGGAAGACCTCGCGAGCCCCCGCTGTCTCGTCCTCGAACACGAACTCGACGCCGCCGTGCACGTAGCTGGCGACCTCGAGCCGCTCGCGCACGAGGCCCGCGTCGAACGCGGTCCGGGGAAAGATGCGCGGATCGGGGTGGAAACGGATCGTGGTGCCCGAGCCGCGGGCCGGCCGCAGGCGCCGGAGCGGCGCGACGGGCTTGCCGCGCCGGAAGGTCTGCTGCCAGAGGAAGCCGTCCCGTCTGGAGATCGCCACGAGCTCCTGCGACAACGCGTTGACGACGCTCGCGCCAACCCCGTGCAGGCCGCCCGCCGTCCGATAGGTCCGGTTCTCGAACTTGCCGCCGGCGTGCAGCGTCGTGAAGATGACCTCGAGGGCGCTCGCGCCGTTCGTCGGATGCCGGTCGACCGGCACGCCTCGCCCGTCGTCGCTGACGGTCACCGACGACCCGTCGGCGTGCAGCGTGACCCGCACGTGCGAAGCGTGGCCGTTCATCGCCTCGTCCACCGCGTTGTCGAGGATCTCCCAGACCAGGTGATGGAGCCCCGGCGACCCGACGCCCCCGATGTACATGCCGGGGCGCTTGCGCACGGGCTCGAGACCCTCGAGGACCGTGATGTCCTTCGCCGTGTAGGACTGCGCCATGCCGTTCGTTCCGCGGCCTGGGCTGGGCTCCGAGGCCTTCACCGTCGCGGCTCCCCGCCTGGATGACAGGACCCGCGAGAACGCCTTGAGGATGGAACCTCAGTCTAGCATGGCCGCCATCCGATCTGCTGCGGCGTCCCCCCGGATCGGCCGCGGAACGCGTCCGCGGTCACGGCTGGTAGCGCTGCAGTTCCTGACGGACGAGCGGCGCCATCAGGTACAGCCCCACCAGGTTCGGTATCGCGACCACGAAGACGAGCGCGTCGGAGAGGTCGACCACCGCGCCGAGGTCGACGCTGGCTCCGATGACGACGAAGACGCAGAAGAACAGCTTGAAGCCGAGGTCCTGTGCGCGGCCCTCGCCGACGAGGTAGGTGAAGGCCTTGAGCCCGTAGTAGGCCCAGGCGATCATCGTGGAGAAGGCGAACAGCATGGCGGCGACGCCGAGGGGAGCCGCCGACCACGACAGCGTGGAGGTGAACGCGCGCGTGGTCAGCTCGATGCCGTTCACCCCCGCCCCGGCGAGGGCCGGGTCGTACACCGTCGTGATGATGACGAGCGCGGTCATCGTGCAGATGACGACGGTGTCGAGGAACGGCTCGATCAGGCCGACGTAGCCTTCGCTGACGGGCCGCGCGGTGCGCGCCGTGGCGTGCGCGATGGCCGCGCTCCCGAGGCCCGCCTCGTTCGAGAAGGCGGCGCGCCGGAAGCCGATCACCAGGGCGCCGAGCGCGCCGCCGGCGATGCCCTCGGGTGCGAACGCCCC
>JAPOYG010000458.1 GCA_026706755.1 Acidobacteriota bacterium
CGGCGCCAGCTCCGGATGGCGCGCGACGCGGTGTTCCGCTCGTGGCAGAACCCGCGCGCCAAGGAGTACCGCCGCATCTACGACATCCCGGACGCCATCGGGACCGCGGTCAACGTGCAGGCGATGGTGTTCGGCAACACCGGCGACCGCTCCGGCACGGGGGTGGGGTTCACGCGGAACCCATCGACCGGGGCGGACGAGTTCTACGGCGAGTTCCTGATCAACGCGCAGGGCGAGGACGTCGTTGCCGGCATCCGGACGCCGCAGCCGATCCGCGAGCTCGAGCAGGTGATGCCGCGCGCCTACGAGGAGCTGCGCGCCATCACGAAACGGCTGGAGGAGCACTACAAGGACGTGCAGGACTTCGAGTTCACGATCGAGGACGAGAAGCTCTACATGCTCCAGACCCGCAACGGGAAGCGCACCGGGCACGCCGCGGTGGTGATCGCCACCGATCTGGTCGCCGAGAAGGTGATCGAGCCCGACGACGCGGTGCGGATGGTCGACCCGGACGCGCTCACGCAGCTCCTCGCGCCGGTCTTCGAGCCCGAGGCCTGGGCCGCGCTTCCGGCCGTGACGCGCGGCCTGCCGGCATCGCCGGGCGCGGCCTGCGGCGAGGTCGTCTTCACCGCGGACGAGGCTGTGCGCTGGGCCGGTCAGAACCGGGACGTGCTGCTGGTCCGCAAGGAGACGGTGCCGGACGACATCCACGGCATGCACGTGGCACGGGGCGTCCTGACGGCGACGGGCGGCATGACCTCGCACGCCGCCGTCGTCGGCCGCCAGATGGGCAAGCCGTCGGTGGTCGGGGCGGGCGAGCTGAACGTCTCGGAGTCGCAGCGCGTGGTGACCGTCAACGGGCAGCGCTTCGAGCAGGGCGACTACGTGTCGTTCGACGGGTTGACCGGCGAGGTGAAGATCGGGCGCGTGGCGACCCGGCCCAGCGAGATCCTGCAGGTGCTCTCCGGGAAGCTGAGCCAGCGCAAGTCGGACATCTACGGGCGCTTCTCGAAACTGCTCCGGTGGGCCGACAAGGCGCGCCGCCTCGGGATCCGCGCCAATGCGGACCAGCCGGATCAGGCGGCCACCGCCTACGCCTTCGGCGCCCGCGGCATCGGACTCTGCCGCACGGAGCACATGTTCTTCGGCGAGGAGCGCATCCCGATCGTGCAGCGCATGATCCTGGCCGAGACCGAGGCCGAGCGGCGCCTGGCGCTCGACGAGCTGCTGCCGATGCAGCGCGAGGACTTCTACGGCGTCTTCCAGGCGATGAAGGGCCAGCCGGTCACCATCCGGCTCATCGACCCGCCTCTGCACGAGTTCCTCCCCAAGCGCGAGGAGCTGATGGTCGAGATCGCGCGCGCGGAGGCGAGGGGCGGCGGCGGGGCGCAGCTCGACGAGCGCCGGGCGCTGCTGCGGCGGGTCGAGCAGCTCCACGAGTTCAATCCGATGATGGGCCACCGCGGCGTGCGCCTGGCGATCAGCTATCCGGAGATTGCCGAGATGCAGGCGCGCGCCATCCTGGAGGCGGCCTGCCGGCTGGCGAAGGAAGGGACGCGGGTCGTCCCCGAGATCATGATCCCGCTCGTCGGCCACGTCGGCGAATTCCGCGACCAGAAGGCGGTCATCGACCGGGTGGCGGCGGAGACGATGAGCACGGCCGGGGTGAAGGTGAAGTACCTGGTCGGGACGATGATCGAGATCCCGCGCAGCGTGCTCGTCGCCGACGAGATCGCCACCGACGCCGATTTCTTCTCGTTCGGCACCAACGACCTGACGCAGATGGCGTTCGGGTTCTCGCGCGACGACATCGGCAAGTTCCTCAAGGACTACCAGGACCGCGGCATCCTGACCCGCGACCCGTTCGAGACCATCGACACGGAGGGCGTCGGCACGCTGATCCGTATCGGGGTCGAGAAGGGCAAGAGCGTCCGGCCGAAGCTGAAGCTCGGCGTCTGCGGGGAGCACGGCGGCGACCCCGCGTCGATCGACTTCTTCGAGGATGCCGGGCTCGACTACGTCAGCGCGTCGCCGTATCGCGTGCCGACCGCGCGCCTGGCCGCCGCGCAGGCGGCGCTGGCGCGCCGGTAGCCGGGAGGGCCATGGGCAAGATCCACCGGCTCCCCGCCGGGCTTGCCAACCAGATCGCGGCCGGCGAGGTGGTCGAGCGCCCCGCGTCCGTCGTGAAGGAGCTCGTCGAGAACGCGCTCGACGCCGGGGCGACGCGGGTCGCGGTCACCATCGAAGCGGGCGGCAAGGGACTCATCCGCGTCGAGGACGACGGCGAGGGGATGGGCGCCGAGGACGCCGCGCTGGCGCTCGAACGCCACGCGACCAGCAAGCTGGCCGCGGTCGAGGACCTGAGCGCCATCGCGACGCACGGGTTCCGCGGCGAGGCGCTGCCGAGCGTCGCGTCGGTCTCCCGGCTGAAGCTGAGGACGCGCGCGCGAGGTGCGGACCACGGCACGCTGGTCCGGGTGGAAGGCGGCGGCGGGGCGGAGGTTCGCGCCGCGGGGGCTCCCGAGGGGACGAGCGTCGAGGTCGCCGATCTCTTCTACAACGTGCCCGCCCGCCGGAAGTTCCTCAAGGCCGACGGAACCGAGGCGCGGCAGGTCTCGCGCGTCGTCACCCAGGTCGCGCTGGCGAATCCGGAGATCGGATTCCGCCTGACGAGCGGACGCCGGCAACTGCTCGCCTGCCCGCCGGCGGCGACGCTGGCCGACCGCTTCTTCCAGATCTACGGCGACCGCAGCGACCTGGTCGAGGTCGGACGGGAGGCGGCGGGCATCCGGCTGACCGGCTACGTGGCAGCGCTCGCCGCCCAGGGCTCCGGCAACGCGCCCCAGAACATCTTCGTCAATCGCCGCCCGGTGCGGGATCGCACCTTTGCCCACGCGATCAACCAGGCGTACTCGCGCGCGACGATCAAGCCGCGGCGGCCGGAGGTCCATCTGTTCCTGGACCTGCCCCCGGACCGGGTCGACGTCAACGTCCACCCCACGAAGGCGGAGGTCCGTTTTCTCGAACAGTCGCTGGTGCACGAGATCCTGCGCCGCGCGCTCCGCGACGCCCTGGGCGAGGCGGAGGGTCCCGAGCTCGGGCTCGGTGCCGCGCCCGGGCCCGTGCCCGAGCCGGTGTCGCAGTCGATCCCGGGCGTCGTGGCGGGCCTGCGCGCGGCGAATCCCTGGGCCGCGGCAGAGCGGCCGAACGGGCATCCGGACCGGGAGTCTCCGGGCGGGGCCGCGGATTGGGGGCCGCCGGGCAGGGCCGCGGATGGCGTGCGGGAGGTGCTCGCCCGGGGTGGCGTGGCCGGCGCGGACCGTCCGAGCGCCGCGGACGGCCGGGACAGCGCGGACGCGCAGGGCGGCGCCTATCCCGCGGACGGTGCTTCCACTGGCGGCGCCGGGGGGCCGCTGGTTCCGCTGGGACAGCTTCGCGACACGTTCATCATCGCGGTCGACAACGACGGCGTCGTGTTCGTCGACCAGCACGTCGCGCACGAGCGGATCCTCTTCGAGCAGGTGATGGCGCGGCTGAGCGCCGGACGCCTCGAGAGCCAGCGCCTGCTCGAGCCGCTCCTCGTCGAGCTGCCGCCCCCGCAGCGGGCCGCGCTCGAGACCCACGGCGACGAGCTGGCCAGACTCGGCTTCGAGGTGGAGCCGTTCGGCGGCGGGAGCGTCCGCGTGGCGGCCACTCCCGCCCTGTTGCCGCGGACCGCCTGCGCCGGCGCGGTCCGCGAGCTGGCGGGAGATCTCGACCGCCTGGCGCGCGATGCCGGGGTCGACGAGGCGCTCCGCCGCATCGCGGCGACCACGGCGTGCCACGCGGCAGTCAAGGCGAACGATCGCCTGACGACGGAGAAGATGACGTACATTCTGGCGGAGCTCCGCCGCACGGCCTACTCCACGGTCTGTCCCCACGGGCGGCCCGTGATGCTCCGGGTGACGCGGGAAGAGCTCGAGCGGCGCTTCGAGCGCGTCTGACGGCCCGCGGCAGCGCTGGCCCAGGGCGCGGAACGCCGGCGGGGGCGCGGAACGCCGGGAGGAGGTTCCCATGGAGACGGATCGGCGCGACTTCCTGCGATGCCTGGCGGCGGCGACAGGTTCGGTCCTCGCCGGAGGGGCCGCACCGGCCGCGGCGCAGAGCCGCTATCTCTCGGCGGTGACGCTCGGGGACTTCGATCTGTACTACGAGGTCCACGGCGCGGGCCGGCCGGTGGTCTTCGCGCACGGGGCGGGCGGCACCCACCTGAGCTGGTGGCAGCAGGTGCCCGTGCTGGCCGAGCACGTGCAGTGCATCACGTTCGACCACCGCGGGTTCGGCTACTCGCGGGACGTCGACGGCGGTCCCGGGCGGGCGGCGTTCGTGGAGGATCTGCGCGGCCTGCTCGACCACCTCGAGATTGAGAAGGCCTCGCTGGTGGGGCAGTCGATGGGCGGGTGGACGTCGCTCGGGTTTGCCTCGAAGTACCCGGAACGCGTGGAGGCCCTGGTTCTCTGCGACACGCCGGGCGGGTACAGCGACCCGGAGGTCGCCGAGCTGATGGCCCAGCGCCCGGCCGAGGTCGGCGCCTTTGCCGCGTCGTTCGCCGACCGCGAGCCGGCGCTCACCTTCCTCTACCGGGAGATCCAGCGCTCGACCCTCGACCGGACGCCGGAAGGCTCGCCGCGGTCGATCGGCGGCCTGCTCGAGGCGACCACCGACATCGGCCCCGTGGTGGAGCACGGGATTCCGACGCTCTTCATCGTCGGCGAGGAGGACTCGATCTTCCCGCCGGCCGCGCTGCGGGCCGTACACCGGAAGATGCCGGGCTCGGAGTTCGCGCTCGTGGAGGGCGCGGGGCATTCGGTCTACTTCGAGAAGCCCAACGTGTTCAATCACCTCCTGCTCGACTTCCTCCGACGGCACGTGCTGGAGGCAAGCGGTTGAGTGAGGCACTGCGACCGGGAGGGCCGAGCGCGGAAGCCCCGCGCGGCGTGACGCGCAGGGGAGAACGTGGACGACGCCGCGAGGCTTGCGCCCGGTCGCTCGGGCAGCGAGTTCCGGCATGGAGCGGCCGAGACCAGGAACAGGCAACAAGGGAGTCAGACATGGCAGGGCGTGAGTCGCGGATCGCCGGCATGGTCGTGCTTGGAATCCTGGCCGCGGCGGTTGCCGTGGCGGGGCAGACCGACAACGGGGAGTGGCGGAGCTACGGGGGCGACATCGCGAACACCCGGTATGCGCCGCTGGACCAGATCACGGCCGAGAACTTCCACGATCTGGAAGTGGCGTGGCGCCTGCGGACGGCCAACTTCGGTCCGGAGCCCGAGTACAACTTCCAGTCCACGCCGCTGATGGTGGACGGCGTCATCTACACCACGGCGGGCCTGCGCCGGGCCGCGGTGGCGGCTGACGCAGGCACCGGCGAGCTGCTCTGGATGCACCGCCTCGACGAGGGCGAGCGGGCCGAGGTGGCGCCGCGCCGCCGGTCGGGCCGCGGTCTCGCCTACCGGGACGACGGCGGCGACGGGCAGATCTTCTACGTGACGCCGGGCTACCGGCTCGTCGGCCTGAACGCGAAGACGGGCGAGCGGCTCGCGGACTTCGGCGAGGACGGCATCGTCGACCTGATGCAGAACATGGATCAGGAGATCGACCCCCTGTCGGGAGAGATCGGGCTGCACGCGACGCCGCTGGTGGCCGGCGACACCGTCGTGATCGGGGCGGCGCACGTGCCGGGGAGCGCGCCGCGCTCGATGCGCAACACGAAGGGCTACATCCGGGGCTTCGACGCCGAGTCGGGCGTGCGGAAGTGGATCTTCCACACGATTCCCGGCGCGGACGAGTTCGGCAACGACACGTGGCTGAACGACTCGTGGCGCTACACGGGGAACACGGGGGTGTGGGGCCAGATCAGCGCCGACCTGGAGCTGGGGATCGTGTATCTCCCGACGGAGATGCCGACCAACGACTACTACGGCGGCCACCGGCACGGCGACAACCTCTACTC
>JAPOYG010000355.1 GCA_026706755.1 Acidobacteriota bacterium
GGGCCGTGATCCGCAGGCGCTCGCCCTGCCGCTGGTAGCTCCCGCCGATGACCCATGTCGCGCCGAGGGCGCGGCCCGCGGCGATGTCGTCGGCGCCCGCCCCCACCTCGCCGTGAACGATGGTCACCCCGGCGCCCTGCAGGGCCGCCGCGAGCGACTCGGCGATCCCGGCGCCGAACCAGTCGTCGGTCGCAATGCCGCTGATATTGGCGAACGGGAGGATGGCGACGGCGCCGGTGTCGGCTGTGCCGGCCTCCTGCGTCGCTGCCGCGGCCGGCACCGAGCCGGCCAGGAGCAACAGGGCCGCCGCGCCGATGTTCGTGAGTCGTACCATCCCGTGCTCCCTCCCCCGAAGCGACTGCGTTCGCGCGAAGCGCCTGCGTCGCCCATGCTACGCGCAGACTCCCTTGCGCCGCCACACCCGTCCCAGGCCTTGCGAGCGCGTTGGGAGTCCGACGCCTGGCGCCGCCAACCCGTCGCAGGCTCCGGGTCGGCCCATCCCGCAAGCTCCTAGAAGCGGAACAGGCGGGTCAGCTTGACGATGAAGGCCCGGTTCTCGAGGAAAGGCGCCCGGCCGCGGATCGACGTGTCGCGGGTGTCGTTGTAGACGACGAAGAGCTCGCTTCCGGGCTGGTACTCCCAGCGCAGCCGCAGGTTCGTGCCGAGCGACGAGTTGCTGGAGTTGTACTGGATGAGGCCGCCGAAGAACATCCGCGGCGTCAGGGTGTAGGTGACGCGGCTGGTCACGAGCGGGATCGTCGCCTCGCCGACCATCGGCAGCTCGATGCGGTTGATCGAGATGCCCGGCTCGAACGAGAACTGCGGCGTCAGCTCGACGCGTCCGCGCTGGAAGCCGACCGCGGTGATGGTGCCGTTGAAGAAGCCGCCGTGCTGCACCGAGAAGGTGCCGGCCAGGCGGCGCTGCGTCCCCATCTGGTATGCGGCGTAGAAGTCCTGGAAGTCGTAGCCGCCGACCGGGATGGTGACCTCGGGAGCGAGCGGGAAGGCCCGCGCGAGCAGCTCGTAGCTGCGCTGGACGTCGAACGCAATCCGGTCGCTGTTCTCGAGCTCGGTCTCGAAGCGCGCCTGGGCGATGCGGGTCTCCACGGCGCCGCCGCCGGTCTCGACGTAGTCGAGGCTTGCGCCGAAGATGAACTGCCGCACCGCCTCGATCGCGGGCCGTGGGCCGTACTGCGCGGTGGCGAACGTGCGGCGGAAGTTCCAGCGGCGCATGAAGCCGATCTCGGGGTTGAAGTTGTCGCCGACGTGCAGGTGGTCGACCTGGAAGGCGTAGAGGTCTCCGTTGTAGGTCACGACGCCCTGGTAGCTGTCGTCGTCGCCCTCGAGCCCCAGCGTGCGGGACCGGGAGTAGTACCCGTTCATGTAGAGGTTGTCGTAGAAGGCGAACTGCCCGTCGACGCCGTAGACCTCGTTCGAGCCCGGTCCCCGGGTCGACACCGAGCGGCGCGTCAGGATCGCGCCGATGCGGCTGCGCCGCAGGACGTCGCGGCTGACGCGGAACACCGAGAAGTTGGTCGCGAGGGCGCCGACATCCTGCTGGCTGTCGGTCTGGATCGTCAGCGCGCCGATGCTGAACGGCCCGATGCGGCCCGTGAGGCGTCCCCCGCCGAGAATCGGCACGGTACGGGTCAGGCCCTCCTCGTTGGCCTGGAGGCCGATGCGCCGGCTGAAGAAGATGGTCGGGGCGTCGCCTCCGCCGAAGAATCCGGGGCCGCCTCCGCCGGTGGGGCGGGAGGCCGAGAAACCTCCGCCGCCGCCGAACATGGGGCCGATGCCGAAGTCGAAGATGCCGCGGCTCTCGAGGAAGAAGTCGCGCTTCTCGGGGAAGAAGAGGCTGAAGCGGGTCAGGTTGACCTGCTGCTCGTCCACCTCGACCTGCGCGAAGTCGGTGTTGTAGGTCAGGTCGGCGGTCAGGTTCTCGGTCACGCCGAACTTGACGTCGATGCCGTAGTCGCCGGTCCCGTCGTTCACGATCGCGGGCACGGCGTTGACGTCGGTGGCCAGCCCGCCGATGGCGTACGGCTTGATCTCGAACGTCCGGTTGCCCCGCGGCACCTCGACGCCGGTCAGGGTCGCGGCGGCCGACAGCCGGAACTCGCCCGGACCGCCCGAGATGGGCACCGGCGTCGCATGGACGATCTCGTTCTTCCAGCGGATGTTCCGCGAAATCTGGATGCCCCAGACCTGCTCGGCCAGGCCGGGCCGGAAGCGGAGGGACTTGAACGGGAGCTGCGTCTCGACCGTCCACCCGCCGTCGAAGCGGCCGACGCGGGAGTCCCAGATGGGGTTCCAGTCGATGTTCGGGTTGCCCTCGTCGGTGATCTGGTAGTCGGCGAAGCCGCCGATCGGGCTGACCAGGAAGCCGAAGCCGTTCCGCCGGTCGTAGAACGTGTCGAGCGAGATGCCGAGGTACTCGTTCTGGATGAGCTGGAACGAGTCGCGCTGCATCTCGTTGGCCACCCACCGTTCCTCGGGGGCCGAGTCCCACAGGCGGGCGGATACGTAGAGATTCTCGTCGTCGAAGAAGACCCAGGCCTCGGTCCGCTCCGTCGCCGGCGCGCCCTCGATGGGCATCTGCTGCAGGAAGCCCTCGATCGGCGGCACGACCTCGTAGAACCCCTCGCTGAGCGACCCGTCGAGGTCGAGCGGCTGCGAAAGTCGGGTGGCGCGCATCGTGACCCGGCCCGCGGCGTCGCGGTTCACCGTGGCCGGCGCCACCGGGGGAGCCGGACCGTCGATCAGGATGCGAGGCGCGATGGCCGAAGTGCCGCCGGTGCGGGCGGCGCCCGCGGTCGGGGCTGCTTCCGGAGCCGGGTCGGGGCGTGGTGGCGCCGGCGCGATCGCGATGCCCGGCGCGGCCGGCCGTCCGGGAGGCGGCGGTTCGGCGGTGTCGGGCTCCCGCGCGGCGGCGAGAGGTGCGCCGCTGCGAACGTCCGGGAGCGCGGGCCGCAGGTCGGCCGCGAGGCGGTCCTGCAACGCGAACAGCTCGGCCGTCGCGCCGTCCAGAATCGACGTCCGCACGACCGTGCCGCCGGCCGCTTCGACGACCCGGGCCGTGATCCGCAAGCGCTCGCCCTGCCGCTGGTAGCTGCCGCCGATGACCCACGTCGCACCGAGCGCGCGGCCCGCCTCGGCGTCGGTCGTGCCGGCGGGCGATACGCCGTGGACGATGGTCACCCCGGCGCCCTGCAACGACGCCGCCAGCGACTCGGCGATCCCGGCGCCGAACCAGTCGTCGACCGCGATGCCGCTGATGTTGGCGAACGGGAGGATGGCGACGGCCCCGTTGTCGGCTGCGCCGGCCTCCTGCGCCGCCGCGGGCACCGGGACCAGCCCGGCGAGGAGCAGAATCAGCGCCGCCCCGCCGACGCTCGCGAGTTGTGCCATCCCGTGCTCCTCCGGCCCCGGCGTCGCCGCCGACGTGCCCGTGCGCGCGTGTGAGAGTCTCTGCTCGTGCGAGACCCTTGCGTCGCCCATGCTACGTGCAGACTCCCGGCGCCGCCAAACCCGTCGCCAGCGCCGCCGCACCCGTCGCAGGCTCCGTGTAGCAAGCTCCTAGAAGCGGAACAGTCGCGTCAGCTTGACGATGAAGGCGCGGTTCTGGAGGAGCGGCGCCCCGCGCAACGACGTGTCGCGGGTGTCGTTGTAGACGACGAAGAGCTCGCTCCCGGGCTGGTACTCCCAGCGCAGGCGCAGGTTGGTGCCGAGCGACGCGTTGCTGGAGTTGTACTGAATCAGCCCGCCGAAGAACATGCGCGGGGTCAGGGTGTAGGTGACCCGGCTCGTGAGGAGCGGGATGGTCGCCGCGCCGATCGGCAGCTCGATGCGGTTGATCGAGAGGCCCGGCTCGAGCGAGAACTGCGGCGTCAGCTCGACGCGCCCGCGCCGGTAGCCGATCGCGGTGATCGTCCCGTCGTAGAAACCTCCCCGCTGGAAGGTCACGGTCCCCGAGACGCGCCGCTGCGCGCCCAGGGAGTACGACGCGTAGTAGTCCTGGAAGTCGTAGTGGCCGGGGTTGATGGAGACGTCGCCGCCCAGCGGGAAGGCGTACGGGATCAGCTCGTAGCTGCGCTGCGCATCGACGCCCAACCGGTCGCCGTTCTCGAACTCGGTCTGGAAGCGGAGCTGCGCGATGCGGGTTTCGACCACGCCCGCGCCCGTCTCGATGTAGTCGAGGCTGCCGCCGAAGGTGAACTGCCGGACGGACTCGATGGAGCGGGGCCGGGGGGCGTAGTTGCCGGTGGCGAACGTGCGGCGGAAGTCCGCCCGCCGCAGGAAGCCCATCTCCGGATTGAAGTTGGAGCCGACCCACAGGTGGTCGAGCTGCAGCGCGAAGAGGTCGCCGTTGTAGGTGAACACCCCCTGGTAGCTGGCGTCGTCGCCCTCGCGCCCGGCCGTTCGCGACGCGGCGTAGTAGCCGTTCACGTACACGTTGTCGAAGAAGGCGAACTGCCCGTCGGCGCCGTAGACCTCGTTCGATCCGGGGCTGTTGAGCGCGACCGAGCGGCCCGTGTAGATGGCGCCGATCCGGCTGCGGCGCAGGATGTCGCGGCTCACGCGAAGGACGGTGAAGGCGGTCGGCTCGGCGCCGACGGTGCTCTCGCTGCCGGTGCCGATGCCGAGCGCCCCGATGCTGAACGGACCGACCCGGCCCGTGAGGCGCCCGCCGCCGAGGATCGGCACGGTGCGGCTGACCCCGTCCCTCTGCTCGAGGCCGATCCGCCGGCTGAAGAAGATGATCGGGACGTCGCCGCCCCCGAAGAAGCCGCCCCCGCCGCCCGTCCGCCGGCCACCCCCGCCCCCGCCCCCGCCGCCGAAGAACGCGCCGCGCCCGAAGTCGAAGATGCCGCGGCCTTCCAGGAAGAAGTCGCGCTTCTCGGGGAAGAAGAGGCTGAAGCGCGTGAGGTTGACCTGCTGCTCGTCCACCTCGACCTGCGCGAAGTCGGTGTTGTAGGTGAAGTCCGCGGTCAGGTTCTCGGTGACGCCGTACTTGACGTCGATGCCGGCGTCGCCGGTACCGTCGTTGCGGATGCCGCTCGCGATGTCGCTGGCCAGCCCGCCGATCGCGTAGGGCTTCATCTCGAACGTCCGGTTGCCCGCCGGCACGTCCAGACCCGTCAGCGTGGCCCCGGCCGACACCCGGAACTCGCCGGGCCCGCCGGAGATCGGGACCGGGTTCAGGTAGGTCCGCTCGTTCTTCCAACTGATGTGGCGGCCGAGCTGCAGCCCCCAGAGCTGGTCGGCGCCGGGGCGGAAGCGGATCGACTTGAAGGGGATCTCCATCTCGACCGTCCAGCCGCCGTCGAAGCGGCCGACGCTGGAATCCCAGACCGGGTTCCAGTCGATGTTCGGATTCCCCTCGTCGGTGAGCTGGAAGTCGATGAAGCCGCCCAGGGCGTTGACCATGAACGCGAAGGCGTTCCGCCGGTCGTAGAACGTGTCGAACGTCGCGATGAGGTGCTCGTTCTGGACGGTCTGGAACGAGTCGCGCCGCATCTCGTTGGCGACCCAGCGCGAGACGGGTACGGAGGCCCACAGGCGCGCCGCGACGTACACGGCGTCGTCGTCGTACAGGATCCACGCTTCGCTCCGCTCGGTCGACGGTGCGCCCTCGAGCGGCACCTGCTGCACGAATCCGGCGAACGGCGGAGTGGTCTCGTACACGCCTTCGTCGAGCACGCCGTCGACGCGCAGCGGCTCCTCGAGCCGCACCGCCCGCACGGTGGCCCGGCCGCTGGCGTCCCGGTTGATGGTCGCGGGGGGAACGGGCGGCGGGGGAGCCCCGACGATGGCCCGCCCTCCCGCGGCGAAGCCGGTGCCGGAGCGCCGCCCGCCGGCCCCGGCCGGCGCTCGCGCCGCGGTCATCGCCGGAGGCGCGCGGGGCGGCTCGGCCCTCGCGGGCGGCTCGGCCCTTGCCGGCGGCCCGGCGACTGGAGCTGCGGCCGCATCTTCGCGACCCGCGATCGGC
>JAPOYG010000468.1 GCA_026706755.1 Acidobacteriota bacterium
GCGCGAGCGGCGTGAGCATCCGGGGCGTCGCATCCGGCTCCTACGGCTTCCGCCGCCGGTCACGGGCCGGACGCTTCCGCGGGCACGTCGCCCGCGGGTCTTCGCCGGCCCGCGGGCGCCACAGCACGTCGATGGCCCAGCCGACGTCCAGCCGCTCCCCTGCCACCGCGGCGCCGTCTCCGCGTCGATGCCGACCCCGGCATCCGCCAGCCGCCGGTCCACCGGCGCCAGCGCGGGCCCGTCCCAGTCCGGGGCCGCCGGCGCCTCCGCCAGCGGCCGCCCGTCGGGCCGCAGAAACGCGATCGCGCCGCCGCCGTCCACCTGGACGCGGAAGCCCTCTTCGTGCACAGCCCGATGGTGCCGCCGGCACAGCAACATCACCACAGAATCCTCTGGCGCCCACCATCATCCGGTGGAGTCTGTAACTCCATGAATAATAGTTATTTATAACCACTCCAGTCGGGCCAAGAGGGACCGAACGTCACGGGAAATCCGCTGGCATCTCGGATCGGATTGGGGAATGGATATTGTGACAGCCGGCGCGCCCCAACCCCGCAAGACCAAGCCCAAGGGCCGACACCCTCACAACCGTCTCGCCGCCGCCTTCGTCCGGTCCGCGCCCGTCGGACGGCACGCGGACGGGAACGGACTCTACCTCTACGTCCAGCGGACCGGCACCCGAAGCTGGATCCAGCGCCTCGTCAACCGGGGCCGGAAACACGAACTCGGACTCGGCAGCGTCCACCTCGTCTCGCTCGCCGAGGCCCGCGACCAGGCCCTCGCCAATCGCAAGCTCGCCCGTGCCGGCGGGGATCCCCTCGCCGACAAGCGCCGCACCCAGGGCATGCCCACCTTCGCCGAGGCCGCCGCGACCGTCGTCGAGCAGAAGCGGGCCGGCTGGCGCAGCCCCCGGCAGGCAGCCGACTGGTTCCAGAGCCTCGAACGCCACGTCTTCCCGCGCATCGGCAGCCGGCCCGTCTCCGAGGTCAGCAGCGCCGACGTGCTGGCCGTCCTGACGCCGATCTGGCACGTCAAGGCGGACACGGCCCGGCGACTGCGCCAACGCATCCGCGCGGTGCTGGAGTGGAGCATCGCCATGGAGCACCGAGCCGACAATCCGTGCGACCGCATCGGGCCGGTCCTCGGCCCGCAACGCGACACCGTGCGGCACATGCGGGCGCTGCCCCACGGCGAGGTGGCGTCGGCGATCGGCGCGGTGCGGGCGTCGAAGGCGACGCGGGCGGTCAAGCTGGCGTTCGAGTTCCTGGTCTTGACGGCGGCGCGATCGGGGGAGGTGCGGCTGGCGACGTGGGACGAGATCGACCGCGACGGGCGGCTGTGGACGATTCCGGGGCCGCGGATGAAGGCGCGGCGCGAGCACCGGGTCCCGCTCAGCGGGCGGGCGGGTGAGGTCCTCGCCGCGGCGCGGTCGCTCGCGGACGGTAATCCGCTGGTGTTCCCGAACCGCTGGGGCAACTACATCAAGGACACGTTCCTGTCGCAGCTGCTCAAGGACCTGGACATCGCGGCGGTGCCCCACGGTTTCCGCTCCAGCTTCCGGGACTGGGCGGCCGAGGAGACCGACCACCCGCGGGAGGTCGTCGAGGCGGCGCTGGCGCACGTGGTCCGCAACCGGGTCGAGGCCGCCTACGCGCGGTCGGACCTGTTCGAGCGGCGGCGGGGGCTCATGGAGGAGTGGGCCGCCTACCTGGATGGCGAGCACGGGTCGGACCACGAGGCCCGTCGCTGACGACCGTCGAGCACCCAATTCGCCGCTCCAGCGTGTGATTCAGACAACGACCCGCTGTCACAGCCCGAATCACATCGCGCCGGCCGGGCCGTCGGGCCGGAACGCCCCGCGGTTACTGAACTGACAGCGTCCCAACGACAGACGCGGGCGGCCGGTAATGCGCCGGCCGTAGTGCCGGGAGCAACCCCCACGAAACCTCCGGTTTCGCGGCGCAATGGGCGTTCCTGCGTCACGCCCCTCGCGCGGGTCGCTCCCGGCGAAATTGTCCCTTGGCGGGAAGGCCAGGCCCGAACGGAGCACGGTCGCGACGGTGACCGCATTCGCGCGAGCACAACTTCGCCGGTCCCGTGTTCGAGTCCGGCGACGCGATGCTGGTGGCCGGCGACGGGCCGGACCGGCAGCCGGGGCCGCTCGTTGGTCTTCCTGATCGCCGGCTCGACCAGAACGGACAGGGCAGTGACCGGGCTGACCGGGGCAGTGGAGAAGTGCAAGAATGGCTGAAAGCGCCCCAGGAACGCCGCGTCGCGAGCGTACCTCGCGCACGTGGCTCCCGATGGCCTCAACTTGCAGGCCGTGGTGGGATGGGTGAGTTGGGACCGGGGCCGTCCGTCGGCGACCACGTCGCGTAGAGGGGGAGAAGGCGCACGATGACCGGACACCGGCCGTGGAGAGAGCTGGTTGAGGAGACGTTCACCCTCGAGCAGCTCCGCCGGATGGACCGGGGGCTGGCGCCGGCCCGCCGGGAGGTCGACCGCTTGGTGAACGAGGCGTACGACGAGGCGACGGAGCGTATGGTCGGCCGCCAGCAGAACCCGCCGCGGGTCACGTTCGAGGACCTGACGGCCGACTTCAGCAGCGACCAGTGGGCCGAGCTGCAAGACTTGGTCAACCAGCTGCTCAGGAAGAAGAGTGTTCACGAACTGGCTGCAGCCGCGGACATGGAGATACCGCCGTTCGAGCGGCCGAACCCCTGGACCGACGACGCTCCATTCACGCTGGGCGCCTACACCAAGGGCATCCGGGAAGGGTGGCCGGAGTCGGACATCGAGCGGTGGATCGTGTGCGGCCTGCCACGGGACTTCAACGTCCTGAACGCGGCGCAGCAACGGGCGGCGCTGGCGGAGCGGGTGCCGCTGACGCACACGAGGTGGGACGCGCTGCTGGCCGCGATGGTGGAGCACGTGGCGTGGCTGCACGGGCACGAGCGGCCGGCGTGGGTGGACGAGCCGGAACGGTTCCTCGACAGCCCCTGGGTTCTGTCGCCGATACCGATCATCCGGATGCACTCCTTGATGTACGCGCCGGCCGCGTTCCTGCGTCACGGAGCGATACCGGACCCGCGGGATCTCGACCGTCGAGGGGGAGAGCGGTGTGACTGGACCCCTTGACCGGGAGAGAATCGTCAAGTTGTTCGACGAGTTGTCGGCCGAATTGCGGTTCACCCGTACGCGCGCGCAGATCTACATCGTGGGCGGGGCCGCGATGAGCCTCGCGTTCGACCGCGAACGGACGACGAGGGACGTTGACGCCCGGATCGATGCGGGGCACTCCCGATTGGTGGAAGCCGTGCGCAAGGTAGGCCGCCGGCATGGTCTGGGCGACACGTGGCTCAACGACCAGGCGACGACAGCCATCCCGCGGTCGGCCGTTGTGCTTGCGCTTGGAATCCCTGCCCTGGCCTCAGAGAACGCTCTCGACGAGAGCGAGATCTTCAAGGCGAGGGAGGCGGCGGTCCTGGCCGAGTTCGGAGCCCGCCGGAGTTCCTCGCGGCGGCGGCCGGGGCCAGCGCTCAGGTCAACATCCGCTGCACGATGTCGGGTTCGTGCTCGGGCTTGTGCTTCCTGGACGTGCCCTGGTTCCCGATTCCTATCCCGCTGCCTCACATGGAGCAGGAATACATCCACTGGGAGTGCTGCATCGTGGGCACAGACGACTGCTGGGAGTGGGAGGAGAACACCTACGATTGCTGGCCGTAGGGGGGGCACCGCGACGACAAAACATCGAGCCGAAGGAGGATCGCGATGAAGCAGCAACTACTATCGGTGGTGGTGCTCGCGTTGACGGCCGTCGTGCCGGCAAGTGCTCAGAGCACGTACGAGGCTCGCTACGAGATCACCGTCACGGATTCCCGCGAAGGAATCCCGACCATCGTATCCCAACGGACTGGACGGTACGTGTTCGACGAGACCGGCAACCAACGCCGCGAGCACTCGACGCTGACGAACGAGCAGGTGGCCGAGATCTGGCTGCCCGGTGACGGCCTGCGCTATGCCATCAACCTAGACGAGGGAATCGCCACGGTCGGACCGATGGACGTCCCGTTCAACGTGCCGGGGTTGGTGGGGCCCGGACGTACGGCCCCCGCGCGGGCGCGGCGACCCGCGGAGCGGTCCGACGTACCGGACGATGCTGTTCCCATTACGCGCACGGGCTCGAAGGCTCACGGTCCCGTGCTCCTGCATGGGTGGACCCTCACCGAGGAGATGCGGGGCGGCTACAGCCAGGTGTCGACCAGATGGGAGTACCGCCCACCGCTCGACCTGCAACGTCGGAGTCCGATTCTAGTGTTGGAGTCGGAGAGCCACGTCACGGATTCGGACGAGCGGCCCATGTTCCACGTCCTCAAGCGGATCACGAGCATCAGACGGCTCCCCGCGACCGGCGGGCACTTCGCGCTACCGGCGGGAACTCAGGTCGTCCGAGACATCTTCGATGAGATCGCCCTAACCCGAGGGCGTTGAGGCTGGCCAGCCGGAAGGGCGTGCTGCTACGCGCTCCCCCCCCGGGGGGGCGCCGCCGCATAGAGGAAACGCCCCGGCCCCGCGCGGTGCGGGGGCCGGGGCGTTTCCTCTATCGGGTGTGGTCGGCGGGTTCTAGCGGCCTAAGAGTGAAAATACGGCACTACCCGGTCGGCGGACAAGCGGGCGGAGACGCTGTACCAGTCTCCATACCTGACGGTCACGGGCGCATCGGCCAAGCACCTGTTGGCGATGAAGCTGCTGGCGGGACGCAACAGGGACCGTCAGGACGTCGCGACGCTGGCCGAGCACCTGAAGCTGAAGGAGCCCGGCGACGCGATCCGGATCTACAAGGACCTGTTCCCCGACGAAGAGTTCAAGCCTCAGGCCCGCCAACTGCTCGACTGGACGTTCCGAGCGCGGGCACGGGAGCACGAACGGGACACGGGGCCGAGCCGGTGGCGCCAAGGGCCTGATTCGTCCGCCCGGGGCTTCGGTAGCCCGGTGGATTCCCGTTCAGAATGAGGGATTGAAGGAGGGAAGCGGAGTCATCAGATTTGAAGTAAGTCTATTGTTATAAATAACTCAATAACCGTCGTTGGTGGCCGGCACAGCAGGACGAGGTTGGCGAGCGCGGTCTCCCCGCCGTCGGCCCAGTGATGGATATGGTGCGCGTCGCAGCGCCGGGCCTCGCAGCCGGGGAAGCGGCACTGCCCGTCGCGCGCGGCAAGTGCTCGGCGCAACGCGGGGGAGACGGTCCGGGTGCGGCGGCCGACGTCGAGCACGCCGCCGTCGGGTCCGGGCCGCATGGTGACGGTGGCGGCGTCGCAGGCGATGCGGCGGGCCGTCTCCTGCCCGACGCGAATGCCGCCGTCCTCGGCAAGCGCCGCCTGCCGCCCGGCGTGCGGTCCGGGGCAGCCTCCCGCCCGGCGCACCGGCCGCGGCGTTCCCGCGGAACGTCCCCGATTCCGTCCGTCCCGCCCGCGTCCAGGCCGTCCCCGTCGCCGCCCGCGAGTTCCGCCGTGCTCGGCGGCGGGTCTTCCACCAGCGCCTCGGCGTCCACGTGCAGCACCACCTGGTAACGGTCGCCCGCCGTGCCCCGGTCCAGCCCGCCGGCCAGCGCGCACTCGGCCAGCCGGCCCAGCGCGTCCGCCTGCCGCTGCCCGAGGCTCCGCTCCACGCCGACCGCCTCGTCCACCGCGTCCGCCGGCTCCGTCCCGGCGGCGCCGGCGGCCGACGCCGCGCCGCCCTCCGCCACCGCGCCACCGTCCGCCACCGTACCGTCCGCCGGGACCGTACCGCCGCCATCGGCCTCCGCGCCGCGGTCCGCCGCCACGGCGGCCTCCAGCGCCCGCCGGAACACCGCCCCCACCTCCGGCGTCAGCCGGCCCCGACCACCACCATGCCGTCGTCGTCCACCCAGGTGCGCAGCGACCGGTCCGCCTGCC
>JAPOYG010000700.1 GCA_026706755.1 Acidobacteriota bacterium
GCGTCAGCGGTTGCTCGCCACTCCCGGGCGCCCTCCCACCGAGCGCACGATTGAGGCGAAGCTCGACAAGGCGCTGAAGAGCAAGGGGCGGCAGGCGCACACGCTGCCGGAACGTCTCGTGGACGCGCTCTCGCTCGACACCGCCGACTACCAGGATCGGGGCTGGAGCCGTCCCCCCGCCGCCCGCGAGGTGGTCTACGCGCGTGCACCGGAGGCCGCGCCGGGCGTGACCGCCCGCGCCGCCCGACGACGCTCTGCCCGAACCCCGCGTGATCTGCCCACCGTCGCCCGTTTCCTGCTCGCCGGCCGGCCGTTGCCCCGCATCGAGGACGCCGTGCAGGTTGGCGAGCTGATGCGGCGGGCCGCTCTCGCACGATTCGGTTGGAAGGCGGACGAGGCCGGGAACCGCCGGCCGCTGGCGCCGTGGGAGATCTCCGGCCGCGGCGCCGACGGCAAGCCGCTGAAGGACCCGTCGCACCGGCACGCGTTCTGGCTGCCCGAGGACGCCGACGGCGACGGTTGGATCGACCACGTGTCGGTATTCGTCGCCGGTGGCATGAACCAGGAGGTCCAGGCCCGGCTCGACCGCATCACCCGGCTGTGGCTGGCCCCGAAGCAGCGGACGGAGGCAGTCGACGCCGAGCCGGGCGCCGTGAAGGAATGGCGGCTCGCGCTGGAGGGCTTCGGCCGCCCGGCCGACTTCGCCGGCGGCGCGGGCATCTTCGGCACGTCGAGACGCTGGCGGAGCGTAACGCCGTTCCTGGCGTCCGGTCACCTGAAGGCGGCCGGCTACCCGGGCGAGGTTCGCCGCCTGCTGACGCGCCGGGGGCTGGATCCGTGCGGCATGGTCGTTACCAGACGGGACGCCATCGACGTCGGCGGGGCCCGGCGCCGCGCGATCCACTTCCACCGCTTCCGGTCCCGCGGCCGCGAGGTGCAGCCCGACGCCGCCGGCGCTCTGCTCGACCTCGTGCTGCCCGAGCCGGTGACGGGCCCGCTGGCCATCGGCTACGGCAGCCACTTCGGGCTGGGGCTGTTCGGCGCCGCGTGACCCGGTTCCCGATGACCAGACGCAAGCTGCCCATCGGCATTCAGACGTTCCGCACGCTCCGCGAACGCGGCTGCTACTACGTGGACAAGACCGCTCACGTCCGAGCGCTGCTGGACGAAGGCACGCACTACTTCCTGTCCCGCCCGCGGCGCTTCGGCAAGAGCCTGTTCCTCGACACGCTGAAGGAGCTGTTCGAGGGCAACGAGCCGCTGTTCGCGGGGCTCGACATCCACCAACGGTGTGACTGGTCGGTTCGCCACCCGGTCGTGCGGCTGAGCTTCGGCAGCGGCGACTTCACGCGCCCGGACCAGGTGGAGGCCCGCCTGACGGAGCAGCTCGCCGCCGTCGAACGGCGGGCCGGCCTCGCTCCAGAGTACGCCACGGTTCCCGGACGCTTCGGCGCCGTGCTGGAAGCGCTGCACGACAAGACCGGTCAGGCGGTCGCGGTCCTCGTGGACGAGTACGACAAGCCCATCCTCGACGCGCTGGAGGCACCCGATGTGGCGCGGTCCAACCGTAACTTCCTGTGCGGCGTCTACGCC
The DNA here is from genome assembly GCA_026706755.1 of Acidobacteriota bacterium. GTDB lineage: Bacteria > Acidobacteriota > Vicinamibacteria > Vicinamibacterales > UBA8438 > JAGWAJ01. The sequence goes on from JAPOYG010000700.1 coordinate 1,594, forward strand.
GTCATCAAGGACTGCGACGCCCACGTCCGATTCGCGTTCCTTACCGGCGTGAGCAAGTTCTCGAAGGTCAGCCTGTTCTCCGAGCTCAACAATCTGAAGGACATCACGCTCGATCCCCGCTACTCCACCGTCTGCGGCTACACCGACGCGGATCTGGACGGCGTATTTGCGGCCGAGCTGCCGGGGATCGACCGCGCCGCCGTCCGCGAGTGGTACGACGGCTACAACTGGCGCGGCCCGGAGACCGTCTACAACCCCTACGACATCCTGCTGTTCTTCGACCGCCGCGAGTTCAAGGCCCACTGGTTCCAGACCGGCACGCCCTCGTGCCTGGTCGACATCCTGTGTCGGCGGCGGGTCGGCTCTCCGGCCCTCGAAGATATGGTCGGCACCGACGAATCGCTGTCGAAGTTCGACGTGGACGACATCGGGACCGAGGCGCTGCTGTTCCAAACCGGCTACCTGACGATCGGGGACGAACGGAACGTCGGTGGCAAGACCCTTTACCGGTTGCGCTATCCGAACCGCGAGGTGAAGCAGAGCCTGAACGAACACCTGCTGGGCGCCCTGGGGCCGGACTCGTCGCGGCAGGGCGCGCACGACATCCGGCTGCTGGATCTGCTCACGGCCAACGACTTCGCCGATCTGGAGTCGCTGTTCCGGGCGTTCGTCGCGGGCGTCCCTTACAACTGGCACGTCAACAACGACATCGCGAACTTCGAGGGCTACTACGCCAGCCTGTTCTATTCGTGGTTCGCGGCGCTGGGGCTCGACGTCACGGCCGAGGACGCCGGCAGCCGCGGTCGCGTGGACATGGCGCTGCGCTTCAACGGCAACGTCTACCTGTTCGAGTTCAAGATGGTGGAATCGGTGCCGGCCGGCACGGCGATGACGCAACTGCGGGACCGGCGCTACGCCGACAAGTACCGTGGCCGGGGTGAGCCCATCCACCTGATCGCGGTGGAGTTCAGCAGGCAGAGCCGCGATCTGGCATCGTTCGCGGTGGAGCCTGCATGAGCCCGGGCGGGCGGTTGCCGCCCCATCCTCCTCGCCGACGGCATGGGCCACCGGTCGCGGGCCGGCCTCGATCTCATCACCCGCCACCGGCAGGCGCGGCCTGGCACGACGAATCGCCGACGTCGGCACCAGCGCGAAGGCGATTCGAATTGTGTATCATGCTACATACGGAGTCGGCGTGGAACGCGACAGCCGCAAACTGATCCGATGGCTGGAACGAGACGGCTGGGTTCGCGTGGCGGTCCGGGGAAGCCACTGGCAGTTCAAGCACCCGGATCGCGCAGGCCGCATCACGGTGACGCATCCGAATCGGAGCATCAAGCGCGGCACCGTCGCCTCGATCTACCGTCGGGCGGGCTGGAACCCGCGGAGGGGCTGAGATGCGCTACGTGGCCTTCCTTCACGACGACGACGAGCCGGGCGTCGGCGTCAGCTTTCCCGATTTCCCCGGCTGCGTCTCCGATGGCGAGACCGTCGACGACGCGCTCCGCCGCGGGGCCGAGGCGCTGTCGTTTCACGTCGAAGGCATGCTGGCCGATGGAGAACCCGTCCCCCCCCCGCGCTCCCTCCACGACGTCAGGGCGGACGAGAGCCTGGCCGGGTGGCGGGACGGGGCGACCATCGCGTTCGTGCCGCTCATCCTCGACAAGGGCTCACCACGCCGCATCAACGTGTCTCTGGACTTCGGCCTGCTGCGCGCCATCGACGAGGAGGCGAAGCGGCGCGGCATGACCCGTTCCGCGTTCCTCTCCAGCGCCGCCCGCAACGAGATCGAGGGGCGCTGAGGAGGCAGAGCCGGCCGCGACGCGCTCGTCCCACTCGACGAGGATTCGGCATCAACCCTCCCAACACTCGTCCGTCCCTCGGGGCGCTGCCCCGGACCCGGCTGTGGTCGTGCGCCTTGCCAGCGACCCCGCGCTGGACCGGCCCTACTACGCCCGCTCGACCTCGAAAGCCACAACGTTGCGCGTCTCGCGGCTGAACTCCACGCCGACGAGATCGATCGGCTCGCCCAGGCCGCGGTACTTGTCGGCGTACCGCCTCGCCTTGAGCTGCGCCATCGCCGCCCCCTCGGGCGCCAGCTCGACCACCTTGAACTCGAACAGGTACACGTGGCCGGCGCAGCGCACGGCCATGTCCACCCGCCCGTGGCTGCTGCTGTCCTCCACCGTCACGTCCAGCCGGAGCGCCGCGAAGTACGAGTAGAAGACGCTCGCGTAGTACCCCTCGTAGCGGGCGATGTCGTTGTTCGTGTACCACTCGTGGGGAATGCCGGCGAAGAAGGCGTGGAACAGCGTCCGGAGCCCTTCCACATCGTGGGCCTCCAGCAGCCGGTAGAGCCGGATCCGGTTCTCGGTCTCCCGCGACGAATCGCCCACGAGGCGGCGCAGCAGCCTCCGGTTCAGGCTCTGCCTCACCTCCCGGTTCGGATAGCCGAGCCGGTACACGGGTTCGCCGCCCAGGTCCTCCTCTCCCCTGATGGTCAGGTAGCCGGTCTGGAACAGCAGCGCCTCGGTCGCCATCTCGTCCACGTCGAACGCCGACAGCAGGTCGTCGCCCGCCACCATGCCGTCCAGGGCCAGCGAGCTCACCCGGCGCTCGAACAGCGTGTCGACCAGGAACGTCGGCGTGCCCGTCTCGAACCAGTAGGCGTTGAACTTGCGGCGCCGGAAGAGCAGCAGGATGTCGTAGGGGTTGTAGACGCGCTCGGCCCCGAGCCAACTGTAGCCGTTGTACCAGTCGCGGACGGCCTGCCGGTCGAGCCCTGCCAGCTCGGACGCGAACACGGTGTCGAGATCGCGGTCGGTGTAGCCGCAGAGGGCCGAGTACTCCGGCTCGAGGGTGATGTCCGTCAGGTTGTTGAGGCCGGAGAACAGGCTGACCTTGGAGAACTTGCTCACGCCGGTCAGGAAGGTGAAACGGACGTGGGCGTCGCTGTCCTTGATGGTCGCGTACAGAACCCGCAGGAAGTCACGGTTGGCGCGGGCGGTCTCGGGAAGGTCAAGCGCGTCCAGGATGGGCTTGTCGTATTCGTCCACCAGAACGACGACGCGCCGGCCGGCGCGCCGATGCAGCGTCGCCAGCAGGGCCCGGAACCGCTCTGGCGCCGTGGCGCAGTCGGACGCCGCACCGGCCTCGCGCTCGATGTCGCCGAGCTGCGCCATCACGTTCGCGTGCAGGCCGCCCGGTTCCCGAAAGAGGCCGGCGCCGAAGCTCAGGCGCAGCACCGGGTGGCGGACCGACCAGTCCCAGTGGCCGTAGACGGCCAAGTCCCGGAACAGCGCTTCGTCGCCCTCGAACAGCTCCTTCAGCGTGTCGACGAACAGGCTCTTGCCGAACCGCCTGGGGCGCGAGAGGAAGTAGTGCGTGCCCTGTTCGATCAGCCGCGCCGCATATCCCGTCTTGTCGACGTAGTAGCAGCCGTCCTCGCGGATCTTCCGGAGGGTCTGGATGCCGAGCGGCAGTCTGCGTCTGGTCATCGGCAGCATCTCACCGCAACCGACCGCTTGCCCGGTCACGAAGGGTTGCGTCCGCCGAGCTGGTCTCTCCTTCACTCGCGAGTCAGTCCCGAACAGGCTTGGCGACCCCGGTCCGACCGTCGTGGGCCCAGCACGCAGCGTACCTCACGGTAGACTCGTTCCCGCCGAACGCCGTCCACATCCGGCAAAGAGCCCACCCCCCTTGTGCGCAGTCCGGCCCAACAGCAGCGGGCCGGCTTCCGCGGTGCGGAACGTGAGCCGGAGGCGACCCGACAGCCCGCCACGCGGGCCGCGGCGAACGGCGATCACCTCGATAGACTCGCGCCGAAGCCGCGGCCAACCGCAACGCTGAAGCTCAGCCGCGACATCGAGCGCAAGGGCATCCTCCGCGGTCGGGCCGCGATAATGGCGCGTCACGTCGTACGCCGTCACGCTCTCCCACACCCGGGCCGGCGCGAAAAGCGGGTCAGCGTCCAGATCGAGAGCAGCGGGAGCCAGCGTCAGGCGCCCGGCTGGGCCGGCGCGAAGAACGTCCATACCTTCAAGGGCGCCGGCTGTCCGTCCATGAACCGCCGCGATGTCTCGCCAGCGGGCGCCGTGGTGCCGCGATTCGCTCGGCGCGATGTAGAGGAACCGCTTGCGCGGCAGATCGGCAAGTACCGCGATGTGGCGATGCGTTCCATCGCGTGCAGGGGTGCCGTCCGGTCGATGGCCGCTCACATAGGTCGGCAGCGGGACGCCGCGCGGCGTTCCAGACTGGACCCTGGCCATCATTGCACGCCGGGCGGCGCGCGCGACGATCGAGGGCTTAGCCC
>JAPOYG010000137.1 GCA_026706755.1 Acidobacteriota bacterium
TGTCACCACGCCAGCCGCGGCCGCGGCCCTCGGTCTCGCGGTCGCGGCGGCCGCGGGGCCGCTCGCCGCGGGAACCGAAGCCTCGCAAGGCGCGCAGGAGGCGGCCGCCGCCACGGCGTTCGTCGGCGCGCGGGTCATCGTCGGCGACGGGAGCGACCCGATCGAGGGCGCCACGTTCGTCGTCGAGGGGGACCGCTTCGTCGCGGTCGGGCCGGCCGACGACGTGGAGGTGCCGGCGGGGGCCCAGCGGGTCGATCTCACGGGCCGCACCGTGATACCCGCGCTGATCGACACCCACGTGCACCTCTCGCGAACGCGGGCCGGGCTCATCGAGGATCTGCGGCGGCGCGCCTACTACGGCGTGGGCGCCGCGATGAGCCTCGGGCAGGACACGGGCGACGACGTGTACCAGGTCCGGGGCGAGACCATCCCGGGCGCGGCGCGCTACCGGACGGCCGGGCGCGGGATCACGAGGCCCGAACCCGGGCGCTCGGACATCCCGTACTGGATCGCGACCGAGGAAGAAGCGCGCGCCGCGGTGCGGGAGCTCGCGGCGCGCGCGGTCGACATCGTCAAGATCTGGGTCGACGACCGCAACGGCCGCTACGAGAAGCTGACCCCGGCCTTGTACGGCGCGATCATCGACGAGGCGCATCGCCGGGGCCTGCGCGTCACGGCGCACATCTTCACCCTCGAGGATGCCAAGGGGCTGCTGCGGGCCGGCGTCGATGCGTTCGCGCACGGAGTGCGGGACCGGGACGTGGACGACGAGTTCGTCGAGCTCGTCCGAGCCCGCCCCCACGTGGTTCTCGTTCCGAACCTGCCCGGCCGGGGAGTCGCCGAAGACCTCGGCTGGTTGAGCGGCACGATCCCCGCCGACGAGCTGGCGGAGATCCAGGCCCGCTTCGTCGACCGGCCGGAGGCGCAGGCGAGCTTCGCCGTCCAGGCGCGCAACCTCGCGCGGCTGAACGCCGAGGGCATGCGCATAGCCTTCGGCACGGACGGCAACGCGGGCTGGAGCCCGCATGTCGAGATGGCCGACATGGTGGCCTCGGGCATGACGCCGCACGAGGTCATCGTGGCGGCCACCTCCACCTCCGCCGCGTTCCTCGGCCTGGAAGACGCCGGCACCGTGGCGCCCGGCCGGAGCGCCGACTTCGTCGTGCTGGGCGCGAACCCCCTGGACGACATCACCAACACGCGGCGCATCGAGGCCGTCTACCTGCGCGGCGCCGCCGTCGACCGGGACGCGTTGAGCGAGGGCTGGGTCGGCGGTCCCTGAGGACTCCGAGATTCCCTTTGCAATCCGTGGCGTCTCAAGGTAGTCTGGCTCGGTTCGTGGTTGCCAGCCTGCTCGCTTCACCCGCATCGAGAGCCGACGAGACCCCGTAGCGCGCTCCTCCGTCTCAGGTGGTTCCGCAGCGATGAGTGCTGACGCGCTCGGCTAGGCGTATTGGAGAGAAGGAGTTCGTGAATGGGTCGAAGACTGTACGTCGGGAACATCCCTTTTTCGGCAGGAGAGGCCGATCTGCGGGATCTGTTTGCGCAGGTGGGCGAGATCGACTCCGTGTACGTGGTGACCGACCGCGACACGGGCCGCCCGCGGGGCTTCGCCTTCGTCGAGATGGTGAATGACGAGGACGCCCAGAAGGCGATCACCAGCCTGGATCAGACCGAGTTCCAGGGACGGCGTCTGGCGGTGAACGAAGCCCGCCCGCGTGCTCCGCGGCCCATGGACTCCGGGTCCGGGCCGGGACCCATGGACGGCGGTTACGGCGGCGGGCGGCGCGAACCGCGCTGGTAGGCACCGCCCCTCCGCTCCACGCTGGTGCCGGCGCCCCGCGCGAGGAGGCTGCGGCACTTCCCCCCCACCACGGCATGCGCGCGGGAGTCGCATCCCGCGCGCAGCGCCCACCCTGCGCTCCGAGCGGTCGCGACCCTCAGCTCGCGCGCTCGACTTCGGCCGCCACCGGCTCGACATGCTTGTCGATGATGGCCTGGAGACGCCCCTTGTCCGCGAGCCCGACGACGGATTCGACCACTTCCCCGCCCTTGAAGAGCAGGAGCGTCGGAATCGACCGCACGCCGTACTGACCCGCCGTGGCCGGATTGGCGTCGACGTTCAGCTTGCCGACCGTCACCCGCCCCGCGTAGTCGCCGGCCAGCTCCTCGACCGTCGGCGCGATCATGCGGCAGGGGCCGCACCACTCGGCCCAGAAATCGACGAGCACCGGCTTCGGCGACTGGATGACGGATTCGGCGAAGTTGCCGTCGGTCAGTTCGTGTGTGCTTGCTGACATGCGCGTTTTCCCTGTCTGAGTGTCGGGTTTCGAGTTCAGCCTTCCATCTTATCCTGTCCGGGGACCCGGCTCGCCGATCGTCGCCTGGCGGCTCCGCGCACAGACGCATCTAGCCGCGCGTCCGCTCGAACTCCCGCATGAAGTCGACCAGGGCGGCCACGCCCGCTTCGGGGAAGGCGTTGTAGATCGACGCGCGCTGTCCGCCGACCGAGCGGTGGCCCTTGAGGCCCGCGAGTCCCGCGTCCCCGGCCTCGCGCACGAAACGCGCGTCGAGCTCCGGCGTCGGGAGCCGGAACGTCACGTTCATGCGCGAGCGGCTCGCCGGCTCGGCCGTTCCGCGGTAGAACGACGAGCGGTCGATGACGTCGTAGAGCGCCCGCGCCTTGCGCTCGTTGCGGCGTACCATCTCGTCGAGACCTCCCGTGTCGCGGATCCAGGCCGTGACGAGGGCGACGACGTAGATCGCGAACACCGGCGGCGTGTTGTGGAGCGAGCGGCTGTCCGCGAACGTCTCGTACCGCATCAGGGTCGGCAGCCCCTGCGGGGCGCGCCGCACGAGCTCGTCCCGGACGATGACTACCGTCACCCCCGCGGGCCCCAGGTTCTTCTGCGCCCCGGCATAGATGAGGCCGTGCCGCGCCACGTCGATGGGTCGGCTCAGGATGTCCGACGATGCATCGACCACGAGGGGCGAGTCCCCGGTCTCGGGAATCTCGCCCCACTGGGTTCCGGCGATGGTGTTGTTCGAGGTCAGGTGCACGTACGCCGCGCCGCGGGTCAGCGCCAGCTCCGAGGGGACCGGCACGCGCGTGAAGCCCGCCGGCTCGGTCGTCGCCGCCACCCGGACGGTCCCGAACTTGCGGGCCTCGGACGCCGCCTTGCGCGCCCACGAGCCGGTGACCACGTAGTCGGCCGTGGCCCCGGCCGCCAGCAGGTTCATCGGCACCATCGCGAACTGCTGCGTCGCGCCGCCCTGGAGGAACAGCACGTGGTACCCGTCGGGCACGCCCGCGAGCGCCCGGATGCCCATCTCCGCCGAGGTCAGGATCTCCTCGAACGCCGCGGACCGGTGGCTGATCTCAAGCACCGACATGCCGGTGCCGGGGAGCGCGAGCAGGTGCTCCTGCACCTCCCGGAGCACCGGCTCGGGCAGCACGGCCGGCCCGGCGCCGAAGTTGTACACGCGCTCCGCGGGTCCGCTCATCGGTCCGGGCCTCCGCCGGCCGCCGCGCGCGGGTCGGGCGTCGATCCGCCGATGCGGTGGACGAGGAGTCCGTCGCGCAGCTTCGGCTCGAACCACGTCGACTTGGGCGGCATCATCTCGCCCGCGTCGGACACGGCCAGCAGCTCGGCCGGCGTGACCGGCGCGAGCGAGAACGCGACGGCCGCGGCGCCGCCGTCCACCGCCCGCTCGAGCGCCGCCGTGCCGCCGGCCCCGCCGACGAAAGCAATGCGCGGGTCGCTGCGCACGTCGCCGATCCCGAGCAGCGGGCCGAGCAGCCGGTCGTGCAGTCGGGCCACGTCGAGTCCGGCGGCCCGGCCCGACACGTCGGTGGCCTCACGCCCTGCCCCCAGATCGACTCGGTGCCAGCGCCCGGCGAGATAGACGTCCACCTGACCCTTGGGCGGCGGCGCGTCAGCCGGCGGCTCCACCGCCCGCACCGCGAAAACGGCTCGCACCGCCTCGACGAACGCCTCGGGGGTGTGGCCCCCGAGATCGGCTACGGTCCGGTTGTAGGGCAGGATGCAGGTCTCGGAGTCCGGGAAGGCCGCGGCGAGGAAGAAATGCGCGGGTGCCTCGGAGTCGGCGGCGACGGCCGGGCCGAGCCCGTCGCGGGCGCGCGCGGCGCTCGCCACGCGGTGGTGGCCGTCGGCGATGTAGAGGGACGGGACGGCAGCGAAGGCCTCGACGAGCGCGGCCGTGTCCGCCGGACGGAGCCGCCACACGGTGTGGCGCACGCCGTCGGCGGCCGGGACGTCGAGGAGCGGCGGCGCGCCGGTCCCGCGCCGCACCACCGCATCGACCGCCTCGGCGGCGCGATACGCCAGGAACACGATGCCGGTCTGCGCGCCGAGGGCCAGCATGTGGCGGGTGCGGTCGTCCTCCTTGTCCGGACGCGTCTTCTCGTGGCGCTTGACGACGTGTCGCTCGTACTCCGCCAGCGAGAAGCAGCCCGCCACGCCGGTCTGTTCGTGGCTGCCCGCCCGCACGCGGTACAGATAGAGGGACGGCGCGTCGTCGTCGACGAGCGGAGCGCGCCGGCCCAGCTCGCCCAGGTTGGCCGCGGCGCGCCGATAGACGGCGTCCGCGTACGGGTCGGTTCCGGGCGGCAGGTCGATCTCCGCCCGCGTCACGTGGAGAAAGCTCAGCGGGTTGCCGGCCGCGCGCTCGCGCGCCCCCGCCCTGTCCACCACGTCGTAGGGCACGGAGGCAACGGCAGCGGCCGCCTCGGGAACCGGACGGAGAGCGCGAAACGGGCGAATGGTTGCCACGAGCTGACGAGTCCGTCGGTGTGGGAGGTCGGATTCCGGATTCGGCCCCGGCCCGTCAGGCCCCTTCGCCGGAGGGCCCGGCGGGAGGCAGCGCGACCCGCATTCGGTCGAGCGCCGCGTCCCGCACCTCTTCGAACTCCGAACGATGCTCGTCGGGCACGGGGTCGCCCGGCGGCATGTTGCGGTGCTCGAGAAGCGGATTGACGAAGGTGCCGTTCTTCCGGATGCGGTAGTCGAGATGCGGTCCGGTCGAGAGCCCGGTGGAACCGACGCGCCCGATGATCTGACCCTGCGTGACGCGCGCGCCCCGCCGGATGCCCGGCGCGAACGCCGACAGGTGCAGGTAGTACGTCTCGTAGCCGTTCGTGTGCCGCAGGCGCACCATGTTGCCCGAGCCGCCGCTCCGGCCCGCCGAGACGACGCTGCCGTTGGCGACGGCGATGACCGGCGTGCCGGTCGGCGCCCCGTAGTCGACCCCGAGGTGCGGCCGGTGTCCGCCCAGCACCGGATGCAGCCGCCGGTACGAGAACCGCGACGTGATCCGCGGCTCGAAGCGGAACGGGGAGCGGAGGAAGAGCCGCTTGACCGACCGCCCCTCGGCGTCGAAGTACTGCGCCTCGGTCTCGCCCGGCACGTGGAAGCGGAACGCGCGGATCTCCCGGCCGTCGTTGACGAACTCGGCCGCGAGCACGTCGCCGTACCCGGAGAAGTGCTCCTCGCGGTAGACCTTCTCGAACAGCACGTCGAAGCGGTCGCCGCGCCGGAGGTCGTTGTTGAAGTCGATCTCGCCGCTCAGAATCTCCGCCATCTGTATGGCGAGCAGCACGTTCTCGCCGCCGCCGTTGATGGCCGCGACCAGCGACGAGTGCGACGCGTCGATGGCGCCGCGGAGAGCCGCTTCCTCGCGGGTCTTGGCGTACGGAACGAGTTCCGCGCAGTACTCGGCGCACTGCACGTTGCGGCCGGTGACGCGCAGGAAGGCATCCTCGTCGACGTGGTACTCGAAGCGCCGAAACGCGTCGTCGCTGCCGATCACGAATCGGTACTCGTTGCCGCTCCGGAGCCGGCGCGGATCGAAGACGGTGCGAACGGCGTCGACGAA
>JAPOYG010000648.1:0-5539 GCA_026706755.1 Acidobacteriota bacterium
CCGTCGTCGTCTTCCCGACGCCGCCCTTCTGGTTCGTGACGGCGAAGATCTTCTTGACCCGCGCCTTCGGTCGGAAGCCCGAAATTAGGTCGCGCAACATAATTTCGTTAGGTTGGCCGATGCCACGCGCGTCCGTCGCGTAGAGAGTACACTCCTGCGGGGCCAGCGTCAAATCTGCGTCGCCCCCGCCCGTCGAGATCGTCCGCCGCGCCGCCCGGCTCGGTGCCGGCGGCGCCTGCCTGCCGATGGCCGCCCGACTCGAACCGGGCCAAGCACCTGACGTGCCCGATGCTGCCAGCCGCTGGACGCTCCGTCAGATGTTCCACGTGGAACATGCCGTGGCCCAGGGCGGTCAGACCTCCCGGCGACGCAGGACGATGAGAGACCGTTCCCCGGGGTCCCTCGGAGAGCGGCACCGTCGCCTGCCGCAAGGGTGGCCGAAGTGTCACGCCGCGCCTGACGCTCCGTCAGGCGTTCCACGTGGAAACATGCCGTGGTCCGCGCGGTCAGACCTCCCGGCGACGCAGAACGACGAGAGACCGTTCCCCGGGGGCCCCTGGGAGAGCGGCACCGTCGCCTGCCGCAAGGGTGGGCGAAGCCTCACGCCGTGCCTGGACGCTCCGTCAGATGTTCCACGTGGAACATGCCGTGGCCCAGGGCGGTCAGACCTCCCGGCGACGCAGGACGATGAGAGACCGTTCCCCGGGGTCCCTCGGAGAGCGGCACCGTCGCCTGCCGCAAGGGTGGCCGAAGTGTCACGCCGCGCCTGACGCTCCGTCAGGCGTTCCACGTGGAAACATGCCGTGGTCCGCGCGGTCAGACCTCCCGGCGACGCAGAACGACGAGAGACCGTTCCCCGGGGGCCCCTGGGAGAGCGGCACCGTCGCCTGCCGCAAGGGTGGGCGAAGCCTCACGCCGCGCCTGACGCTCCGTCAGATGTTCCACGTGGAACATGCCGTGGTCCGGGCGGTCAGACCTCCCGCCGACGCAGAACGACGAGACCGCTTCCCCGTGCCCCGGGAAGGGGCACCGCAGCCTCCCGCGCGAGGGCGGGCGAGGCGTTGCTCCACGCATCTTCCGGTTCGGGGCCGCGGAAGAGCAGGAGCGCACCGCCCTGTGCCACGAAGGATTGAAGCCTCCGCAGAGCCTCCCGGCTCAGGCGCACGCCGCGCACCGTCAGTGCGTCGTGCGCCTCCCGCAGCTCGCTCCGCGACAGCAGCGCTTCGTAACGCCCGGCGAGCACTTCCGTGCGCTCGAGGCCGAGATGCCGGACCGTCTCGCGGAGGAAGGCCACCTTGCGCGCCCTGGCCTCGACCATGCGCAGCCCAAGCTCGGGCCGCGCCAGCTTCACCGGCACCGCGGGCGACCCGCCGCCGGAGCCGATGTCGACGAGCGTCCCCTGCGCCGGGAGGTAGGGTAGGGCGGCCAGAGGCTCGATGGCCAACCGGGCGAGGCCGGCATCGTCCCGGTCCAGTCGGGTGAGGTTGAGCTTGGCGTTCCACTGCCGGAGCAACTCGACGTAGGCCGCCAGGCGCTCCGCCAGGGGTTCCTCCAGCAGAACGCCGGCTTCCTCCGCGAGGCGCCGCAGCCGGTCGGACAGCCGCGACGGCATGTGCCTAGCCACTCTCGGCGCGCGCCGCCCTTGCGCGGTCGACGAAGGCTGCGAGCACCGCAACCGCGGCCGGCGTCACCCCCGGCACCCGCCCCGCCTGACCCAGCGTGTCGGGTCGCACCTCGGAGAGCCGCTCGACGACCTCGCGCGACAGGCCCGATACCGCTTCGTAGCGGAACGCCCGCGGAATGCGCCGCCGCTCGTCGCGCCGCGCGCGGCGCGCCGCCTCCTCCTGGCGCCGGAGATAGCCGGCGTACTTGAAGGCCGTCTCGACACTGGTCACGTCCAGGTGCTCCTGCCCGCGGCACGTGTCGAGCGCAATCTCCCCGGCCGCCGCCAGCGCTTCGAGGGCAACGTCCGGCCGACGCAGGGCCCGCGACGCCCGTTGCCGCGCTCCGCCGGGCAGCGTGACCGTCGTCCGCGTCAGCCGCTGCCGATTGGCCTCGTACCGGGCCCGGCGCGCCTCGAAGCGGGCCCAGCGCCGGTCGTCGACCAGGCCGACCCGGCGGCCGCCCGGTGTCAGGCGCAGGTCGGCGTTGTCGATGCGCAGCAGGAGCCGGTGCTCGGCGCGCGATGTGAACATGCGGTACGGCTCCCGGCACCCCGTGGTGGTCAGGTCGTCGACCAGCACGCCGATGTAGGCCTCCGCGCGGGTCGGGACGAAGGGGCGTTCGCCGCGAACGAGACGCGCCGCGTTGATGCCGGCCACGATTCCCTGCGCCGCCGCTTCCTCGTAGCCCGAGGTCCCGTTGACCTGGCCGGCGAGATACAGCCCCCGCACCCGACGCGTCTCCAGGCTGCGGCGGAGCTCGGTCGGCTGGATGAAGTCGTACTCGACGGCGTAGCCGGGGCGCATCACGACGGCCGCCTCGAGTCCCGGCAACGCGTGCACCATGCGCTCCTGGACCGCGGCCGGCAGGCTCATCGAGTAGCCGTTGAGGTAGACCTCGTCGACGTCGAGCCCCTCCGGCTCGAGAACGAGCAGATGCCGCTCCCGCGCCGGGAAGCGCATTACCTTGTCCTCGAGAGAGGGGCAGTAGCGGGGGCCGATGCCGCGGATCTGGCCGTTGTAGAGCGGGGACTGGTCGATGTGGGCGCGGACGAGATCGTGCACGCGGCCCGTCGTGTGCAGCAGGTGGCACGCCACCGGGAACCGGTCGATGCCGTCGGTCAGGAACGAGAAGGGCACGGCCGGGCTGTCGCCCCGCTCCTCCTCGAACCTGGAGAAGTCGATGCTCCGGCGGTCGAGACGCGGCGGCGTTCCCGTCTTCAGGCGGCCCCAAGCGAAGCCGCACGCCTTGAGCGACTCGGCGAGCGCGCGTGACGGGGGCTCGCCGGCGCGGCCCGCGGGGCGGCTTTCCGGTCCGACGTGAACGAGGCCGTTCAGGAAGGTCCCGGCGGTCACGATGACGGCCCCGCCCCGGATGCGCTCTCCCGCGCCGCTGCCGGGCTCCGGCTCGAGCTCGATGCCCCGCACGCGACCCCGCTCCACGAGCAGGCGACCCGCCCGCCCGAACACCCACCGGATTCCCGGCTGCCGCTCGAGCTCGGCGCGCACCCAGCGGCCGTAGCGGCGCTTGTCCGCCTGCGCACGCGGCGACCGAACCGCGGGGCCACGGCTGCGGTTCAGCAGCTTGAACTGAATCCCGGTGGCGTCGATCGCTCGTCCCATCAGCCCGCCCAGAGCATCGATCTCCCGCACCACGTGGCCCTTGGCGGTGCCGCCGATCGCCGGGTTGCACGGCATCTGGGCGACCGTGGCGTCCGACAGCGTGCAGAGGGCGACGGAGCAGCCGAGCCGCGCGGCGGCATGCGCGGCCTCGCAGCCGGCGTGACCCGCCCCGATGACGATGACGTCGAAGCGGTCGTCCGGCCGGCCGGGCTTGCGGGCGCGCGGCGCCGCCGGAGGCGCCGGGGCCGCACGATTCTCGCACTCGCTCACTGCTTGCCCCCCCACATCTCCGTCCTCGCGACGCCCCTCGCCTCACTTGCCGATGCAGAACCGCTCGAAGATGCGCTCCAGGACGGCGTTCGGAGTCCGCCGGCCCGAAAGCTCCTCCAACGCGACCCCGGCCGCCTGGAGATCGGCCAGTACGAGCTCCTCCGTCGCGCCTTCCGCCGCTGCCTCGGCCGCACGGCCCAGCGCGGCGCCGGCCGTCTCGAGCAGCGCGATGTGCCGGACGTTGGACACCACGGGCGTGTCTTCCGGGGCGCCGTCCTGCAACAGGGCCCGCGCAATGGCGTCGCGGACGGCCGGCGCCCCGCCTTCGTCGAGCAGGGAGACGTGGACGGCGGCGTCCATCGCGCCGGCCGCGGCCAGGTCGTCGGCGCTCCAGCACGGCGGCCGGTCGATCTTGTTGACCACGACGACGCGCCGTACGCGGCGCGTGTCGGCGAGCAGCCGGTGGTCCTCGGGGGCGAGCGGCACGGAGCGGTCGAGCACGACGACGGCCAGCGCCGCCCCGTCGAGCGCAGCTCGCGCCCGGCGCACGCCCTCGGCCTCGACAGCGTCGGCGCTGTCGCGCATCCCCGCGGTGTCGACCAGCGTCACCGGGATGCCGTCGACGTCGAGCGCCTCGGCCAGGAGGTCGCGCGTCGTGCCGGCGACACCGGCAACGATCGCGCGCGGCATCCCCAGCAGGCCATTGAAGAGCGTCGACTTGCCTACGTTCGGGGCCCCGAGGATGACTGCCCGGCCCCCCTCCCGGACGAGGCGTCCGTGGCGGGCGGTCCCCAGCGCCGACTCGATGCGGGCCGTGAGGGCCCGCACCTCGGCGCTCGCCGCGGCCGCGTCGATGAAGTGGTAGCCCTCCTCCGGGAAGTCGAGGGACGCCTCCAGCCGCGCGATCAGATCGAAGAGCGCCCGGTCGACGTCGGCCGCGAGCGCGGACACCCCGCCTTCGAGCTGCTCGAATGCGACCCGCGCCTGCAGGGGCGTCGCCGCGGCCACGAGGTCCCCGACCGCCTCGGCCTGCACGAGGTCGAGGCGCCCGTTCAGGAAGGCCCGCAGGGTGAACTCGCCCGGCTGCGCCAGCCGCGCGCCCCCGTCCATCGCGAGGGAGACGATCCGGCGCAACAGGACCGGGCTGCCGTGGCCGCTCAGCTCGACGACGTCCTCCCCGGTGTAGGAGCCCGGCCGCGGGAAGTACGTCGTCACCACTCGATCGACGGGGCGGCCGCCCGCCGCGGCATCCGCGACGCGCCGCAGGCTGGCGCGGCGCGGCTCGAGGGGCGGGCCGCCGTCGAGCATGGCGCCGGCGATCGACCGGGCGCGCGCACCGCTGAGCCGCACGACCCCGATGCCGCCCGGGCCGGGTGGCGTCGCCAGGGCCACGATGGTGTCGTCGGTGGCGAACACCTGTTCTTGGCGAAGGGCCGCGCCGGACGCCCCGCCAGGAGCCCTGCGCAAGCCCCTGTCCGACTCACCGGGCGCGCGCGGCGTCCGCGGCTCGCGAGCGGCGCCGTTCTACGGCGCGGACTCGTGGCCGGCCGCCGTGATGACGACGGCCTTCATGAAGGCGTCGCCGACGCTCTCCGACGTGACGCCGGGATCCTCGGCGACCGCGAGGTGAACGATCCTGCGCGCGTAGGGGTTGAGGGGCCCGATCTCCTGCGGCTCCCCGGTCGTCCGCGCGCGCTCTGCCAGCAGCCGGGCCGTCTCGCGGAGCTCCGAGTCCTTGGTCTTTCGGTAGTCGAGGCAGTCGACGACGATGTGGCGGGACGGATGCTCGCGCCGGAACGCCGCGTTGACCAGGTGCTGGAGCGCATCGAGCCCTGCCGCCCGCCGCTGCAGCAGGACGTCGCAGCCCTCGCCGGCCACGGTGATGCGAGTCCCGTCCTCGATGGGCTCCACCGCAACCTCGAGAGCCAGGCCCATGGCGGCTCCCACGTCACGCAGGAAGGTCGTCATCCGCGCTTCGAGATCGT
>JAPOYG010000648.1:6208-31839 GCA_026706755.1 Acidobacteriota bacterium
TGAGCACGATGATCGCCCACCCCCAGTTGCCGACGTACCCGTGGACCCACGTCAGGGATCGGTGCAGCGGAACCACCAGCCAGGCGAACCAGCCGAAGTCGAGCGACCGGACGAGGGCCGGATGCGCCGACTCGAGAATCTCGAAGTCCTTCGGCCCGAGGAAGAAGGGAAGGTCGGCGCCGGGAGCCGCCCCGGGAAGCGCGAGGTCGAAGGCCATGAGCTCTCGGGCATCGCCGTCGAGCTCGAGGGGCGGCAGGGGCACGGCCCGGTAGGTGACGACCGTCTCGGCGTTGCCGGGGAGCGCGGCGGCCAGGAAGTAGTGGTTGTCGACGCCCGCGAACCGCAGCAACCCCTCGTACGTGGGGCGAGAGGTCACGTCCGACGCGTCGGGGCGCTCGGTGCCCTCTTCCGTGAGCGCGCCGTCCTGCTGGATGCGGCCGTCCAGCACGCCCCGCGGCCCGACCCGGTACGCCAGGCCGCTGCTGCTCGACTCGACGCCGCCCAGAGCCGGCCCCCAACGGATGATCGGCACGAGGGGACGCCCCGCCAGGGCGGCGTCGACGGAGACCGTGACGACGAAGGGGCTCGCCGGATCGAAGAGAAACTCCTTGCGCACCCGCAGACCCCCGGCGTCCTCGAACTCGAACGCCAGCGTCTGGGCGCGGTCGGAGAGCCGCAGCGTGCTCGCGCTGGCCCGGTAGAGCCCCGCGGCGGCGCGCGCGGTCAGGGTGGGGTCGGCGAACGCCACGCTGAAGGGCGACGGCTCCTGGGGCGGGAGGTCCCGGGGCACGAGATCGACCGGCTCACCGCTGACGTCTTCGAGATACCGCTGGAGCTGCCAGCTCACCAGGGCCGCCCCGCGGTTCGTGAACACGGCCCGCAGGGCGTCGCTCTCGACCACGATCGTTTCGACGGCCTCCGCGGCAACCACCGGCGGCCCCTCCGGCGCGTCCGCCTCCGCGATGCCGGCCGACTCCGCGGGGGACAGACCGGCGATCGGGGCGGCATCGGGCGCCGCACCCTCGGTGCCGAACGCCTCGCTCGCCGGAGCCGGCCGCGGCACCGCGTCCACGGCCGATGGCCCGCCCGGCCCGCCGCGATTCGGGGGCGGCGGGGGTACGAACAGCGCCTGGTAGGCGTACAGCACCAGGAACGACAGAAAGAAGGCCAGCAGGACCCTGCGCTGCATCGGTCTCTCGGCTCAGCGATCGGAGGCGAACGGCGCCGGCCGACGGGCCGCGCGGGCCTCGGGCACCGGATCCAGTCCGCCGCGGCATAGGGGATGACAACGCGCAATCCGGCGCACCGCCAACCAGAGGCCGCGCGCCGCACCGTGGCGCTCTACGGCCTCCGCGGCGTAGGCCGAGCAGGAGGGAAGAAAGCGGCACGACCCGGCGAACAGCGGCGAAAAGAACAACTGGTACACCCTGATGAGCGCCAGCGCGGTGCGGGCCGGCGCCGAGCGCGCCCACCGCCAGCGAGCGTCAGCGCAAGGTCCTCGCATTGCGGAGCGTGCGCCGATAGTCGGCCTCGAGAGCGTTGAAGGGGACATCGGGGACGACCGCGCGTACGAGCACCACCACGTCGATGCCGGGTCCGCCCTTCCGGTGGCGGAACAGCTCCCGGATACGCCGCTTCGCCCGGTTCCGCCGAACGGCGCCGCCGATGCGCCGCGTTGCAATGATGCCGAGCCGGGCCCTGTCCATCCCGTTCGGCAGGGTGAACAGCGTCAGGTACCGCCCCCGACTCCGAACCCCCTGCTGCTGGACCCGCTGGAACTCCGGACGCCGCCGTATCCGCTCGCGCCGCGTCAGACCGCGCCGCACCTGCCGCGTCGTGGGGGCGGTCACCGAACGGCGATCCGCTGACGCCCCTTGGCACGACGGCGCTTCAGCACCCGTTGCCCGGCCTTCGCGCTCATCCGCTTGCGGAAGCCGTGCGTTCGGCGGCGACGGCGCCGGTTCGGCTGATACGTACGCTTCATGATCCGACCACTCCACCGTGGCACCGCCCGGCGCCACGCGTCAACTGCGCGACGAAACGGTTGATCGTATCGGAGCGCCGGAACGGCTGTCAATCGAGGCAGGAAGCGTCGCGAATACCGCGTTCTTCCGTTCTACGGGCCTTTGGGGCTCAATCTGACTCTCGTGCGATCAAGAAATGTGGTCCAGACAGTAGCAGTTCAGAGGATTGTCTGGCGGGATCCGATGTGCTACAGTCGCCGGTCTGCGGATCATGCAGCGGCACCCCCGGGGACTTTTCCACACCTGTGGAAGTTTCTTGTGGAAATTCGTGTGCCCTGCGGAAGAGGGGTGCCAACCATCTGAACTGACTTGCGGGCCGGGAGCGGAATCAGCGCCTGGACCGGCGCATTTCGCTCAGTTGCAACACCCTTGGACCGAGTGCGGCCTCGACGCAAATGCTAGGCAACGTCTGGACGCAAGTCCTGTCTCGAATCGAGACCAAGGTCGACCAGCGCAGCTTCCGTACCTGGTTCCAACCGACCACGCTCGTCGCGGACCACGGCGAGCGGGTCACCGTCCGGGTACCGAGCGTCCTCTGCCGCGACTGGCTCGCCAAGCACTACGCCAGCGTCATCTCCGAGGCGGCGAGCGAGGTCGAGCGCGGCGGTCTGCAGATCGCCTTCGTCATCGACGAGACGGAAGGCCTCCCGGCGCCGGCCCCGGAACCCCCGCCCGAAGCGTCCGCCGCGCGCGCCCAACCCGGACCCGCGGAATCGCAACCGGCGCCGGCGGGCGGCCTGAACCCGCGCTACACGTTCTCGTCGTTCGTCGTCGGCCCCTCGAACCAGTTCGCCCACGCGGCCTCGATCGCGGTCGCCGAGGCGCCCTCCCGCTCCTACAATCCGCTGTTCGTCTACGGCGGCGTGGGACTCGGCAAGACACACCTGATGCACGCGATTGGCCAGTACCTGCTCGACCGCATGCCGGGGCTGAAGCTGACCTACATCTCGTCCGAGCGCTTCATGAACGAGATGATCAACGCGGTGCAGCACAAGCGCGTGCTCAGCTTCCGCGAGCGCTACCGCAACATCGACGTCCTGCTGATGGACGACATCCAGTTCCTCGCCGGCAAGGAGGGGACGCAGACCGAGTTCTTCCACACGTTCAACTCCCTGTACGACGCCCAGAAGCAGATCGTCATCAGCAGCGACGGCCCCCCGCACGACATCCCGGCCCTCGCCGAGCGCCTCCGGTCGCGCTTCGAATGGGGCCTGATCGTCGACATCCAGCCGCCGGACCTCGAGACGAAGGTCGCCATTCTCAAGAAGAAGGCCGCCGCCGAGGCCGTGCCCCTGCCCGACGACGTGGCGCTGTTCATCGCGGGCCGCAACAAGTCGAACGTGCGCGAGCTCGAGGGCTCGCTGATCCGGCTCATCGCCTACGCGTCGCTGACGGGCCGCAGGATCGATCTCGCCCTGGCCCAGGACGTCCTGCGCGACACCCTGGGCGGCGATCGGGCCGTCACCATCGAGACCCTCCAGGAATTCGTCGCCCGGCACTATCAGCTCCGCGTCAGCGAGCTCAAGTCGCGCAACAGCGCGCGCGCCGTCGCCTTGCCGCGGCAGGTCGCGATGTACCTCTGCAAGCAGTTGACGAACGCGTCGCTGCCCCAGATCGGGAAGAGCTTCGGCGGCAAGCACCACACCACCGTGATCCACTCGATCCGCACCATCGAGAGCCGCCGCAAGAACGACCGCGCGTTCAACGACCTGATCGCCGGCTTCCTCGACTCGTTCCCCGGCGGCCGCCTCCCCTGACGGCAGCGCCCGGGCATTCATCCACAACGTGCTCTGGACGGCGCGCGAACGGGCTGTGGACGGCGCTCGCGAGCGGGGGATCGACCATCCGTCCGCGCTCGCCCCCACAGGCGGCCGGCTGCGAAGTCCTTGCCGTACAGGGGCTTAGGAGCAGCGTCCACATGCTCACAGAAGTTCTGGTTCTTGTATAATTGAACATCCATTCCCTGTCAGTGGTACGCACGATCCCCGTTGCCCGGTTTTCCGGCCCGTAGACTCGAGGTTTCCGCCCCATGGAACTCAGCGTTCGACAGAGCGACCTGCTGCGCGAGCTGCAGCTCTTCCAGGGAATCGTCGAGCGGAAGAACACCATTCCGATTCTGGGGAACGTCCTTCTCGAAGCGAACGGCGAGGGCGGGCTGCAGATGCTCGCCACGGATCTGGAGGTCGGCCTGCGGAGCCAGTGCGCGGCGGAGATCAGCGAGCCGGGCTCGGTGACGATTCCGGCGAAGAAGCTCTTCGAGATCGTACGCGCCCTGCCGGAGACCGAGATCCGGATCCAGGAGGGTGCGAAGGGGGCGGTGGAGGTAGCGGCCGCGCAGTTCGATTCGCGGATGCAGACCTTGCCGCGGGAGGATTTCCCGACGGTGCCCGAGCCGGGCTCCGGATGGTCGGCGGTCCTGCCGCGCGCCGCGCTCGGCGAGATGGTGGCGAAGACGCAGTTCGCGATCACCGGCGAGGACACGCGCTACTTCCTGAACGGGGCGTTGCTGATCCTGGTCCCCGGACGGATGACGCTGGTCGCCACCGACGGTCACCGCCTGGCGCTGGCCGCCGCGCCGCGCGGCGCGGACGAGGGCGAGGGCCCCGAGGGCGGGGAGCAGCGCGCGATTCTCCCCAAGAAGACGCTCGGCGAGCTCGCGCGGCTGCTGTCCGACAGCGAGGGCGACGTGAGCTGCGAGTTCGGGGAGAACCATCTCTTCTTCGAGATCGACGGCCGGCACCTCATCTCGCGCGTCATCGACGCGCAGTTCCCCGCCTACGAACGGGTCATCCCGCAAGGCAACGACAAACGGATCGAGTTCGAGCGGGATCGGCTGCTGCGGGCGGTCCGGCGGGTGGCGCTGCTGTCGAGCGAGCGCTCGCGCGCGGTGAGGTTCCAGATGGACACGAACTCGGTCGAGGTCCGGTCGAGCAGCCCCGAGGTCGGCGAAGCCAAGGAGGTGCTCGAGGTCGACTACGCCGGCAGCGCGCTGCAGATCTGCTTCAACGCCCAGTACGTCACGGATTTTCTCGGTGCCGTCGACTCGGACAGCGTAGGCCTGGAGTTCCGCGACGAGATGAGCCAGGCCGTCATGCAGCCGCTGGGCGAGGGCGGCTGCGAGTACACCTACGTCATCATGCCGATGCGGGTCTAGGCCGTGCGGCCTGCCCGCGCCCAACGGAAGCGAATGACCCAGCTCGAACACGATCCAGCAGCCAGCCAGCCGGTTCCGGACGAGGGCATCCTGCCCGTGCCGCCCGCCGCGGAGGCTTCGGACGACTACCGCGCGGACAAGATCAAGGTCCTCGAGGGTCTCGAGGCGGTGCGCAAGCGCCCCGCGATGTACATCGGCTCGACGGGCGCTCCCGGTCTGCACCACCTGGTCTACGAGGTCGTCGACAACTCGATCGACGAGGCCCTGGCCGGCTATTGCGACCGCATCGAGGTCACCGTCCACATCGACGACTCGGTGACCATCGTCGACAACGGCCGCGGCATTCCGGTCGACCAGCACGACAGCGGGCGGTCCGCGGCCGAGGTCGTCATGACCGTGCTGCACGCCGGCGGGAAGTTCGACAACAAGAGCTACAAGGTGTCGGGCGGCCTGCACGGGGTCGGCGTGTCGGTGGTGAACGCGCTCTCGGAGTCGTTGCACCTCGAGATCTGCCGCGACGGGCACGTCTACCGGCAGAGCTACGAGCGGGGGCAGCCGACGAACGGCCTGGAGCGGATCGGCACGACGAAGCGGCGCGGCACGGAGGTGACCTTCAAGCCCGATTCCGCCGTGTTCGAGACGACTGTCTACAGCTTCGACACGCTGGCCCACCGGCTGCGCGAGCTCGCGTTCCTGAACGCCGGCGTCACCATCGTCCTCGACGACGAGCGGACCGCCAAGAGCCGCACCTTCAACTACGAGGGCGGGATTCGCTCCTTCGTCGAGTTCATCAACCAGAACAAGACGGTCGTCAACGCGCAGCCGCTGCACATGCAGGGCGAGCGCGACGGCATCGAGGTCGAGATCGCGCTGCAGTGGAACGACGCCTACGCGGAGACGGTCTACTCGTTCGCCAACAACATCAACACCCAGGAGGGCGGAACGCACCTGTCCGGCTTCCGCTCCGCTCTCACGCGCACCATCAACGCCTACGCCAACCGCAACAACCTGGCGCGCGACCTCAAGGAGAGCATCGGGGGCGACGACATCCGCGAGGGCCTGGTCGCCGTCGTGAGCGTGAAGATCCCGCGCCCGCAGTTCGAGGGACAGACCAAGACCAAGCTCGGGAACACCGAGGTCAAGGGCATCGTCGAGGGAATCCTGAACGACCGCCTCGGCGCGCACCTCGAGGAGAACCCGGCCGTCGCCAAGCGGATCGTCAGCAAGGCGATCGATGCGGCACGGGCCCGCGAGGCCGCGCGCAAGGCCCGCGACCTCGTCCGGCGCAAGGGCGCGCTCGACAACAGCTCGCTGCCGGGCAAGCTGGCCGACTGCCAGGAGCGCGATCCGGCGCAGAGCGAGCTCTACATCGTCGAGGGCGAGTCGGCCGGCGGCTCCGCCAAGCAGGGCCGCGACCGGCGGTTCCAGGCGGTGCTGCCCATCAAGGGCAAGATCCTCAACGTCGAGCGGGCGCGCTTCGACAAGATGCTCGGCAGCGACGAGATCAAGACGATGATCGCGGCCCTCGGCTGCGGCATCGGCAGCGAGGACTTCGACGCGGAGAAGCTCCGCTACCACCGCATCATCATCATGACCGACGCCGACGTCGACGGCTCCCACATCCGGACGCTGCTGTTGACGTTCTTCTACCGCCAGATGCGCGAACTCATCGAGCGGGGCCACGTCCACATCGCGCAGCCGCCGCTCTACCGCGCGAAGCGGGGGCGGTCCGAGCAGTACATCAAGGACGACCGCGAGCTGGACGCGTACCTCATCCGCCGCGCCACGGAGTCGCGGGCGCTGCGGGTACCCGGCCGGGAGTTCGCGGGCGAGGAGCTCGAGGCGACGCTGCGGAACCTGATGCGGTTCCAGAAGCTGCTGCAGGTGGTCGAGCGGCGCGGTCCGAGCCGCGAGGTGGTGACGGTGCTCGTCGAGCGACGCGTCCGGGATCGGGCCTTCTTCATGGATCGGGCGGCGGTCGAGGACCTGTGCCGGGCGCTCGAGTCGCCCGCGCGTGCGGTCAGCGTCGAGCCCGACGAGGAGCACAACGCCTTCCGGCTGCGGATCGACGATCGCACGGCCGGCTACCCGCGGCAGAACGACGTCGGCGTCGAGTTCGTCGAGGCGCCGGAGTTCCGCTCGCTGGCGAGCGCCCACGAGCTGATTCGGGGGCTGCGCGCACCGATGGTCGTGGTGGCGACGGGCGGCAAGGCCCCGCCGGCCGCGGCGGCGGCGCGCCCGGCGGATGACGTCACCGCCGAGGCCTCGAGCCCGGCGGACGGCCCGGCGGCGGTCGAGGAGGCGGGGACGAGCGGGCCGGAAGCGGCCGAGAGCGGGCCCGCGAACGGCAACCGCGAGGTCCCGATCGAATCGCTCGACGCGCTGGTCGACTTCTTCATCGCGGCCGGGAAGCGCGGCGTCACGGTGAACCGCTACAAGGGGCTCGGCGAAATGAACCCCGAGCAGCTCTGGGCCACGACGATGAACCCGGACGACCGGACGCTGCTCGTGGTACGGGCCGAGGACGACCACGAGGCCGACCACATGTTCACGACCCTGATGGGCGACCAGGTGGAGCCGCGCCGGAAGTTCATCGAAGACAACGCCCTCGACGTCCAGAACCTCGACGTGTAGCCGGCTCCGGACCGTTCCATGGCCTCAGAATCCGACCTCCCCGCCCTGCCCGTCAACATCGAGGACGAGATGCGCCGCTCGTACATGGATTACGCCATGAGCGTGATCATCGGGCGGGCGCTCCCCGACGTGCGCGACGGCCTGAAGCCGGCGCACCGCCGCGTCATCTACGGCATGCGGACGATGGGCCTGGCCTCGAACCGGGCCTACCGCAAGTGCGCCAAGATCATCGGCGAGGTGATGGGCAACTTTCACCCGCACGGCGACGCCTCGATCTACGACACCCTGGTGCGGCTGGCCCAGGGCTTCAACATGCGCTACCCCCTGGTGGACAGCCAGGGGAACTTCGGGTCCGTCGACGGCGACCCGCCGGCCGCGATGCGCTACACGGAAGCGCGGCTGGCGCGCCTCGCGGACGACCTGATGGCCGATCTCGACAAGGAGACGGTCGACTTCATCCCCAACTACGACGAGACCACCGAGGAGCCGACGGTCCTCCCGGCGCCGTACCCCAACCTCCTGGTCAACGGGTCGGCCGGCATCGCGGTCGGGATGGCGACCAACATCCCGCCCCACAACCTGCGCGAGGTGATCGACGGGATCGTCTGGGTCGCCGAGCACGAGCAGGAGACCCGCGACGACAAGCTGAAGCAGCTCCTGCGGATCATCCCCGGCCCCGACTTCCCCACCGGCGGGTTCATCGTCGGCCGCGCCGGCATCGCCCAGGCCTACCACACGGGCCGGGGCTCGGTGACGATGCGGGCGCGCGCCGACATCGAGGACGGCGACGGTGCCCGCAAGAAGTCCGACCGCGCCCGGATCGTCGTCACGGAGATCCCCTACCAGGTGAACAAGGCCCGGCTCATCGAGAAGATCGCCGAGCTCGTCCGCGACAAGGTCATCGAGGGGGTCTCGGACCTGCGCGACGAGTCGGATCGCCACGGCATGCGCATCGTGATCGAGCTCCGCCGCGGCGAGGTGCCCGAGGTCGTGCTCAACAACCTCTACAAGCACACGGCGCTGCAGACCTCGTTCGGCGTCATCATGCTGGCCATCGTCGCGGGCCGGCCGCGGGTGCTCTCTCTCCTCGAGATCGTCGAGCACTTCCTCGAGTTCCGGCGCGAGGTCGTCCGGCGCCGCACCGAGCACGAGCTGCGCAAGGCCGAGGCGCGCGCGCACATCCTCGAAGGCCTCAAGATCGCGCTCGACCACCTCGACGCCGTCATCGCCCTGATCCGCGCGGCGCCCTCGCCGCCGGCGGCCCGCAGCGGACTCATCGAGCGCTTCGAGCTGACGCCGAAGCAGGCGCAGGCGATCCTCGACATGCAACTGCAGCGCCTCACGGGGCTCGAGCGCCAGAAGATCGTCGACGAGCTGGCCGAGCTGCGCGAGACCATCGGGCGGCTGCGCGCGATCCTCGAGAGCGCGGAGCTGCTGCGGGGGATCGTCGTCGACGAGCTGCGCGCCATCCAGGAGCGCTACGGCGACGAGCGGCGGACCGAGATCATCCACGACCCCGGCGACTTCAGCGTCGAGGACCTGATCGCCGAGGAGGACATGGCGATCACGGTCAGCAACACGGGCTACATCAAGCGCACGGCGGTCACGGAGTACCGCCAGCAGGGTCGCGGCGGCAAGGGTCGCATCGGGATGCGCACGCGCGAGGAGGACTTCCTGACGCACGTCTTCGTCGCCTCGACCCACGCCTACATCCTGATCTTCTCGGACCGCGGGCGGGTCTACTCGCTGAAGGTCCACGAAATCCCGGACGTCGGGCCCGCGGGCCGCGGGAAGTCCATCGCGAACCTGGTCGAGATGGCTCCCGGCGAGCGCATCGCGGCGCTCGAGACGCTCCGCGAGTTCCCCGCCGCGGACGGCGAGCGCTTCGTGGTCATGGCAACGCGCCGCGGCGTCGTCAAGAAGACCGACCTCAGGGCCTACCGCACGCGGCGCGCGGGCGGCCTCATCGCAATGGGCATCGACGCGGACGGGGACGACACGGTGGTCGGCGCCGAGCTGACCGATGGCCAGGCCGACATCTTCATCGGTACCCGGGACGGGCTGACCATCCGCTTCCCGGAGGGCGAGGCGCGGGCGATGGGGCGCACCGCCGCCGGCGTGCGGGGCATCCGGCTGCGGGAGGGCGACGAGGTGGTGGGCATGGCCGTGGCGCGCCCCGGGGCGACGCTCTTCACCGTCACCGAGAACGGCTACGGCAAGCGGACGCCGCTCGACGATTACCGCGTGCAATCGCGAGGGGGAGTCGGTATCATTAATGTCCGCGCGAATGTCCGTAACGGCCGCGTCACGGGCGTGGCGTGCGTCGACGCCGGCGACGAGCTGATGCTCGTGACGCAGCAGGGCAAGGTGCTGCGGATGGTGGTCAGCGATGTCCGGCCCATCGGGCGGGCCACGCAGGGCGTCCGGCTGATCGAGATCGGCGACGACGACCGTGTCGTTTCGATGGCGCGCCTGGTCGAGACGGATGACGCTGACGCGGACACGGGCCCGGATGACGTGCCCGTGAGCGACGCGGATGCGGACGACCCGGACGGAGACGCGTAGGCGGTTACTGTGGCTCACCGGGAAGGAGGCAGGCTCATGTCTCGTTCATCGCTCCGAGCTGTCGGGGGCATCACCCTATCGCTGCTCGTGGGAGGCGGTCTGTTCGCCGCGTGCGGAGGCGGAGGAGAGGAGCTCAGCATCATGCGCAGCTTCTTCCAGGCCTCGCGGTACGGGGACCGCACGACGCTCGGGAACATGTCGATGGTCGTGTTCGATCCGCAGGAGGAAGGGATCGCATCCAGCCCGAGCGTGGAGGCGGTCACCGAGGAGCAGCGCCGGCCGTTGCGCATGATCGAGCTCTCCGAGGAGCTCCAGACCCTGCGCGCGGACGAGACGGCGTTCCGCGAGGAGAAGAAGGCGTACCAGGACGAGAACTTCGACGTCATCGCCCGGGTCGTCGAGGCCGAGCGCGCCGGGGAGGACGTCCGGCGCCGGGACCAGGAAGTGCAGGAAGCCTGGGCCAAGTGGGTGGAGGACGAGCGCGAGTTCGCGCGGCAGGTGTCGGCCAAGCAGAACGAGCTGAACGACGAGAGCCGCATTGCGCAGGTGAGCACCTACGATCCGGCCAACCCGCTCAACGTCGTCGAGTTCGAGGGCGAGTTGATCTCGAAAGAGGTCACGGTGAGCGCCAGCATCGAGCGCGACGGCAGCTCCGAAGACCGGACGATGACCGTCACCCTGCAGATGGTCGAGCTGGCCGGCGGGGAGACCGGGATGATCGAGGGCCGGTGGATCATCACCGCCATCGAGTAGCCCGCCACCACCGTTTCGCCGTTCTCGTCAGTCCGCTTCGCCGAGCGGCCGGGCCGCACGCCTTGGGGTGCGGGCTCGGCCGCCTCGTGTCGCTAGCCGTGCGGCTTGCGCCCTCCGGCGAATCCACCCTCCCACCGCATCAGATGGCGGCCAGGACCGAGTGCAGCAGGTCCAGTACCGCCGCGGGATAGAGCCCCAGCACGGCCGACGCCGCGGCTACCACGCCGAGCGGCACCGTCATCGTCCAGGGCGGATCGGTCAGCTCCCGATCGGCAAGGTGGGCCGGCAGCGGTCCGAAGAAGATCCGCCGGGCGGCGCCGAAGGTGTAGGCCACGGTCAGGAGCACTGCCGTGGTGCCGCCGATGGCGATCGCCACCACCCCCGGGCCCTCTGCGAGCCCCCGCTCGAAGACTCCCGTGAAGAGGAGCCACTCGGCCGCGAAGCTCGAGAAGGGCGGGAACCCCGAGAGCATCATGCAGCCGATCAGCCACAGGACGGCCGTGACCGGCATCCTGCGCGCGAGGCCGCCCAGCTCGCGCATGTCGCGGATGCGCGTCGCGTAGACCACGATGCCCGCGGTGGAGAAGAAGACCGTCTTCCCCATGATGTGGCTGAGGAAGAAGAACAGGCCCCCCTCGACGCCGGCCGCCGTGAGGGCGCCGACCCCGAGGACGGAGTAGGCCACCTGGCTGATCGTGGAGCAGGCGGCGAGCCGCTTGATGTCGGTCTGGGCCAGAGTGAGGAGCGAGCCGTAGACCATGGTGACGAGGGCGAGCGCCATGAGCGGCGTGCCGAAGGCGGCGAAGTCTCCCCCCAGCGGCAGGACCAGGACGCGGACGACCACGTAGAGGGCCAGGTTGGCGTAGACGGCGAGCAGCCCCGCGATGCAGGTCGGGTGCTCGGCGTGCACGGAGGGCATCCAGACGTGCAGCGGCACCACGGCCAGCTTCATCAGGAGGCCGACCAGGAAGAGCGCCACGGTCGGCCCCGCCAGCCGGTTCCCGGCCATCCGCGACAGGTCGTCGACCTCCAGGCTGCCGATCTCCGCGTAGACGACGAGCGCCGCGGCCAGGAACAGGAGCGCGCCGACGATGCCCCACGCCAGGCTGATGAAGGCGATGCGCACCCGGTCGCGGTAGCCGAAGCCCGCCATCAGGAAGAACAGCGCGACGGTCAGCACCTCCAGGAAGAAGTACAGCGACACCAGGTTCGTGCTCAGGATGGTGCCCGCGAAGCCCACCGGGAACAGCGGCAGCAGGTAGAAGAAGCGCGCGTAGTGGCGGGCCTGCACCGCTTCGGGTTCGGCTCCGTAGAGCACGGACACCCGGCGCTCGACGTAGCGGATCGAGTAGCAGGTCAGGGCCGCGCACAGCAGGGTGACGACGGCCAGCGTCGGGTAGCTGAGCCCGTCGGCGAGCAGCCCGAGGCGGATGCCGGGCGGGATGTCGAGGTACGACTCGCGCGGAGCGCCGCCGCCGTAGACGGCGACGCCCACGCGCGCCACCACCGCCGTCGTCCAGAGCATCGCGCCGGTGGCGATCCAGCCCGCCAGGCGGCCGCGCCTCCCGCGGGCGAGGAAGCCGAGCACGGCGCCGGCCAGCGGGACGAGGAGCGTCTGGAGCAGCAGACCTTCCACGTCAGCCCCCCGTCCCCGCGGCCAGCAGCAGCACGGCCAGCAGCGCGGCGAAGATGGCGAGCACGTAGGCGACGTTCCGGGTCAGGTCCTCGCTGTCGGCCTGGAGCCAATGGACGAGCTGCGCCGTCCTCTCCATCGCCAGCCAGGGCAGGCCGCGATGCACGGCGCGGTCCCACGGCGCCTCGAGGGACGACGCGACGAGCGCCGCCAGCCGCCGCGTGCCGTCGACGAAGACCCGCCGGTAGAGCGCGTCGATCTCCCAGCGCCGCCGGAAGAAGCCGTCGAGCGCCCTGAGCGCGGCGGACCCCGCGAGGAGCGCCTCGGGGGAGGCCCGGCGCGAGACGTAGAGCCTCCAGGCCGGCAGGGCCCCCGCCGCGCTGCCCAGGAGCGCGAGCACGAGCACCAGGCCATGACCGGCGCCGGCGCCGGAGGAAGGAACACCAGCCGCCTCCGCTGCCGCCACCGCCGGCGTCGCGGAGAGGCTCGCGGGCAGCCCCGCCTCGAGCCCGTGGTGCAGCACGCCCTCGAGCCGCGTGCCGCCGAGCCCCGCCGCCACGATGCCCACCCCCAGCACGGCGGTGGCGGCGCGCATCGAAAACGTCCCGTCGGGGGCGCCGCGGCCCCCGCCTGCCGCGTGCTCGGGGACGCCCGCGTGCTCGGCGGCGCCGTCGCCGGCCGGGCCGTGGAAGACGAGCCCCACCAGGCGGACGGTGTAGAACGCCGTCAGGCCGGCTGTGACGAGCCCCACGACGAACAGCGGCGCGCTCGCCTCCGCCGCCGCCAGCAGCACGGCATCCTTGCTCCAGAAACCGGGGGAGGGCGGCAGCCCCATGAGCGACCAGCCGGCCGCCAGCGTGCAGATCCAGGTGAGGGGCAGGGCGCGGCGCACCCCGCCCATGTCCGTGATGTAGATCGAGTGCACGGCGTGGATGACGG
The DNA here is from genome assembly GCA_026706755.1 of Acidobacteriota bacterium. Taxonomy (GTDB): domain Bacteria; phylum Acidobacteriota; class Vicinamibacteria; order Vicinamibacterales; family UBA8438; genus JAGWAJ01. Next base: position 19,911 of record JAPOYG010000648.1, read on the forward strand.
TGCCCGCCGCGAGGAAGAGGCAGGCCTTGAACAGCGCGTGGCTGATCAGGTGGAAGACGGCGGCCGTGTAGCCGTCGGCGAGGAGGCCGGGGACGAGGCCTGCCGCGCCCAGGGCCAGCATCATGTAGCCAATCTGGCTCACCGTCGAATAGGCGAGCACCTTCTTGAGCTCCACGGCCACCAGCGCCTGCGTGGCCGCGAGCAGGGCGGTTGCGGCCCCCAGCCACGCGGCCAGGTGGAAGAACCAGGCCGCCTCGTCGATCCCGGCCACCCACCAGCCGTAGTGGAAGAGCGGCACGAGGCGCGCCACGAGGTAGACGCCGCTCTTCACCATCGTCGCGGCGTGGATGAGCGCCGACACGGGGCCCGGTCCGGTCATCGCCTCGGGCAGCCACTCGTGGAACGGGAACTGCGCCGACTTGCCGAGCGGTCCAGCCAGGAGCAGCAGGCTCACCAGCAGCACCATGCCCGGCGTCTCCGCCATGGCGGCGAGCCAGACCGGCGCCGTCTCGTAGAGCTCGACGAAGCCGAGCGTTCCCGCGTGGCCGTAGAGCAGGAAGAAGCCGCCCAGCATCAGGAGGTCGCCGGCCCCGGTGACGAGCAGGGCCTTGAGCGCCGCCTCGGACGGGGTGACGTAGGCGGTCGGCGGCGGCCCCCCGATCCAGTACCGGCGCTGGTCGCGGTAGTAGTAGCCGATCAGGCCGTAGCTGCAGACGCCGACCAGCTTCCAGCCGACGAAAAGCAGCAGCAGGTTGCTCGCCAGAACGAGCAGCAGCATGCTGCCGATGAACGCATTCATCCACATCCAGAAGCGCGTGCGCGACGCGTCGTCCTGCAGGTAGCCGCGGCAGTAGACCATGATGGCGAAGCTGACCACCGCCACGACGTTCGCCAGCACGATGCCGAGCGGGTCGACGAGCACGCCCGCGTCGATCGTCACCGGCACCGTGAGCCACGGCACCGTGCTCTCGACCGGCAGGGCCTCCGGCGCGAGCAGGGCCGGCGCCAGGCGCAGCGCGGCCGCGGCGGCGACGAACGAGGCGGCAATCGCCACCGCGTCGCCTGCCCGGTCGTGCACCCGCGCGGCCAGCGGCGTGAGCGCTGCGCCGGCGAACGGCGCGCCGATGGCGACCCACGCCGCGGCGGCCAGCGTGCCGCTCATCGGGACAGCCCCTGCGGCAGCACGGGCTCGAGGAACCCGGAGACGATCGGGCCGTTGAGCAGGCCCAGCAGCAGGACCGCGGCGGCCAGCGCGAGCAGCGGCGCCAGCATCGGGAGCGGGGCCTCGGCTACCCCCTCGCGCGCCGCCGGCGCGTCCCCGCGGTCGTCGGCGCTCTCGTCCCCGCCTGCGGCTGCGGCGCTCGCGGTCGTCGCCGGTCCTGCCGCCGGTCCGCCCGCCGGTCCTGCCGCCGACGGAGCCTCACCCGGGACGTACAGGTAGCGCAGCACGTTGGCGAAGTAGGCGAGCGCGAGGACGCTGCTCAGCAGGATCAGGGCCAGGAAGACCCACTGCTCGCCTTCGATGGCGCCGAGGATCAGGTACATCTTGCTGAAGAAGCCGCCGAACGGCGGCAGGCCGATCATCGAGAACGCGGCCACGCTGAAGACCGCGGCCGTCCACGGCATGCGCCGCGCCAGGTGGCGAAGCTGGACGATCTCGCGGCAACCGGTGCGGTACAGGATGGCCCCCGCCGCGAGGAAGAGGCAGCCCTTCATGACCGAGTGGTTGACGAGATGCAGCACGCTGCCGGTCAGGGCGGTGGCGTTGGCCATGCCCACCCCGAGCACGATGTAGCCCACCTGCGCCACCGACGAGTAGGCCAGCATCCGCTTGAGGTCCGTTTGCGCGATGGCCAGCACTGACCCCAGCACCATGGCCACCGCGCCCGCCACCCCGAGCAGCGCCGTCACCGGGAAGAGCTCGACGGCGAAGCGCGGCTCGAACACGAAGAACGTCACGCGGATGAGCGCGTAGGCCGCCACCTTCGTCGTCGTCGCGGCGACGATCGCGCTCACCGCCGACGGCGCGTGGGCGTACGCGGCGGGCAGCCACGCGTGCACCGGGAACAGCGCCATCTTGATCGCCATGCCGACGACGAAGAAGGCGAAGCCGACGCGCACCGCGTTCGACTCGTACAGCGCCGGCAGCACCTCCGCCAGGTCCGCCATGTTGAGCGTGCCGGCGACGCTGTAGAGGTAGCCGACCGCCAGCAGGTAGAAGGCGGCGCCGACGGTCCCGAGCACGAGGTAGCGGAACGCGGCGACCACCGCCCGGCCGCTGCCGATCGACACGAGCGCGTAGCTCGTGAGCGACGCGATCTCCAGGAACACGTACAGGTTGAACATGTCCGCCGTGGCCACCATGCCCGTCACGCCGGTCATCAGCAGCAGGTACACGGTGTAGAACGGCACCTCGCGCTCCGGCAGCTCCCGGAGGACGCTGCGCTTCGAGAAGACGCCGACCGCGAGCCCCATGCCGCTCAGCAGGGTCAGCAGGAGCGCGGCGAGGTGGTCGATGAGGAACGCGATCCCCCACGGCGGGGCCCAGCCGCCGAGGTGGTAGGCCAGCGGCCCCTCCGCCAGCACTGCCTGCGCCGCGGCGACCGATGCGCCGGCGGAGAGGGCCAGCGCGCCGAGAAAGACCGGATACGCGGCCTCCCGCCGCCACCAGCCGACCAGCGGCAGGAGGAACGAGGCGACGAGCGGCGTTGCGACGATGACGATCGGGAGAGCGGACTGCTGCAGGGTCATCCGGAGGAGCGCATGCGTTCGCGCAGCTCCTCGTCGTCCAGCGTTCCGTATTCCCGGTGGATGCGGAGCAGGAGCGCGAGCGCGACGCCGGTGGTGGCCACCCCCACCACGATGGCGGTGAGCATCAGCACGTGCGGCAGGGGGTTGTCGTAGTCCGCCGCGCGCAGCACCACCTCGGCGGCGGCCTGTCCGGCGGCGTCGGAATCGCGGACGATCGGGATCGTGGCGTCGCGCTTCGCGGCCATCGACACCACGAAGAGGATGATCGCCCACTGGAAGATGTTCATGCCGATGAGCTTCTTGACCAGATTGGTCTTCCCGATCAGGGCGTAGAAGCCGATCATCATCAGCACGATGTAGGCGATGACGTTGAAGCGGCCGGTCAGCAGCTCGAGGTCGGGCATCGCTACTCGAACGTGATCAGGTCGTGGAAGATCGACACCATCGCCGCTGCGACGGTGATGCCGACGCCGATCTCGATGCCCAGCATCCCCAGGCTGCGCGCGTCCCGGAGCGGCAGCGCGCCGTAGTCGAGAAAGTTGGCTCCCAGCAGCACGCAGGCCACGCCGATCCCGGCGTACAGCAGCACGCCGGCGCAGGTGCAGGCGAGGAGGGCGGGCCGCGGGATGCGCCGCTGCACCTCGCCCGGTCCGAAGCCGATGGCCAGCAGCACGAAGCTCGACGCCAGGATGACGCCGCCCTGGAAGCCGCCGCCCGGGCTGCTGTGCCCGTGCACGATGACGTAGAGGCCGAACACCTGAATGAAGGGGGCCAGCAGCCGGCACGTCGTGCGGACGATGACGCTCTCCTGCCGGGTGATCACGTGCGTCTCCCGTCGTCGTTCCTGCGCAGAATCAACATCACGGCCATGGTGGCCGTGAAGATGACCGTCACCTCGCCGAGCGTATCGAAGCTGCGGTAATCGGCCAGCACCGCGGTGACCATGTTGGGGACGTTGGTCTCCGCGTAGCCGCGCTCGATGTAGCGGGGCGAGACGCGGACGCTCGGCGGCGACTCGGGGTCGCCGGTGGGCGGCATGTCGAGCGAGCCGGCGTACAGCAGGAGCCCCGTCAGCGCCGTCGCGGCGAGCGGCAGGACCCGCAGCTTCTTCCGGCCGGTCCGTCCGGTCTTGAACACGGTGACGACGAAGAAGACCGTCGTGATGCCGGCGCCGACCGCCGCCTCCGTGAAAGCGACGTCCACCGCGCCCATCTCGATCCACAGCAGGCACATGAACAGCCCGAAGGCGCCGAGCAGGATCACCGAGGCGAGCAGGTCGCGCGCCGCCACGGCGCCGGCGGCGCACGTCACGGCGAAGGCGAGGAGCACGACGTCGAGCTGCCAGACCATGGCTACTGCTCCTCCTCGGGCCAGAGCGCGTTCTGGTGCCGCAGGGCGGAGCGGGCGATGGCGTGCGTGGCGGTGGGGCTGGCCACGAAGATGAACGCCGCGATGAGCAGGATCTTCGCGCTGGTGAGGCTCGCGCCCACGTGGCAGGCGATCCCGACCAGCACCAGCAGCACGCCCAGCGTGTCGCACTTGCCGCTGGCGTGCATCCGCGTGTAGAAGTCCGGGAAGCGAATCAGACCGGCCGCTCCCGTTACCAGGAAGAACACGCCCGCGGAGACGAAGGCGACGGCGAGCGCCGTCAACGCGTCGCCTCGCGCTGCAGCACCGCCTTGCGCTCGAAGTACTTCGAGAGGGCGAGCGTCCCGACGAAGCTGATGAGCGCGTAGACGATGGCGATGTCGATGAAGAACTCGACGCGGTCGAAGATGCAGCCGACGAGCACGATGACCGCGATGGTCTTGGTCCCCACCACGTTCACGCCGATGATGCGGTCGATGATCGTGGGGCCGCGCAGGATGCGGTAGAGGCACGGGACGACCGCGGCCAGGACGACCAGCGTCGCCCCGACAAAGAAGGCCTGCATCAGACGTCCCTCTCGCGCGTGCCGCTGGCGCCGGCGACCGCGCGGGTCCCGTTGTCCCCTTCCAGGAAGATGTGGGCGATGCGGCGCTCCATGTCGCCCTGGCGGAGATCCCGCGCGACCTTGTCGCTCACCGCGTGGACCCAGAACTCGCCGTCCTCGATGTCCATCGTCACCGTGCCCGGGGTCAGGGTGATCGAGTTGGCCAGCAGCACCAGCGCCAGGTCGTTCCGGAGGCGCGGCCGGAAGCGCACGATCTGCGGCCGCATCTCCCGGGGATTGAGGACCAGGTGGACGACGTGGAGGTTGGCGAGCACGATCTCGTACAGCAGCCAGGGCAGGTAGACGAGTCCCCGCCAGGCCGTCACCCACCCGCCGGGGGACGGCCCGAGCGGGAAGAGGAGGTCGGCGGACCAGGCGGCGACGAGCGCGGCGCAGAGGACGCCGAAGCCGAGGTGCAGGGCGTCGAAGTACCCGGAGCAGACGATCCAGAACGCGAGCAGAAGCGCGAAGACGGCGAGATGCTTCACGCGGCCGATTCTACCGCACGGGCCGGGCGAAGGCAGGCCGCTGCACCCCGCCCCGGCGCTCAGATGCGCTCGAGCCTCGCGGGGGGCGCGATGAGCGTCTTGCGCCCCACCGCGTCGAAGCGCACGGTCAGCTTCACGCCGCGCGGCAGGGCCTCCACGGCCGCCACGGTCCCCTGGCCGAACATCGGGTGCCGCACCCGCGCGCCGCGCGAGATGCCCACCTCGGACTGGTCCTCGTCGGCCGGGTCGAAGACGGTCCGGGGCTCCCGCGCGTCCTCCCAGCGCCGCCGCCGGCGGTTCGGGCGCCAGCCATCCCCGTCTCCGCGCGCGGTGCGCCACGGCGCGGGAGGCTCGTCCGGCTCGATCACCTCGACCGCGTCGGGCGGGATCTCGAAGAGGAAGCGCGACGGCTCCGTGCTCTGGTACTCGCCGAAGACGAGGCGGCGGCGCGCGCTGGTGAGCACGAGGCGCGACTCGGCGCGCGTCATCCCGACGTAGCAGAGCCGCCGCTCCTCCTCCAGGGCGCGGGCATCGTCCTCCGAGCGGGAGTGGGGGAAGAGGCCGTCCTCCATCCCCGCCATCACGACCAGCGGGAACTCCAGGCCCTTCGCGGCGTGGAGCGTCATCAGCCAGACCCGCGCATCCTCCGCCCCCGCCTCCTCGTCCGCCTCCGACAGCAGCGACTGCTGGTCGACGAAGCCGCCGAGGCCGGTCCGGTCGTCGTCGTCCCCCTCGCCGCGGACCTCGTAGTCGACGGCCGCCGCCACCAGCGCGTCCAGGTTCTCCATCCGGTCGCGCGCCTCGGAGCTGGCCTCGTCGCGCAGCGCCTGCAGGTAGCCGGACTCGACGAGCACCTGCTTGAGCACCTCCGAGGCGCTTTCCGTCCGCGCCGCTTCGCGCAACGGTTCCAGCATCGCCCGGAACCGGCGCAGCACGGTGACCGCGCGCGGTGGCAGGAGCGCGTCGTCCGTCGCCCGCACGACGCGGGCCCAGAGCGAAGCCGGCGCGGCCGGCTCGTCCATCCCCTCGAGCAGCGGTCCGGCGGACCGCGCCGCGCCGGCCCCCGCGTCGGCCCCCAGGCCTGCCAGGCGCTCCATCACCTTGCGGCCGATGCCGCGGGCGGGGACGTTGATCACCCGGCGCAGGCTGACGTCGTCGTCCGGATTGAGGAGCAGCTTCAGGTAGGCCAGCGCGTCCTTGACCTCGCGGCGCTCGTAGAAGCGGACGCCGCCGACGATGCGGTAGGGCACGCCCTCCCGGGCCAGCGCGCTCTCGATCGGCCGCGACTGCGCGTTGGTGCGGTAGAGCACGGCGAGCGGCTCGTCGCCGGCGGCGAGGCCGGCCAGCAGCCGCCGGACGATGAAGTCGGCCTCGGCCAGCTCGTCGGCGGCGCGGTGGCAGACGATGCGGTCGCCGCCCTCGCGATCGGTCCAGAGGCGCTTCTCCTTCCGCTCGGTGTTGCGGCGGATGACGCCGTGGGCGGCGTCCAGGATGACCTGCGTCGAGCGGTAGTTGCGCTCCAGGCGCACGACCGTCGCGTCGGGGAAGTCCGCCTCGAAGTCGAGGATGTTGCGCAGGTCGGCGCCGCGCCACTGGTAGATCGACTGGTCGGGGTCGCCGACCACGCAGACGTTGCGGTGGGTGGAGGCGAGGTGGCGCACCAGCAGGTACTGCGGGCGGTTGGTGTCCTGGTACTCGTCGACCATCACGAAGCGGAACCGCTCGCTGTAGCTCCGGCAGACGTCGGCCACCGTGTCGAAGAGCTCCACCGTCTTCAGCAGCAGGTCGTCGAAGTCGACCGCCCCGCTGCGCGCCAGCACCTCCTCGTAGCGCTCGTAGACGCGCGCGAGCTGCTCCTCCCCGTGGCCGAGCGCCGCCTGCCGCAGCGCCGCGGCGCTCTCCATGCGGTTCTTGGCGTCGCTGATGCGCCCGAGCACGTTGCGGGGGCGCGTCACCTTGTCGTCGATGCCGAGCTCGCGCATCACGTCGCGCACCACCCGCACCTGGTCGTCCGTGTCGTAGATCACGAAGTCGCGCGTCAGCCCCACCCGCGGCCCCTCGCGGCGCAGCAGGCGCGCGCACAGGGCGTGGAACGTCTGCATCCAGATGCGCCGCAGGACGCCCCGGGCGCGGAGGTCGGCGGCGCCGGGCTTCCCCCCGCCGGACTGGCCTCCCCCGGGACTGCCCCCGCCGGCATCGCCCCCGCCGGCATCGCCTCCACCGACCAGGGCCTCGACGCGGCTGCGCATCTCGCCCGCCGCCTTGTTGGTGAAGGTGACGGCCAGGACCTGGTGCGGGGCGGCGTGACCCTCGCTGATCAGGTGCGCCAGCCGGTGGCAGATGACGCGCGTCTTGCCCGAGCCGGCGCCGGCCAGGATGAGCAGCGGCCCGTCGACGTGGGCGGCGGCGGCGCGCTGCTCGGGGTTGAGGTCGTCGAGAAGGGAGCGCATCGCCTGCCCGGCGCCTACTCGACGGTGACGCTCTTGGCGAGGTTGCGGGGCTGGTCGACGTCGCAGCCGCGCAGCACGCCGATGTGGTAGGCCAGGAGCTGCAGCGGGACGCCCATCAGGATGGGCATCACGGCGGGGTGGGCCGGCGGCACCGGGACCACGAAGTCGTGCCCGGGCTCGATCAGCTCGTCGAGCTCCTCCGGGGCGGCGTCGGTCAGGACGATCATCGACGCCCCCCGCACCTTGGCCTCCTGCAGGTTCGAGCGCATCTTGGCGAAGACGCCGTCGCGCGGCATGACGGCCACGACCGGCATGTTCTCGTCGATGAGGGCGATGGGCCCGTGCTTCATCTCCCCGGCCGGGTAGCCCTCGGCGTGGATGTAGGAGATCTCCTTCAGCTTGAGCGCGCCCTCGAGCGCGATCGGGTAGTGGCTGCCGCGCCCGAGATAGAGGAAGTTCGCGGCCCGGTAGAAGCGCCGGGCGATGCGCCGCACGAGCGGATCGGTCCGGAGCACGTGCTCGACCAGCACCGGGAGCTGCGTGAGCGCCTCGATGAGGCGTCGGGCCTCGCCCTCCGCCAGCGTCCCGCGCGCCTGCCCGAGCCTGAGCGCCAGCAGGTTGAGGGCGACGAGCTGCGACGTGAACGCCTTGGTCGAGGCCACCCCGATCTCGGGCCCTGCGTGCGTGTAGACGGTGCCCTCGGCCTCGCGCGTCGCCATGCTCCCCACCACGTTGCAGATGGCGACCGTGCGCGCGTTCCGGGCCCGCGCCTCGCGCAGCGCGGCCAGCGTGTCGGCCGTCTCGCCGGACTGCGTGATGGCCACGGCCAGGGTGCGCTCGCCGACCAGCGGGTCGCGGTGGCGGAACTCGGAGGCGTAGTCGACGTCGACGCGGACGCGGGCCAGCGACTCGATGAGGAACTTGCCGACGAGGCCGGCGTGCCACGACGTGCCGCAGGCCAGGACGAGCACCTGGTCGATGGCGCGCAGCTCCGCGTCCGGAATCTCCAGCTCGCCCAGGTAGACGCCGGCCCGCTCGGCCGAGACCCGGCCGATGACGGTCTCCTGCAGCGCGCGCGGCTGCTCGAAGATCTCCTTCAGCATGAAGTGCTTGTAGCCGGCCTTCTCGGCCATCACCGGATCCCAGAGGATGCGCTGCGTGGCCTTGGAGACGGCGCGTCCGCCGAAGTCGGTGAACGCGACGCCGCCGCGGGTGATGACGGCCATCTCCTCGTCGCCCAGAAAGACGACGTCGCGCGTGTGGCTGAGGATGGCCGGCACGTCGGAGGCCACCAGGAACTCGCGCTCGCCGACCCCCACGACCAGCGGCGGGCCGTTGCGCACCGCGACCACCTTGCCGGGGTCCGCCGCGTGCACGAGGACCATCCCGAACAGGCCCCGGAGCTCGGCCAGGACCCGTCGCACGGCGCCCTCGAGCCCGCCCCCGTCTTCTTCGGGCCGGAACTCCTCCTCCACGAGGTGCGCGATGACCTCCGTGTCGGTCTCGGTCTGGAACCGGTGACCGGCGTGCTGCAGGCGCTGCTTCAGCTCCAGGTAGTTCTCGATGATTCCGTTGTGGACGACGACCAGCCGGCCGCTGCAGTCCCGGTGCGGGTGGGCGTTCTCCTCCGTGGGCCGGCCGTGGGTGGCCCACCGCGTGTGGCCGACGCCGTACTCGCCGTCGACCGGCTCGGCGCGGATGACCTCCTCCAGCAGGTCGAGCTTGCCGGCGCTGCGCCGCACCTCGATCTCGCCGGCGCGGACGAGGGCGATGCCGGCCGAGTCGTAGCCGCGGTACTCCAGGCGCCGCAGCCCGTCGATGAGCACCGGCACGGCCGGCTTGGCGCCCAGATAGCCGATGATTCCGCACATGGCGTTCGCCTTCCTCAGTCGGCGCCCGTCTCCGGAGCGCGCCGGTTGCGCTTCGCGGCCCAGCCTGCCTTGTTCGCCTGCCGCCCGCGGGCCACGCCGAGCGCGCCGGCGGGGACGTCCTCGGTGATGCACGACCCGGCCGCCACGTAGGCGCCGCGCCCGACCGTGACGGGGGCCACGAGCTCCGTACCGCTCCCGATGAAGGCCCCTTCCTCGATCTTCGTCGGGTGCTTGGCCTCGCCGTCGTAGTTGCAGGTGATGGTGCCCGCGCCGACGTTGACGCCGGCCTCGAGCGTGGCGTCGCCGAGGTAGCTCAGGTGGTTGGCCTTCGCCCCGTCGCCGAGGGTCGACTTCTTCACCTCCACGAACGCCCCGACCCGCGCCCCCGCGCCGAGCGTCGACTCGGGGCGGAGGTGCGCGAACGGCCCGACGCGCGCCCCCGCGGCCACCTCGGAGCGGACGACGACGGAGCAGTCGTTCACGACGACGTCGTCCCCCAGGGTCGAGTCGGTGATGCGCACGCCGCTCCGGAGCTCGCACCGCGCGCCGACGACGGTGCGTCCCTCCAGCGTAACCCCGGGGTGGATGACGGTGTCGGGGCCGACGACGACGTCGCGGTCGATGTAGGTGGTGGCGGGGTCCTCGATGGTGACGCCCGAGGCCATCAGTTCCTCGTTCTTGGCTTGTCGCATGACGCTGCCCAGCTCCGCCAGCTCGGCCTGGCTGTTGACGCCGCGCACCTCGCGGGCGTCCGGGGCGGTGACGGTCTCCACGGTCAGGCCGCGCCGCCGGTAGCGGGAGAGGATGGCCGGGAGATAGCGCTCGTGCTTCGGCCCGGCCTCGGGAACGGCGTGGAGGGCGCCGAACAGGGGCGCGAGGTCGAAGGCGTAGATGCCCGCGTTGACCTCCCGGATGCGCCGCTGCTCGGGGGAGGCGTCGGCTTCCTCGACGACGCGGACCAGCGCGCCGTCGAGGCGCACGACGCGCCCGTAGCCGTATGGCCGCTCCAGCATCGCAGTGACGACGGTGGCCGCGGCGCGCCGTGCCTCGTGGTGCTCGACGAGCTGCGCCAGCGTGGCGGGCCGCACGAGCGGCGCGTCACCCGACAGCACGACGAGCGTCCCGCGGGCGCCGGCCAGCGCACGCTCCGCCTGCAGCAGCGCATGGGCGGTGCCCGCCTGCGGCTCCTGGCGCACGAAGCGCAGCCGCGGGTGACCCAGGGCGCCCACCGCGGCCTCGACCGCCTCCGCCTGGTGGCCGACGATGACGATGGTGGTCACCGCGCGGAGCGGGGCCGCCGCGTCGAGGACGTGCCCCACCAGCGGATGCCCGCCGATGCGGTGCAGCACCTTCGGCCGCGCCGTCCGCATGCGCGTGCCCTTGCCCGCCGCGAGGACGATCACGTGCCGGGGGGACATGGTCAATCGCCGCCTCGCCGTGTTTCCGTCCATCGTCGCGTCGAGGCAGCGCTCGAATCGCCGCCCCGCGACGCGGTTCCGCCGCCGCTCTGCGGCTCTGCCAGCAGCCCGGCCTGGTAGACCTCGCTCCGCGGGACGCCGAAGCGGGCGGCGACGGCGCGCACGGCGGCCGTCCGGGTGACCCCCAGCTCGAGCAGCCGGCCGACCTCGGCGGTGAGGGCCGCCGCAGCCTGCTCGCCGGCCGGTGCCGTCGCCGCGGCCCGCTCCGCCGTCGTGGCCCGCGCCCGCTCGACCTCCGGAGTTGCCTCGACGACCACCGTGAACTCCCCCCGCGGCTTCGAAAGGCGCGCGCGCACGTCGCTGACCGGGCCGGCCACCGTTTCCTCGTGCCGCTTCGTCAGCTCGCGGCAGACGGCGATGGTGCGGTCGCCCGCCGCGGCCTCGAGGTCGCGGAGCGACGCGTCGATGCGGTGCGGCGCCTCGAAGAAGACGAACGGCCGCGCCTCGCGCGCCAGCCCCGCGAACCAGCGCGTCCGGGCGGACGAGCGGAAGGGCGGGAAGCCGCCGAACGTGAACGAGCCGCCGGCGAGGCCGGAGCTCACCAGCGCGGCCAGGACGGCGCTCGGCCCCGGGACGGCCTCCACCCGCAGGCCGCGCTCGCGCGCCGCGCGCACCAGGCGCGCCCCGGGGTCGGAGACGAGCGGCGTTCCGGCGTCGCTGACGAGGGCGATCGTCTCGCCGCGCGCCAGCCGCACCAGCAGGCGGCCGGTCTTCTCGGCCTCGTTGTGCTCGTGGAGGCTCGTGCGGGGCGTGGTCACCTCGTAGCGGGCGAGCAGCTTCGCCGCGTGGCGGGTGTCCTCGGCCGCGATGAGGTCGACGCTCCCCAGCACGCGGACCGCCCGGTAGGTCACGTCCTCCAGGTTGCCGATGGGCGTCGCAACGACGTAGAGGGTGCCGGGATTGAGCAGCACGGGCCGGG
>JAPOYG010000648.1:31953-44153 GCA_026706755.1 Acidobacteriota bacterium
GCGGCTATTGTACTATCAAGTGGTTGGGGTTCCTTCGCGGGAGGAACCCGGTTGTGGTCGTCGATGAGACTCCACCATGCGCCGGTCGACAACGAGACACCAGTCGCAGATATCCGAGCCGCTCGCGCACTTCGCTGACGAGTACCTCGCCTACCTCCACGAGACCTGCCCCACGGAAGCGGCCGCCGACGGCGTTCACCTGCACGACGACCTGCTGGAGGACTTCAGCCGCTCCGCCATCGAGGCGCGCATTCGCGACCTCGGGGGCTGGGCGCGGCGGCTCGACGGCATCGAACCGTCGGGCCTGACCCGCGAGGAGGGCCTCGAGCAGCGGATGCTGGCCGACCGCATCCGCAGCCGGCTCTTCGCCCTCGAGCAGGCCCGCGAGTGGGAGCGGAATCCTCTCTCCTACGCCGACACGCTGGCCGGCAGCCTGACCTCGCAGGTCCTCTTCCCCTACGCCGACATCACGGAGCGGGCGCGGCGCATCGGGTCGAAGCTGCGCCAGACGCCGCGGCTGCTCGAGGCGGCGCGGCAGAACGTGACGGACCCCCCGGGGCTCTTCGTCCGCGTGGGCATCGAGTCGTTCGAGGGCCTGCTGCGGTTCGTCGAGCGCGACCTGCCGCGCGCCTTCCGCGACCTCGAGGACATGCACCTGCTGGGCGACCTGGCCGACGCCTCGACCGACGCCATCGACGCTCTGCGGTCCTACATCGGCCACCTCCGCGACGAGCTGGCGCCGCGCAGCCGGGCTTCCTTTCGACTCGGGCCGGAGCGCTTCGCGGAGAAGCTGCGCCTCGACGAGGGGATCGACCTGCCGGCCGAGCGCCTGACGCAGATCGCGCTCCGGGAGCTTCGGGCGACGCAGGAGGAGTTCCGGCGGCTGGCGGGCGAGCGGTCGGGCGATGCGGCCGCCGCGTGGCGGAAGATCAAGGAGAAGCACCCCGCCCCCGCCGAGCTCATCCCGACCGTCGAGGGGCAGGTGCAGGAGCTGCTGGCCTTCCTCCGCCGCAAGCGCCTGGTCACCCTGCCGGAGCATGCCGACGTCCGGGTTGGGCCGACCCCCGACTTCTACCGCTGGACGTTCGCCAGCCTGTGGACGGCGGGGCCGTTCGAGGCGACGCGGATGCCGGCACGCTACTACGTCACGAACGTCGACCCGTCGTGGCCGGCCGAGCGGCAGGAGGAGCACCTGCGCGACTTCAGCTTTGCCACGCTCTGGTCGATGTCGATGCACGAGGTCTATCCGGGGCACTTCCTGCAGTTCGAGCACCTGCGCGGGGTGGCGTCGCCGCTCCGGAAGTCGGTGCTGTTCGCCCCGACGTCGTTCGTCGAGGGCTGGGCCCACTACGCCGAGCACGTGATGATCGAGCAGGGCTTCCAGCGCAAGGACACCGAGATCCGCCTGGGCCAGCTCGCCGAGGCGCTCATCCGCCTGGCCCGCACCATCGTCGGCATCCGCCTGCACACGGAGGACCTCTCCGTGGAGCAGGGCGTGCGCTTCTTCCGCGACGAGGCCTACCTGGAGGAGGGCAGCGCGCGCCAGGAGGCCGAGCGCGGCACCTTCGACCCCGGCTACGTCCTCTACTCCCTGGGCAAGCAGATGCTGCTGAAGCTCCGCGCCGACTGCGAGGCGGCCGAGGGCGACGGCTTCGAGCTGCGCCGCTTCCACGACCGCCTGCTGGGCCAGGGCGCCCTGCCCTTCTGGATGCACCGCGCCCTCCTGGTCGGCGACGGCGCCCTGCTGGAATAGGTGCCTCGCCCGCCGCGGCCGGTCCTGCGACGAGGGCCCGCCGTTGACGGCGCAACCCCCGGCCGGTACGATGGGCGGTTGGGGACCGCGCGCGGGGAGCCCGATCCGGCAGCGCGTCCGGACGGACCGCGACGCAGGACGGCCGCAATCACCGGGACGCGAGCGAGGCGAGGGAAGAATGCCGCTCTACGAGTACGAGTGCGACGACTGCGGGCACCGCTTCGAGCGCATCCGCAAGTTCTCGGACCCGCCGCTCACGACGTGCCCGGAGTGCGACGGCCCCATCCGCAAGCTGCTGTCGCCGCCGGCCATCCAGTTCAAGGGCACCGGCTGGTACGTCACCGACTACGCGCGCAAGCCGGGCGACGGGAAGCCGGCCGAGGGCGGGGGCGAGGCCGGAAAGGATGCGGGGGCGGCGAACGGGTCGGACGCGAAGCCGTCCGGCGAGAGCAGGTCGTCCGCGGACGGCAAGTCCGGAGACGGCCCGAAGTCCGGCTCGGAGAGCAAGCCGTCCGGGGCGGGCGCCTCGTCCGGCTCGGGCAGCGGCGCGAAGCCGGGCGGCTCGGGTTCGTCGTCCGCCTCGTCGTCGGCCCCCGGCTAGGGGCCGGCCCACCCGTCCCGCCGAGCGGCAGGTCAGCGGCCGGCGACGCCCCGCGCGGCGCCCAGCGCTTCCTCGATCACGGGGGCGAGGTCCGGGCGCTTCAGCGCGAAGTGGATCGTCGCCTCCAGGTAGCCGGCGGGCGTGCCGGCGTCGAGGCGCTTCCCCTCGAGCTCCCAGGCGTAGACGGGACGCTGCCGCAGCAGCCGCCGCAGGCCGTCGGTGAGCTGAATCTCCCCCCCGGCGCCGGTGCCGGTCGCTTCGAGGGCGGCGAACGTATCGGGGGTCAGGACGTAGCGGCCGACGATGGCGAGGTCGGAAGGCGCCTCGTCCGGCGCCGGCTTCTCGACGAGGTCGGTGACGCGATGGACGCCGCCGCCCAGCGGCTCGGCGGCGATGACCCCGTAGCGATGGACGACGGAATGCGGAACGCGCTCGACCAGGACCACCGGACCGCCGACCTCGATGAAGACGTCGATCATCCGCCCGAGCGCCGGCGGCTCGGCGTCGATGACGTCGTCGGGCAGCATTACCGCGAACGGCGCGTCGCCCACCACGCGCCGGCCGCAGAGCACGGCGTGCCCGAGCCCGAGGGGCGCCTCCTGGTGGACGGTCGTCACCTCGGCCAGCGCGGCCAGCGCGCGCATGGCGGCGAGCGCCTCCGTGCGGCCGCTCTCGGCGAGGGCCCGCTCGAGCGCCGGGTGCGGCGCGAAGTGCGACGCGCTCAGCGTGTTGCCGGGGTTGGTGACGAGCGCGACGCGGCGGACGCCCGAGCGCACGGCCTCCTCCACCCCGTACTGCACGATGGGGCGGTCGACGAGGGGCAGGAGCTCCTTGGGAATCGACTTCGTGGCCGGGAGCATCCGCGTACCGAGGCCGGCGGCCGGGATGACGGCCGTCATTACATCGCCGTTCGTCGGCATACGGCGGGCAATCGTATCATTCAGGTCACCGATGCTTGATCCCACCCTGCTTCGCGAACGCCTCGACGACGTCCGCGCCGGCCTCGAAACGCGCGGCCCGGGGACGGCCGGCGCGCTCACGGAGCTGGTCCGCCTCGACGCCGAGCGCCGCACGCTCCTCCCGGTGCTGGAACGGACGCGCCGGGCGCGGAAGGAGATCGGCGAGCGCATCGCCCGCGCCCGCAAGGCCGGCGGTGGCCGCGGGGGCGGCGGCAACGGCGGCGGGACCGGCGGGGAGGACGTGGCGGCGCTGATGGCCGAGGGCCAGGCCCACGGCGCGCGCATCAAGGAGCACGAGGCCAAGCTCGCGGAGGTGGAGGCCGAGCGCGACCGGCTGGCCCTCACGCTCCCGAACCTCCCGCACGCGAGCGTCCCCGTCGGGACCTCCGACGCCGACAACCCCGAGGTGCGCCGCCACGGCGAGCCGCCCGCGTTCGACTTCGAGCCGCGCGCGCACTGGGACATCGGGCCGGCGCTGGGCATCCTGGACTTCGAGCGGGCCAGCAAGATTGCCGGCGCGCGCTTCGCCGTGCTCGCCGGGGCGGGCGCCCGCCTCAGCCGCGCCCTCATCGACTTCATGCTCGACCTGCATACCGGCGAGCACGGCTACACGGAGGTCGAGCCGCCGTTCCTGGTGCGCTCGGACGCGCTCGTCGGCACCGGCAACCTGCCGAAGTTCGAGGCGGACCTCTTCAAGGTGGCGGGCGACTGGGACCTCTATCTCATCCCGACGGCCGAGGTCCCGCTCTGCAACCTGCACCGCGAGGAGATCGTGGACGGTGCCGCGCTGCCGATCCGCTACGCCGCCTACACGCCCTGCTTCCGGAGCGAGGCGGGCTCGCACGGCAAGGACGTCCGCGGCCTCATCCGCCAGCACCAGTTCGACAAGGTGGAGCTGGTGGCCTACGCCGCGCCCGAGCAGTCCTACGACGTGCTGGAGGAGCTGACCGGCCACGCGGAGACCGTGCTCCGGCGCCTGGAGCTCCCCTACCGCACGGTTACGCTCTGCACCGGCGACATGGGCTTCGCGGCGGCCAAGACCTACGATATCGAGGTGTGGCTGCCCGGCCAGCAGGCCTACCGCGAGATCTCCTCGTGCAGCAACACGGAGGCCTTCCAGGCCCGCCGCGCCCGCATCCGCTTCCGGCGCGAGGCGGGCAAGGGCAAGCCGGAGTTCGTCCACACGCTGAACGGCTCGGGCGTCGCCGTCGGCCGCGCGCTCATCGCGATCCTCGAGAACGGACAGCAGCGCGACGGCTCCGTCGTCATCCCGAAGGCCCTGCGCCCCTACATGCGCGGGCTGGAGGTCATCGAGCCGCGGCGGTGAGCCGGAACGACATCGGAGGGATGGCCGAGTGGTTGAAGGCGGCGGTCTTGAAAACCGTTGGCGGGGAAACCCGCTCCAGGGTTCGAATCCCTGTCCCTCCGCCAATCAACGCCGCAGCGGCCGCGGGGATTCGAAGGCCACGACTCTCGCGGGCGGCCGACCCGTACCCGCGCCCGCCCCGGCCGACCGCCTGGTCGCGGGACCACGCGGAGTGGGGATACACGCAATGACACGCATGACGCTCGCCGCGCTCCTCTCGATGCTGCTGTCCGGGACGCTCGCTCCCGCCGCGCGGGCGCAGATTGCGGACTTCGAGCCCGTCACGACGGAGGAGCTCCTCGACCCGGACCCCGGCGACTGGCTCAACTGGCGGCGGACGCTCGACGGCCAGGGCTACAGCCCGCTCGACCAGATCGACCGCGAGAACGTCGACGATCTGCAGCTCGTCTGGTCGTGGGCGATGCAGCCCGGCACGGACGAGGTGACCCCCCTTGTGCACGACGGCGTCATGTACGTGCCCAGCCGGAGCGGCGTGCAGGCGCTCGACGCGGCCACCGGCGACTTCCTCTGGGAGCACGCGCGCCGGCGGGCGGTCCCCGCGGACGAGGACCTGCCCATCAACCGCCGGCCCGGCATGGCGCGGCGCAGCATCGCCATCTACGGCGACAGGATCTTCGCCGGCACGAGCCGGGCGGAGCTGATCGCGCTCGACGCGCGGACGGGCGAGCTCGTCTGGGAGCACCAGGTGGCCGACAGCGAGCTCGGCTACCGCTACACCAGCGGGCCGATCGTCGTGCAGGGCATGGTGGTGGCGGGCATGACCGGGTGCGAGCGCTACAAGAACGACATCTGCTTCATCTCCGCCCACGATTCCGAGACCGGCGCCGAGCTGTGGCGCACGTCGACCGTCGCCCGCCCCGGCGAGCCGGGGGGCGACACCTGGGGCGACCTGCCGCTCACCTGGCGCGCCGGCGCCGACGCCTGGATCCCGGGCAGCTACGACCCCGAAACGAACCTCATCTACTGGTCCACCGCCCAGGCCAAGCCGTGGGCGATCGTGCAGCGCGGCACCGAGGGCGCGGCGCTGTACACGAACTCCACGCTGGCCCTCGACCCCGACACCGGCGAGATCCGCTGGTACTTCCAGCACATCCCCGCCGAGACGCACGACCTCGACGAGGTGTTCGAGATCGTCCTCGTCGACCGGGGCGACGGGCTGTCGCTCTTCAAGATGGGCAAGATCGGCGTCCTGTGGGAGCTCGATCCGCGCACCGGGGCGTTCCGGAACGCGTTCGACCTCGGCTACCAGGACATCGTCGACATCCACCCGGTGAGCGGACAGGGCATCCTGGTCCCCGAGCGCATCCCGCAGATCGACGTGCCGGTGGACTACTGCCCGGGGCCCGGGGGCCTGAAGAACCTGTGGGCGATGGCCTACCACCCGGAGACGGAGGCATTCTACGTCCCGCTGACGCCGGGCTGCGCGCACTCCATCTTCGGCGCGATGCCCCCGCCCGAGCTCGGCGGGGGCGGGGTCGGCCCCAACGACCGCCGCTTCACGGTGCATCCGCAGAGCCCCGAGCAGTTGGGCGACTTCGTGGCGATGGACAGCCGCACGGGTGAGCTCCTGTGGCGCCGGCGCAGCCGCTGGCAGTACGGGACCGCGGTCCTCACCACCGGGGGCGGGCTGGTCTTCGTCGGCGACATCGACCGCCACATGTACGCCTTCGACGCCCGCGACGGCACCGAGCTGTGGCGCACGCGCACGCCGACGGCGACCGACGGCTTCCCCATCACCTACGCGGTCGACGGCCGCCAGTACGTCGCAATCCCGTCCGGCCCCGGCTGGAGCCTCGCCTGGCGCAACGCGCGCATCGCGTTCCCCGAGACCATGCAGCGGCCGCCGGGTTCCGGTTCCGTCCTGCAGGTCTTCGCGCTGCCGCAGGACTGACGGCCGCCGGGGTGATTGGGAACTGCGGCTACAGTAGAGGCCACGGGAGGACGAGAGGGTGCGAGAGCGACGCATCGCCATCCAGGAACTGGAAGGGAACCTGAGCACCTACCTGGACGAGGTCAGGAGCGGCACGACCCTTCTCTTGACAGACGGACGGAAGCGGGTGGCGCGCCTTGTCCCGGAGCCGGACGCGAGCGACCCGACGGAAGCCCCGACGATCGCCTGGAGCGGGCGCCGGCTCAAGAAGACCAAGCCCAAGGCACGGCTTCGGGACGGTGGCAGCATGACGCAAATCGTCAGGGAGAACCGAAGGTGACGCTGCTCTACGCGGACACGAGCGCGCTGTTCAAGCGCTACGTGGAGGAAGAGGAGTGACGCGGGGAACGCGTAGGGCCTGCACGAGGTGAGCCGCCGTGCTGGCCGCGCGGTCAATCCCCGGCGTGGTCCGCGATTACGTTGATGGGCGCGCGATGCTCGAGCCAGGCCTTCGCCGCGATGATGACCTGGTTGAAGCCGCCGATCGAATCGCGCACGGCCGCGAGGTTGGTCTCCGGATCGGCGGAGTAGCCGGTCTCCTCGACACGGAGAAGGGTGGTGTTCGGCCCCTTCTCCTCGAACGTCCACGTCACCGTGGTGAAGCCGCCCGCGTTCTCCCATTCCATGACGATCAGGTTGGGTCGCTCGAGCGACGTGACCCGTATGTCGGTGCGTAGCGCATCGGGCTCCGGACCGAGATACCAGGCCACCGTTTCGCCTGCGCGCAAGCCATCGTCACGCCGGGTGAACCAGAACCTGCTCATGGACTCGGCGTTCGCGAATGCGTCGAAGACATCCGACACGGGCTTGCGAACGAGAGTTTGCGCGGTCGCGACGAGGTCGGACTCGAGCGTCATGCCAGTTCCTCCCGCTGGTCGAGGCCGCGGCCCCGGCGGCTGCGCCGCCAGCAGGACGCGCTCGCGGGGCTCCCGGCCTCCGCGCAGCCTCCTTGCGCCGGGCCCGGACGCAGCCGGTATCCTGTACGAGTGTACCCGACGGTGGCGGCTCCCGACGGCGCCCGCAGGACGACCCGCGGGGCGACCCTCCCTTCCCGAGCTCGCCGGGCCCTGATGGCGCGCGCCGGCGCCGCGCTCGGGGCCCGGCGCGCCGGGGCGCCGTCCGCGCAAGACGGTGAACGCGTCGGCCGCTCGAGGGATGGCGCGTGACCGGCCCGCCCTACGTGCGTCTCGCCGTAGCCCTGCCCGCCCTGCTCTTCGTGTGGTTCTGCACGATGATCCCGGCCGTCTCCGCTGGCGAGATCCTCGTCTGGGAGCTGGCGTGGCTGCCGCAACTGGGCATCGACCTCGACTTCGTGGTCGATGGCCTGAGCCTGCTGTTCGCGCTGCTGATCACGGGCATCGGCGCCTTCGTCTTCCTGTTCGCCGGCGTCTACATGCGGGGATACCCGCAACGCGGCCGGTTCACGCTCTTCCTCGTCAGCTTCATGCTGGCGATGCTCGGCCTGGTGCTGGCCGACAACCTCATCGCGCTCTTCGTCTTCTGGGAACTCACCACCATCACCTCGTTCCTGCTCATCGGCTACTCGCACGAGAACGCCACGGCCCGGCGCGCGGCGCTCCAGGGACTGCTCGTGACCGGCGCGGGCGCCCTGGCGATGCTGGCCGGCTTCGTCGTCCTGGGCCAGGCCGCCGGCACGTTCAGCCTGCGCGAGATGCTGGCCTCCGACCCGGCGACCTTCGCCGATCACCCCCGGTACACGGCGATCGTCGTGCTGGTGCTGCTCGGGGCCTTCACCAAGTCGGCGCAGTTCCCGTTCCACTTCTGGCTGCCGAACGCGATGGCGGCTCCGACGCCCGTCTCGGCCTACCTGCACTCGGCGACGATGGTCAAGGCCGGCGTCTTCCTGCTGACGCGTCTGACTCCGCTCCTCGGCGGCACCCAGCTCTGGATGGAGACGCTGACGGTGGTGGGAGCGGTGACGGCCGTCTACGCGGCGTTCGTGTCGCTGGGCAGGTCCGACCTGAAGCAGGTCCTGGCCTACACGACGGTCATGGCGCTCGGCACCTGCGTCCTGTTCCTCGGGTCGTCGCCGGTCCCGGGGCCGGGCGAGGTGTCGCGGGGCGTCCTGGCCGCGCTCGCGTTCCTGGTCGCGCACGCGCTCTACAAGGCGGCCCTGTTCCTGGTGGCGGGGACGATCGAGAAGGCCACCGGCACCCGCGACCTGGCGCGGCTCGGGGGCCTGTGGAGAGCCATGCCGGTCACGTTCGCGGCCGCGGTCGCCGCGTCCGTCTCGATGGCCGGGGTGCCGTACTCGGTGGGGTTCCTCGGCAAGGAGCTCCTGTACACCGTCGGCTTCGCACCCGACACCCCCGCCTGGCTTCCGTGGGCGGCCTTCCTCGCCGCCGCCCCCGTCGCGACCATCGCGATAGTCCTGGCGTGCCAGCCGTTCCTCGGCCCGCGCCCCGAGTACCCCAAGCCGGGGCGGGAAGGCCATTGGGCGCTCTGGTGCGGCCCCGTCGTGCTCGGCGCGCTCGGCATCTACTGGGGGCTGGCCCCGGAGTTCCCGTTCCTGCGCCTGCTCGTGCCCGCGGAGACGGCCGTCCTGGGGCAGGCCCTGGTTAGCGACCCCGGGCACGCTCCCTGGCACAGCACGGGCGAGGCATTGGCGCTGACGCTCGCGACGCTGGGCGTGGCGGGGCTGGGATTCCGGATGCGAGGGGCGGTTGCGGAAGCGCTCGCCGGCCTAAGGCGATGGATCCCGCTCAGCGGCGACCGGGCGTACGACGCCGCCATGGACGGGATTGCCGGCGCCGCGGTCTGGCAGACCCGGCGACTGCAATCCGGCGTCCAGCGCCACTACCTGCTGATCGTGTTCGCCACGCTCGGGCTGAGCCTGGCCGTGACGCTCTGGATCAAGGACGTGTTCCCCGGGCCGGTGCGGTGGACGGAGGCGGCATTACTGGAGTGGTCGCTCGCCGCCCTCGTCGCCGCGGCGTCGATCGTCATCATCCGCTCCCGCTCCCGACTGCTCTGCATCTGCGCGCTCGGCGTGGTGGGGGTCAGCACGGCTCTCATCTTCCTTCTCTTCGGGGCGCCGGACGTCGCGATGACGCAGTTGACCGTCGAGACGCTCGTCACGGTGATCGTCGCGATCGTCCTGCTGAAGCTTCCGAACTTCAGCAACGAGGTCTGGCCCTCGGGCCCCGCACGCCTGGGCAACGCCTTCGTCGCGGTCACGGTCGGAATCGGCGTCACCCTGCTCATGCTCGCCGTGACGGCGTCCCCTCCCCAACCGGATCTCCAGGAGTACTTCGAGCGCACCGCCGTGCCCGGCGGGCAGGGCCGGAACATCGTCAACGTGATCCTGGTCGACTTCCGGGCCCTCGACACCATGGGGGAGATCACGGTGCTCGCCATCGCGGGCGCGGCGGTCTTCGCCATGCTGCTGCCGGGACCCCGGCGGCGCAAGGACGCTCCCCTTCCGGGCCCGGGGGGGATCATGGACACCGTGATCCTGCGGGAGACCACTCGCCGACTGGTCCCCTTGATCCTCATCTTCTCCGTCTTCCTGCTGCTCAGGGGCCACGAGCAACCCGGCGGCGGCTTCGTCGGCGGGCTGGTCGCGTCGATTGCCCTCAGCCTGTACGCGTTCGTCTTCGGCCCGCAGGCCACCCGCGGAATACTGCGCGTGGATCCCCGCGCGGTCGGCGCGGTCGGACTGGCCGTCGCCATCGCGTCGGGCTTCATCGGATCGATCCGGGGCGCCGCCCCGTTCCTGACCGGCCAGTGGGGAACCCTGGCCGGGCTGAAGATAGGCACGCCGGTGATGTTCGACGTCGGGGTCTACCTCGTCGTCATCGGCGTCGTGATGACCTTCGTCATCCGCATCAAGGAACAGTAGGCGGATGGAACCCATCATCTCCGTGCTCGTCGGCGTCCTGATGGCGGCAACCGTCTACCTGATGCTCAGCCGCAACTTCGTGCGCTTCATCTTCGGGCTGGCGCTGCTCTCCCACGCCGCCAACCTGGTGATCTTCGCCAGCGGAGGCATGACGCGCGCCCGGCCGCCGCTGATTGCGGCCGGCGAGTCCCAGCCCCTCTCCGACGTCTCGAACGCCGTGCCGCAGGCGCTGATGCTGACCGCGATCGTCATCTCCTTCAGCCTGCTCACCTTCGCGCTCGTGCTTGCCTTCCGGACCTTCCAGGAACTGGAGACCGTGGACACCGACCGCATGCGGGCCGCGGAGCCCTCGCCGGAGGGCGCCGGGGACGAAGCGCGGGAGAGGGCGGTCGATTGAGCTGGCTGCTGGTCGCTCCGATCGTGATCCCGCTGGCCGCGGCCGTGGTCGGCTTTGCGGGCCGCGGAAGCGGGAGGACGCAACGGGCCGTGAGCCTGGCCGGAGCCCTCGGCCTGTCGGCCGCGGCCGCGGGCCTGCTCGCGAGCGTGTGGCGAGAGGGCATCGCGTCCGTCCAGATCGGCCGTTGGCCCGCACCCTACGGAATCACGCTGGTGGCGGATCACCTGAGCGCGGCGATGGTTGCGGTCTCGGCCCTGATCGGGCTCGCCACCGTGATCTACGCCTTCGGCGACACGCGGCGCGGACCGATCTCCGGTGCTCTGCATCCGTTGCTGCATGCTCTGCTGGCGGGCGTGTGCGGCGCGTTCCTGGCAGGGGACGTCTTCAATCTCTACGTCTGGTTCGAGGTCATGCTGATCGCCTCGCTGGGCCTGCTGGCGCTGGGAGGAACGCCCGCGCAACTGGACGGGGCGGTGCGCTACGCCGCCCTCAGCCTGATCGCGACGACGCTCCTGCTGAGCGGCATCGGCCTCCTGTATGGATTGACCGGCACGCTCAACATGGCCGACCTGCACCTGCGGGTGCAGGAAGTGGAAGACCAGGGGCTGCTCACCCTGGTGGCGATGGTGTTCATCGTCGCGTTCGGTCTGAAGTCCGCGGTCTTCCCGCTCTTCTTCTGGCTTCCGGCCAGCTACCACACGCCGCAGACCGCGGTCTCGGCCGTCTTCTCCGGCCTGCTGACGAAGGTAGGCGTCTACGCGCTGATACGCTTCTTCACGCTGATCTTCCGGCACGACGTCGGCTACACGCACGAGCTGCTGCTGTGGGTGGCGGGCCTGACCATGGTCACCGGCGTTCTCGGCGCGGCGGCCCAGAACGAGCTGCGGCGCATCCTGTCGTTCCACATCATCAGCCAGATCGGCTACATGATCCTGGGTCTCGCGCTCTTCACGACGTTCGGGCTGCTGGGCGGCATCTTCTACGTCATCCACCACATCATCGTGAAGGCGAACCTCTTCTTCGTATCCGGCGCCGTCCAGCGGCTGGGCGGCTCGACCCGCCTCGAGAGCCTCGGCGGGCTCTACCGCGACAAGCCGCTCCTCGCGGCGCTGTTCTTCGTGCCGGCGTTCTCGCTGGCCGGCTTCCCGCCGCTCTCCGGCTTCTGGGCGAAGCTGCTGCTCATCCAGGCCTCGATCGAGAGCGACGAGTTCGTCATCGCGGGCGTGGCGTTGACGGTGGGTCTGCTGACCGTCTACTCGATGACCAAGATCTGGCTGAACGCCTTCTGGAAGGCGCGTCCGGACGACGCCG
>JAPOYG010000561.1 GCA_026706755.1 Acidobacteriota bacterium
GCGGCCACCGGCCCGGCGACAACCTGTTCGCCGAGAGCATCGTCTGCCTCGACGCGCGCACCGGCGAGCGCGTGTGGCACTTCCAGTTCGTGCACCACGGACTCTGGGACTACGACGCGACCGCGGCCCCCCTGCTGGTCGACCTCGTGGTCGAGGGACGCCCGATCAAGGCGGTGGCGGTCGTGACCAAGCAGGCCTACACCTACGTCTTCGACCGCGTGACGGGCGAGCCCGTCTGGCCCATCGAGGAACGCCCCGTTCCGCCCGGCGACGTGCCCGGGGAGTGGTACGCGCCGACCCAGCCGCATCCGACGAAGCCGCCCGCCTTCGATCGGCAGGGGGTGACGATCGACGACCTCATCGACTTCTCGCCCGCGCTGCGCGCCGAGGCGATCGAGATCCTGAACGGCTTCGCCTACGGACCGATCTTCGAGCCGCCCACCCTCGTCACGGACGAGACGCGGGGCACGATCCTGATGCCCGGGGCGGGCGGCGGCGCCAACTGGCCGGGAGCCGCGGTCGATCCGGTGACGGGCTGGCTGTACATCCCGTCCCATACGCGCCCGCACGCCATCGCCCTCATCGAGCCGGATCCGAACCGATCCGACTTCCGGTACGTGCGCGGAGGGGGACTGAGACTGCGCGGCCCCCAGGGGCTCCCGCTGTTCAAGGGACCCTACTCGCGGCTCAGCGCCTTCAACCTGAACGCGGGGACGCGGGAATGGATGGTGCCGCTGGGAGACGGGCCGCGCCGGCGGGTGGTGGACCTCGGCCTCCCCGACCCCGGCCCCCTCGGCGGCGGCTCCTACACCGGACCGCTGCTGACCCGGACTCTGCTCTTCCTCGGCCTGCGGGGCACGGAGGCGCCCGACCTCGACTTCGGCGGCTCCACCACGGAACGCCCCGAAGGCGAGCCGCCGCCCGTGCTGAACGCCTACGACAAGGCCACCGGCGCCATCGTCCACTCGGTGGAGCTCGACCGGCCGCCGACCGGGACGCCGATGACGTTCCTCGTCGACGGCCGGCAGCACATCGTCCTCGCCTACGGCACGCGCGACGACGCCGGCCTGATGGCCCTGGCCGTCGTCGACTGACGGGCGACACGTCATCCGCCCGCTGGTTCTGCAGCCCGGGCCCGCTCCTGCTGGCGGTCGGGATTCTGCGAGGCTGCTACCGCTCGCAACCCGGCGCGCAACGTTCCTCGACGCATCCCAGCGCAGACCAGGGTGCGCTTCGATCCGTCTGAAACCACTTTGAAGCGACCCCGCACCCGGACTTAAGAAACTCTTCAGGAAACCGCCGGCACCTCACCGGCGCAGCGGGCACTATGCTCATTTGCCGGGCAACGCCTGCGACGCGGCATCGTTCATCTCTCGAGGGACGGACGTCTCGACGCTGCCCGTCGCGACCCTGCGATGCCGGTGCGGGCCGAACGGAGCGCCCGGGAGGATTCATGACGCGCACGCAGAGACCCGCCACCGGCGGCGCGCTCGCGGCCGCGGAGCGACGGCACCTGCTGCGTCGCCTCGCGTTCGCGGCGACGCCGGCGCTGGAAGAAGCCGTGCGCGGGCGGTCGTCCGCCGACGCCCTCGCGGTCCTCGTGCGCGCGGCCCGCGACACGCCCCACCCCGAGCGCCCCGAGGCGGCCCGCGGCGTTTGGCGCAACCCCGGGCTGCGCTTCGCCGGCGTCTCGGACGAGGACTTCGAGGCGCTGCTCGACCGGCAGGCGCCCGGCGTGCGCGGCGCCGTCGACGACGTGCGCCGGTGGTGGCTGGCCGAGCTGCTCACCTCCCCCGCGCCGCTGCGCGAGAACCTGGTCCTCTTCCTGCACGGGGTCTTCGGCAGCAGCACCGGCCCGGTCGACGCCCCCCACGCCCTCCACGGCCGCAACGCGCTGGTCCGCCGGCGGTGCCTGGGCACCGTCCCGGACCTCCTCGCGGCCCTCGTCGTCGACCCCGCCATGATGATCCAGATCGGCATGGACGGACACCGGCGGCTGCGCGTGTCCGACCGCGCGGCCAAGCTCGTCCTCGACCACTGGACGGTCGGCGAGGGGGCCTACGGGCCGCGCGACCTCGAGGAGCTGTCGAGGGCGCTGACGGGATGGCGGCTCGTCGCCCCCGAGGGGCGCGGGCCGGCCCGCGAGATCGCCCGCCGGGCGCCGCGGGCGGCGCAGCGCACCGGGCTCGTCCCCACGTTCCGCCCCGCCGACGCCGATGCCGGCCCGAAGACCATTCTCGGCCGCACCCGGCCGTTCGACGCGCGGTCGGCGGTGCGGTGGCTCGCCGCGCAGGACGCGACGGCGCGCCGTTTCGGCCGGCTGCTGCTGGCCCACCTCGGCGTCGAGGACGACGGCGGGGCCCTCGAGACGCGGCTCGCCGCCGTCTACGGGGCGACCGGCGGATCCCTCGAGGCGCTGCTCCGCGAGATCGTGCGGTCCGAGGCCTTCTGGTCCGACGCGTCGCGGTGGACGTTGATCAAGAGCCCAGTCCACCTCGCGGCGGGCGCCTGCCGCCAGCTCGGCATCGCCTCGCCGCCGGTGGCGGAGATCGCGCGCTGGCTCGAGGCGAGCGGCCAGACCCTGTTCGACACCCCGAACAACGGCGAGGGCGGCTGGCCGGGCCAGGAAGCCTGGGTGTCGCCACCGTCGCGCCTGACCGTCCGGTACCACCTCGCCGCCGCCCTCGCGGGGCGGCTGCCGCCCCTCGGCCTCGAACGCCCCGATCCGGCCGGCGGCGAAGCGGCCGGCGCGCCCGGCGTTCCCGTCGACGCGACGCTCCGCGAAGCGTCGCCGGCGGAGCTGCTCTCGCGGCTCGACCCGGCGCCGGGCCTGGACGCGGCCGCGATCGAGCGTGAAGTGTCCGGCGTCGCGTCGCCGGAAGGCCGCAGCACGTTCATCCAGCGCGTGATGATGTCCCCCGAGTATCAACTGGCGTGACCGCCAGTGGAGGAAACCGATGAGCACCATCAGCCGACGCGACCTGCTGACCTGGTTCGCCCTGACCCCGACCGTGCCGTTCTTCGTTCGCGAGAGCGCGCGGGCGGCCACCGCGGGGACGCACGCGGCCGCCGCCGGCGCGGCGGGCGGCCACGACGGGCGCGTGGTCGTCGTCCTGCGGCTCCGGGGCGGCAACGACGGGCTGAACACGGTGGTTCCCGTGCGCGACGACCGCTACTACCGGGCACGCCCGACCATCGCCATCCCCCGGCGGGACACCATTCCTCTCGACGGGAGCGACCTCGGCCTCAATCCGTGGCTCGGCCACTTCCGACGGCTGATGGACGACGGCCACGCCGCCATCGTGCAGGGCGTGGGCTACCCGCGCTCCTCCCGGTCGCACTCGCGCGCGACGGAGATCTGGGAGACCGGCTCGGTGGCCCCCGAGGCGCCGCGCCACGGCTGGCTGGGCCGCTATCTCGACCACGCCTGCGAGTGCGGCGACGAGGCGCTGGCCGGCGTGCAGTTCGACGAGACGCTCGGCCGCACCCTGGCCTCGGCCTCGGGCCGCAGCGCGTCGATCGGCCACCCCGAGCTGCTGCTCGGGCTGGACGCCGTCCCGCCGCCCGCCGCCGCGCGCGGGCCCCGCACGGGCCGGCTCGACTACCTCCGGCAGGTCGACAACGGCCTCGCCCACGCCGCGCGTCAGCTCCACCGCGCACGGGCCGGCACCGGCGGCGGCTTCGACTACCCCGACAGCGCCTTCGGCCAGTCGCTGCGGTGGACCGGCGACATGATCGAGACCGGCTGCCCGACCCGCGTCTACTACGTGTCCCTCGGCTCGTTCGACGCCCCCGACTCGGCCTCCTTCGACACCCACGTCGACCAGCCCGCGAAGCACCGCGTCCTCTTCACCGAGCTTGGCCGTGGCCTGCGCGCCTTCACGCGCCACCTGCGCCGGGCCGGGCAGCTCGACCGCGTGCTCCTGCTGACGTTCTCCGACTTCGGCCGCCTCGTCACGGAGAACCAGACCGGCGGCACCGAGCACGGCGACGCGGGGGTGCTGTTCGTGGCGGGCGGCGGCGTGCGGGCGGGGCTGCTCGGCGAGCCCGCCGACCTCGGCAAGGTCACCCGCGGGGGCCTCGACGCCAGCGTCGACTTCCGCGACATCTACGCCGACGTGCTGCAGCGGTGGCTCGGCGTCGACCCGGCGGCGATTCTCGGCCCCGCCGTCGGCTCGTTCCCCGTGGTGAGCGCGTGAACCAGGAGATACCGATGCGCAAGACGCTTCCCGGACTGATCCTCGCGGCGTTGCTGCCGTGCCTCGCATCGCCGATGGCGCAGGAAGCCGACCAGGACGACTTGCGGACCCTCCAGGGCGAATGGACCGTCGCGGCGGCCGAGCAGGGCGGCCGGCCGTTCGACGTCATCGTCGGCGGCGCCCTCACCATCACCGGCGACCGCTTCGCGCTGGTCACCGCCACCGGCAACGAGCTCGCCGGGCAGATACGGCTCGACGCGGCGCAGTCGCCCCGCCAGCTCGACTTCGTGCACGACGACGGGCTGCGGTGGGAGGCGATCTACGTCGCCGCGCCGGACTTCTTCCGGCTGAACTACGTCGAGGCGAGCCCCGAGACGCCGCGCCCGACGATGTTCGTCACCGGGTCCGACACGCCTGGCACCGTAATCGTCCTGGAGCGCTGACCGCCCGCATCCTGCTCCCGCGTGGAGCACCACAGGCTGCCCGAGTCGGCCCTGTGCCGACCCGAGGATGACGTGCTCGGCACGGCGACAAACACTCCCAGTCCATCCCGAAGGCGCGGCCGCCGGCCGCGATCGAGGTACTTGACTCCGGCCGGCTTTTCCTCCTTGAATGGGCGCATGGTTCCGTCCGGGTGGCTCGCGGCAGTCGCCGCTGTACTGCTCCTGGGGCTCGCGCCGGTTGGCGTCGCTCTCCATGAGCACGGCGCCGACCCACCGCCCGACGGCCACACGGACTGCGATGCGTGTCACTTCCGCCATCTGTCCGTGGTCACCCCGGCCGGCGCTCCCGCGCCGACCGCACCGGATCTCGTCGCGTACGGCGTCGTTTCCGCCCCTGCGGCCAGCAAGTGGCACATCGCCTTCGGGATCCGCCCCACGCGCGGCCCACCCGCGTAGCCCCCTCGTCGCTCTCGCCTGGGACGTTCCGTAATCGCATCCTCATCGGCGATCGCGTTGTCGGTATTGGCGCCGGTGCCAATACCGACGTGCGTCGGCGCTCGGAGATCGAACGCTCGCACCCGGGAACCGCGGAACATCGGTAGCGAACGGGCCGCGAACCGAGGGAAACGTGATGTCGACGCAAACAACGTATCGGGCCGTGTCGGGTGCCTCCCGAGGCTGGCTCAAGCATGTCGAGTTGTCGTGGCGAGCGTTGCGGCGCACGCCCTCCTTCACCGTTCCCGCCGTGGTGACCATCGCGCTGGGAATCGGGGCCGCGACGGCAGTATTCAGCCTGGTCTACGCGATCCTCCTCCGTCCGTTTCCGTATCCGGACGCGGACCGCCTGGTGCGAGTGTTCACGGTGGCCGAGGGCGAGCAGGGGGCGGAGAGGAACTGCTCGCTGCTCGATATCGAAGACTACAACCGGCGTTCGCGCCTGCTGGAGCACATCGGCGGGTATACGGTCTTCGATTCCCTGATCGAGGGCGACGGCCTGGCGGAGGGCGTCGTCATTGCGCAGCTCAACCAGGAGGCCATGCACGCGGTGGGCGTGCAGCCGATCCTGGGTCGGCTCTTCACCACAGAGGAAGATCGCAAGGGCGGACCGGTGAACAAGGCGATGCTCGGGTATGGGCTGTGGCAGCGTCGTTACGCCGGTTCGCCCGACGCGCTCGGAAGCATGATCAGCCTGCCCATGGGCGAGTTCGAAGTGGTCGGGGTGATGCCCGCGGGATACGGGTACC
>JAPOYG010000224.1 GCA_026706755.1 Acidobacteriota bacterium
CTCGACCTGCTTGAGGGCGTCGTCGATCAGCGCTTCGTTGTCTTCCCGGGTGATGTTCCGCTGGATGAGCTTGGTGGCGATCGCCAGCGAGACGTCGACCGCTTCCCGCCGTACCTCCGCCAGGGCGCGGTCGCGTTCCAGTTGAATCTGCCGCTCGGCGTTGGCGACGAGGGACTGGGCCTCGGCCTGCGCTTCCTGCCGCATCTGCTCGCGCAGGGTGGCCGCCGCGGAGCGTGTGTCGGAGAGGATGGTGTCGGCCTCGACGCGCGCCTGGCGCATCGTGGCCTCCGCGTTCTGCTGGGCCTGCTCGAGCTGCCGCCGGGCCGCCTCGGCGTCGTCGAGCGATTTCCGAATCGTCGCCTGCCGGCTCTCGAGCGCGCCGAGCAGGGGCCGCCAGGCGAACCTCGCCAGGAGCCCCAGCAGGATCAGGAACGTGAAGATGGTCCAGAAGAAGAGCCCCGGATCGAGTTGGACCAGAGGGTTGTCCATGGGCCGTGTCCTTGGCGCGGGATGGGCGCCTACGCGATGAAGAGGCTGACCAGCACGAACGCCTCGGCGACGATCGCCACCCCTTCGAGCAGGAACAGCGGCAGGTTGACGGCCCCGGTGATCTGGCTGGTGGCGTTCGGTTGCCGCGCGATGCCTTCCGCGGCGGCCGCGGCCAGCTTGCCGATGCCGAGCCCTGCGCCGATGACGATCAGTCCGAGCCCGAGCGACGCGCCGAAGATGTTCAGCGTACCTTCCATTCCGTAGCCTCCGTTTCCGTTCCGTCCCGGGTGTCTAGTGATGCACGTTGATGGCCATCCCGATGAAGGTGGTGGTGAGCAGCGTGAAGACGTACGCCTGCACCAGGATGACGATGATCTCGAGCGCGTAGATGCCGACGGCCATGGGCACCGATACGACGAGCCCGATTCCGATCCCGGCCGCGGCGCTCTGGAACTGCTCCGCGAAGATCAGCACGAACGACAGGAGCGCGAGAATCGCGATGTGTCCGGCCGTCATGTTCGCCGCGAGACGCAGCGTCAAGGCGAACGGCCTGACGATCATGCCGATGAGCTCGATCGGGATCAGCAGGAAGTAGATCGGCCACGCCAGGCCGTGCGGCACCAGGTTCTTCCAGTGCTGGATGAACCCGTGCGCGGTCGTTCCGGCGACGATGATGGCGATGAACGTGATGACCGCGAGGCCGGCCGTGACGTTGAAGTTGGCGGTGGCCGTCGCGCCGCCGTGCAGGAGCTGCTTCACGAACGAGTCCTCGCCCGTGTGCAGCACGTAGTGGTCGATCAGCCCGAGCACCTCGAACATCGGGATCAGGCCGACGAGGTTGGCCAACAGAATAAAGATGAAGAAGGTCAGGATGAGCGGCGCCCATCTCCTGGCGTAGCGCTCGCCGACGTTGGGGGCCAC
The DNA here is from genome assembly GCA_026706755.1 of Acidobacteriota bacterium. Taxonomy (GTDB): domain Bacteria; phylum Acidobacteriota; class Vicinamibacteria; order Vicinamibacterales; family UBA8438; genus JAGWAJ01. The sequence goes on from JAPOYG010000224.1 coordinate 1,411, forward strand.
GATCGAATCGCGGATGAATTCGACCATGAACTCCAGGACGGTCATGAAGCGGCCCGGCACCAGCCGGTCCTGGCGCAGGTAGCGCCGCACGGTGACCGTCACCAGCGTGAAGACCGTGGCCGCCACGAGCCACAGCATGAGCACGTGCTTGGTAATCGAGAAATCGATCCCGAGCAGCGGTGGGAGATGAATCAGCGGGTGGTCGATGGGACTGTTCGCGATGTGCTCGACGATCATCTCCCCGGCATTGAACGGCCCGTCACCGTGGCCGCCGTGGCCGGCGTCGGCGGCGTGACCGGCCGCAGGCTCGCCGTGAGGTTGGGTCATCTGCTCGTTGGCTCCTGACAGGCAATCACGCGGCGGACAGCCGGCGCAGGTGTGCGGCCTCCACGACGTGCAGCACCGCGAAGTAGGCGACGAAGCTCAGCAGGAACGGGGCGGCGTCGAGCGGCAGGCTCGTCATCGCCAGGACGATGTAGGCACCGAAGAGGACGAACTTCCCGGCGAAGAGTCGCACCATGACTCCGGTGAGCCGGGCGGGGTCCCGCCGATGGGTCCTCGCGATCGCCAGGTGGGTGCAAATCGCGGCGGCGAGCGGCGCGGCGAGGCCGAGCCATATCTCCAGGGCCGCGCCGGGCAGGGCGACGGCGACCAGCGCACCGGACGCGAGCGTCGCTCCGGCCAGCGTCAGTACCGTCATCGGCTCAGCGTCTCCACATCACCATCGCAAGCTGATAGAACCCGACGATGAGCCCGAGGACCAGGCCGGCCAGCACCCCCCACGGCGCCGTCCCCTGCCAGCGGTCGACGAGGAGCCCGACGCCGCCCAGCAGAAGGACGGCGCCGATCAGCGAGTAGCTCGCCGTTGCGGCCGGTCCTGCTCTGCGGATATTCTCGTGCAGGGACTGCAGAGAACGCGCCAGGGACGTGTCCCGCTCATCGGGCATGCCAACGCTGGCGCGCCCTGCGGGGCACGTTGGGAGTCTGTGCGGGCACGAACTCCTTCATGGGTGCGTTCCGCGGTGCAGACTCCTGGCCGCCGCATCGCGGCCTACGCGCACGGTCGGCCGCTCCCCGAACCGAACAAACGGCCAATGATAACAAAGCGCCTCCCGGCGAAGCAATCGACGGGCCTCGCGGCCGAGCGATCGAGCCCGTTGCGCCGCCAGCCGGCCGCATCGTCGCCGGTCGGTCCCGGCGTGGGGGCGCTGCCGTGGACGTGAGGCTCGTCCAGGTGGACGCGTTCGCGCGCACACTCTTCGAGGGCAACCCCGCCGCCGTCTGCCTGCCGCCCGAGCCGGTCGACGCGAGCTGGATGCAGAACGTGGCCCGGGAGATGAACCTCTCCGAGACCGCCTTCCTCCTCCCGCGATCGCCCGGCGTGTACGGCCTGCGTTGGTTCACGCCGGCGGTAGAGGTCGACCTCTGCGGGCATGCCACGCTGGCCAGCGCCCACGTCCTGTGGGAGGAGGGCTCGCGGCGCGCGCTGCCGACCTGCGCTTCGAGACACGCTCCGGGGAGTTGCGCGCGGCGAGCCGCGACGACTGGATCGAGCTCGACTTCCCGGCCGAGCCGGCCGAGCCCGCCGAGCCCCCGCGCGGGCTCCTCGAAGCCCTGGCCGTGGAGGCGCGCTTCGTGGGCCGCAACCGGTTCGACTACCTGGTGGAGGTCGACTCCGAGGCGGAGCTGCGCGCGGTCGCGCCCGACATGGCCGCGCTGCGGCGCATCGGCGGCCGCGGGGTCATCGTCACGAGCCGGGCGGCGGGCGCCGCATACGACTTCGTCTCGCGATTCTTCGCGCCCGCGGCCGGCATCGACGAGGATCCGGTCACCGGGTCGGCGCACTGCTGCCTCGGCCCGTACTGGCGGAGCCGGCTGGGGCGGAATCCGCTGACCGGCTACCAGGCTTCCGCCCGGGGCGGCGTCGTGCGGGTGCGCGTCGCCGGGGAGCGCGTGCAGATCGGCGGGCAGGCCGTGACGGTGTTCCGGACGACGCTCACCACACCGTGAACTCGAAGCCGCCAGGGGCCACGAGCATCCGCCTGCGGTCGGGGAAGTAGAGGCTCGACGGCTGCAGGATGCCCGCCGCCCGAAGCCGCACCGTGCGGATCTTCTCGCCGTTCGGGTCGTAGACGAAGATCACCGGCACCGAGAGCGCGATCCAGAGATTGCCGGCGCGATCGACCGCGGCGGTCCGGACGGTCGGAGGAATGAACGGCAACGTGACGCCCCGGTCGCGCGCGCGGCGCGGCCACGTGGTCGGCATCGCGTTGATCGTCGCATCGAGGGCCGGACCCTCGACGTGCCGCTCGAACAGCAGCGTGCCGCGCGCATCGTACTTGCGGTACATCGGCACCCCGGTCTGGAAGACGAAGTAGTAGCTGCCGTCGTGCGCCAGGCGCGGGATTCCGCTGTTCAGCGCCAGGTGCACGTCCCGGTCGGACTCGTGCCCGGTGCGCCGGAGCGCCCCGAAGGTGTGAAACGGTTGTCCGCGAAGGCTGAAGCGGGTGACCAGCCCGCCGAGCTCCGGCTGGTTCATCAGGATCTCGCCGCCGGTGAACTCGAGCGTCCCGATGCCGCTCAGCACCGTGTCGTCGAGCGTCACCCGCGGCATCGCGCGCCCCGGCAGCGAGAAGCCGCCGACGCGGCGGCCGTCGAGGTTGAAGATCTGCACCCGCTCCCGGCCTTCGGGCGCGTCGGCGACGACGAAGTACCGTTCCGGCGTACGCCCGAGGTCGAAGGCGCTCGCGCCGAGGATGCGGCCTGGCTCGGGACCGATCTCCACGAGGACCGCGGCCCGGTCGGCGCCGGGGTCGAGCCGGTGCACGCGGTGCCCGCGCCGGTCGAAGAGGAACCGCCGCCCGTCGGGGGTCTCCTGGAAGACCGCCGGCAGCCGCAGCTCGCCGACGATGTGGGGCGGCAGGCTGCGGGTCGGCTCGAGCGTCTCGACCCGCTGGCCCCATCCCGGGGCGGCGACGGCAAGCACGAGGAAGGCGGCGAGCGGGATGCGGGGCACTGGAAGCTCGCTGCGCGCCGGCGGCGCGGCCTAGTACCGCGCGACCTCGCGGACGACCTCGAGGATGTCGGCCGACTGGGGCAGGATCGCCTCCTCGAGGACGGGGCTGTAGGCGACCGGACAGTCCAGCGCGGCCACGCGCTTCACCGGCGCGTCGAGGTGCTCGAACAGCTCGTCCGCGATCCGGGCCGCGATCTCCGCGCCGAATCCGCACGTCAACTGGTCCTCGTGGGCGACGACCACGCGGTTGGTGGTCCGCACGGCCTGCTCGATGCCGTCCCAGTCGCAGGGCGCGATCGTGCGCAGGTCGACGACCATCACGTCGATGCCGTCCTCCCGCGCCCGCTCGGCCGCCAGCAGCGAGCGCTGCACCAGCGCTCCCCAGGTGAGGACGACGACGTCACGGCCCGGCCGCCGGACGACGGAGCGCGCGAACGGCAGCGTGTAGTCGGCACCCGGGTAGGGGGCCTTGTTGTACGTCTGCCGGTAGAGGTGCTTGTGCTCGAGGAAGAGGACCGGGTCGTCGCAGCGGATCGCCGTGCGCAGCAGCCCCGCCGCGTCGCCGGCGTCGGACGGGAACGCGATCCGGAGCCCGGGGCAGTGGGCGAAGATGCTCTCGCCCGACTGGCTGTGGTAGAGCGAGCCGCCGCGCAGGTAGCCGCCGATCGGCGCGCGAATCACGACCGGGCACGAGAACGCGTTGTTCGACCGGTACCGCAGCATCGTCAGCTCGTCGCGGATCTGCATCATCGCCGGCCAGATGTAGTCGAAGAACTGGATCTCGACCACCGGCTTCAGGCCGCGCACCGCCATGCCGATCGCCCGTCCGACGATGTTGGCCTCCGCGAGCGGGGAGTTGAAGCAGCGCTCGCGCCCGTAGGTGCGCTGCAGGCCCAGCGTCGCCTTGAACACGCCGCCCTTGCCGGCGACCTCGCCCAGCAGCTCGGCCCGGCTTGCGTCCGCCACGTCCTCGCCGAACACGATGACGCGCGGGTCGCGCGCCATCTCGTCCTTCAGCGTGCGGTTGATCGCCGCCACCATCGTGTCCGGCCGGCCCTCGGGGGCCGGCTCGGCCTCGAACTTCGCCGAGGCAGGGTCGACGGTGGGCGAGTAGACGTAGAGGGTGGCGCTCGCGGCATCCGGCTTCGGCGCCGCGAGGGCGAGATCGGTCGCCTCCCGAATCTCGCGGTCGACGCTCGCCGCGACCTCCTCGAGGTCGGATGCCGTCGCGAGCCCGCCGACCGTCAGGAAGTCCGCGAATCGCCGCAGGGGATCCCGCGCCGCCTCCATGCTGCGCTCCGCGGCGCTCTTGTAGTGGCGCTCGTCGTCCGACATGGAGTGCGAGTACGGCCGCGTCACGTGCGCCCGGACCAGCACGGGCCCGGAGCGCGCGCGGGCATGCGCCACGGCTTCCGTCATGGCGCGGAAGCTCGCCATTCCGTCCGTGCCGTCGACGCGGATCACCTTCAGGCCCGGGAACGATTCGACGAGCCGCGCGACATCGCCGCCCGGCGTCTGCACCTCGACGGGCACGGATATCGCATAGCCGTTGTCCTCGACGAGGTAGATGACGGGGGCCTGCCCCGTGCAGGCGGTGTTGAGCGACTCCCAGAACTCGCCGCCGCTGGTCTGGCCGTCACCGAGGGTGACGAGCACGACCTCGTCGGCCTGGGCCGGGACGTCGGGGGCGAGTTCCGGTACGCCCTCGCGCAGGCGGCCGGCCTCGGCGGCCCCCACGGCGTGCAGGCACTGCGTGGTGCAGGCGCTCGAGGGGGAGACGATGCGGAGACGGGTAGAGCTCCAGTGGGTCGGCATCTGGCGGCCGCCCGAATGCGGATCGTCGCGGGCGGCCACCGCGTTCAGCAGCATGTCGGTCGCCGTCACGCCGAGGGCCAGACAGAGCGCCCGGTCCCGATAGTACGGAAAGACCCAGTCGTGGCCCGGGCGCAGGGCCATGCCGGCCGCGACCTGAATCGCCTCGTGCCCCGCGCCGCTGATCTGGAAGTAGCTCTGGCTCTGGTTCTTGAGCTGGATCTCCTTGTCGTCGAGCCGCCGCGAGAGCAGCATCGCGCGATAGAAGGCGTGGAGCTGCTCCCGCGAGAGACCGGCCGTCCGAACCGCGAACGGCGACGGCGCACCGGTCGGCAGCCCGTTCGAGACCGTCGACGCCTTCATGGTGCAGGATCCTTGCGGTGGGCGGAACCGAACGCCGGCCTGCGCCTGACCACGCCACGCACAGCAAAACCACTATATCATGACGCGACACGTTGGCCGACCTTCCGTTCTCGCTCGTAAGTGCTTGCTTGTCAACAGATACAGCAGATGGCCGAACCGACGGCCCAGCCGCCCATGCCACCGAGCGCCGCCGTCCATCGCTGGGACGGGATAGCAGTCGAGAAGGTCACCGAGATGATCTCCCGGAAGGTCGTGGCCGGCGGGCGGCAGATGCTGGCGCAGGTCTACCTGAAGCGCGGCGCCCACGTTCCGCTGCACCGCCACGCGAGCGAGCAGATGACCTACGTGCTGCAGGGCGCCCTGCGGTGCCGGGTCGGCCCGGACGAGATCGTCGTCCGCGCGGGCGAGGTGCTGCACATACCGTCCGGCCGGCCCCACCAGGCGGAGGCGCTCGAGGACACCTTCGAGATGGAGGTCTTCAGTCCCGTTCGGGACGACTGGCTCGACCTCGCCGGCGCGGAGCGGCCGGCTCCCGGGACGCCGTCGGGGTCGCCGCCGGCGGAACGGGAGTGAGCCGGCGATGCCCACCGGCATGCGCTTTCGCGGCGGGGGCTAGGAGCTTGCGCCGCAGAACGCCAACGAAAGTGCGTGCCGCGGCGCAAACTCCTGGGCCGGTGGGGGCTGGGGCCGACCCGGAGCCTGCGACGGGTTGGCGGCGCTCGCGGCCGGTCGGGGATCAGTGGATCCGGTCTTCGTGGTCCCGGCCGCCGCGGCCCGGGTAGACGTCGAACCGCTTCCGCAGCCGCTCCATCTTCCAGCGCAGGTAGCGGTACTTGATGTCGGCCATCACCCCGAGGCGGCCGAAACCGGACCGGGAGCTCGCGCCGCGCCGGTACCTCAGATAGAGGTAGCCGACCACCAGCCCGCCCAGGTGCGCGATGTGGGCGACGCCCCCGCTACGGGGGACGGAGAGGAACGCGATCGCCCCGATGATCATCACGAAGTAGCGGGCCGGCACCGGGAACAGGAAGAACATCAGGACCGGCGCGTTCGGGTAGTACAGCGCGAACGCCACCAGCAGGCCGTAGATCGCGCCGGAGGCGCCGATGGTCACCCCGGCGTAGGTCGGCTCGGCGAACGCCGCCGGCAGCAGCCCGGCGGCGATCGTTGCGACGCCCGCCCCGACGCCGGTGATGAAGTAGTAGCGCAGGAAGAAGCGCGACCCCCAGATGCGCTCGAGCTGGGTGCCGAACATCCAGAGCACGAGCATGTTCAGCAGGATGTGGCCGATGCCCCCGTGCAGGAACATGTACGTGAACGGCTGCCACACCCACAGCCGCGTCAGGACCAGTTGCGGGGTCAGTCCGAAGAGGCTCGTGGCCCAGTAGAAGGCCGGCGGAACGAGCGTCGTGAGGAGAAAGACGCCGACGTTGGCCCACAGGAGCATGCGGACCGCCGGAGTCATCAGCCCCGGGCCGAACGCATAGTGGCCGCCACCGCCGTACACGGCTCGCATCGGCGTCCATCGTACATCACCGGTCCGGGCGGTGCGGCGGCGCAGGGTTGGGCGGAGGCGCCGCTCACCGCCGGCGCAGCCGCGCCGCGATCTGTCCCGCCGCCTCGTCGAGCTCCCGGAGGCGCAGGAGACGCGCGGAGACGACCAGCACCAGCAGGCCGGCCGCGATGGCTGCCGCGAGGCGGCCGAGGCGCACCGCGAAGGCGGCGCCCTCCCAGGCGTCCAGCAGCCGATCGTGGACGATCCACGCCGCGGCACCCATCGCGGCCGACGCGACCGAGACCTTGCCGACGAGCGTCAGCACGCGCCGCAGGTCCAGGCCGTCCAGCCGCGGGCGTAGCAGGATCAGCAGCGCCAGCGCGTTCGCCAGGGCGGCAACGGAAGTCCCGAGCGCCAGGCCGCGGTAGCCGAGCACCCGGACCAGGACGAGATTGAGCCCGATGTTGAGCGCGACGGCGGCCACGCTGATCACCGCCGGCGTGCGGCTGCTCCCGAGGGCGTAGTAGCAGGGCACGGCGATGCGCACCGCGGCATAGCCGGCGAGCCCGGGAGCGTACAGGAGGAGCGCGGCGGCCGTGGACGCGGTGTCGGCGGGCGTGAAGGCCCCCCGCTCGAAGATCACCGCGACGATGGGCAGCGCCAGCACCATGAGGCCGACCGTGGCCGGCACGTTGATGGCGAGCGTCAGCCGGAGCGCCCGCGACACCGTATCGCGCATGCCCTCCAGGTCGTTCTCCGCCCCGTGGCGCGAGAGGAGCGGCACCGCCGCGGCGGCGACCGAGACGCCGAACAGGCCGATCGGCAGGTACATCACGCGGAAGGCGTAGCTGAGCCAGGAGACCGCGCCCGTGCCCTCGCCGGCCGCCAGGACCATGTTGACGAGGAGATTGATCTGCACCGCGGCGCCGGCGAGGGTACCGGGTCCCATCAGGCGCAGGATGTCCCGCAGCCCCGGGTCGGAGGGGTCGAGGGCGGGGCGGTAGCGGAATCCCTGCCGGTACAGCGCCGGCGCCTGCAGCGCCACCTGACCCATGGCTCCGAGCAACGCACCGACGGCTACCGCCGCGACGGGATCGAGGCCCAGCCCCGGCATCAGCGGGACGAGGAGCGCGCCGCCGGCGATGATGCCGACGTTGTACATGGCCGGCGACAGCGCGGGAACGAAGAAGCGGTCGAGGGAGTTGAGCATCCCCATCATCGCGGCGGCCACGGCGACCATGGTCAGGACGGGGAGCAGGATGCGGGTGAGCTGCGCGGCCAGCTCGAGCTTGCCTGCCACCTCCGCGTAGTCGCCGGCCAGCACGCGCACGAGCGGCTCCGCGAACAGGATGCCCGCCACGACGACGATTCCCGTTGCGGCGATCAGCGCGTTGACCACCTGGTTCCCGAGCAGGAGGGCCGGCGTGCGCCCGTCCTTCGTCAGGCGGCGCATGAACGTCGGCACGAAGGCCGCGCTCATCGCGCCCTCCGCGAACAGGTCGCGCATCAGGTTGGGGATGCGGGACGCCACGTTGAAGGCGTCCATCGCGTCGCCGGCGCCGAAGCGGTAGGCGAGGACCTGGTCGCGGACCAGGCCGAGGAGGCGGCTGGCGAGGGTGGCGGCGCCGACGACGCCGGCCGAAGCTGCAAGCCGGGCGGCGCGGGATCCGCGACCGGCGCCGGGAGTCCTCGTCGCGGGCGGATCCGTCGGCGGGCTGGGTGTCACGCGTCAGATCGCGAAGCGGACGTTGACGACGTCGCCGTCGCGGATGACGTAGTCCTTCCCCTCGAGCCGCACCTCGGCGTGCCTGCGGCACTCGGCGAGCGAGCCGCGGGCGAGCAGCGGATCGCAGGGGACCACCTCGGCGCGGATGAAGCCTCGCGCCATGTCGGTGTGAATCTCGCCGGCCGCGTCCTGCGCGCGCGTCCCGGCCGCGACGGACCACGCCCGGCATTCGTCCTCTCCCACGGTGAAGAAGGAGATGTAGCCGAGCAGCTCGTAGGTGGCGCGGATGACCCGGTCGAGACCCGTGCCCCGCAGCCCGAGGTCGGCCAGGAAGGCGGCCGCGTCCGCCGCCTCGAGCTCGGCGATCTCGAGCTCGATCTTCGCGCAGACGGAGAGCGCGCGGACGCCGGGCCGCTCCAGGAAGGCGTCGAGACCCGCGGCGCGCACGGCGGTCTCCGTGGCAACCGCGGCGTCGGCTTCATCCCCGTTCAGCACCAGCAGCAGCGGCTTGGCGGAGAGGAACTGAAAGCCGCGGAGCAGCCTGGCGGAGGCGCCGTCGAACTCGAGCGAGCGGAGCGGGGTGCCCGCTTCGAGGGCCTCCGCGGCGCGCCGGAGGAGCTCGAGCTCGGCTCCCTGGTCCTTCGCGACTCCCTTGCGCCGGTCCTTCTCGATCCGTTCGATGCGCCGCTCGGCGACCGACAGATCGGCCAGGATGAGCTCGTCCTCCATCGCCCGCGCGTCGCGCGCCGGATCGATCGACTCCGCCGGGTGCGGCACGGTGTCGTCCCGGAACGCCCGCACGACGTGCAGGAGCGCGTGCGCGGTGCGGTACGGCGCGACGTCGACGAGGGCGGCGCCGGTCGCGGGGCGGGCCGCCAGGTCGACGAACGTCACCGTGGCCGGAGTCCGCTTGCGCGGCGAGTACAGCTCCGCCAGCCGGTCGAGCCGGGGGTCGGGGACCAGGGCCGGCCCGACGCTGGCATCGTGCCGGGTCGCGCCCTGGCCGCCCGCGCCCCGCGGCCGGGTCAGGAGCTGGAACAGGGTGGTCTTGCCTGAGGAGGACACTCCGATCAGTCCGGCGCGCAGCATGCCGGAGGAGTGTCGCACATCGCTTCCCCTGCAGCCACGGGGGCAGCGGAGGCCGGCGTCCTGCGCGGGTGGCTCCTCGATTCGGATGTTGACAAGGGCGAGGCCGGTTTCCTAGGATTGGTGGACCAAATTGGAGCGAGGTGGAGATAGAGGGTGTTTTGGGGGAGCTTCTCCGCCAAGATCGATGACAAGGGGAGGCTGAAAGTTCCCACGGCCTTCCGATCCGTCATCGAGGGGCGGTACGGCGACCTGCTGTTCGTGACGAGCCTCAGCGGCGAGTCCGTGCGGCTCTACCCGATGCCGGTCTGGGCCGCGGTCGAGGAGAAGCTGCGCAAGGTGCCGTCGATGCTCCCGGCCCTGATCCGGTTCGTCGATCGGGTGAGCTACTACGGGCAGCCGGCCAACCTCGACAAGCAGGGGCGCGTCTCCATCCACGGTCGCCTCCGGGAATCGGCCGACATGACCGGGGAAGTCGACGTCCTGGGTCGGAACGACTACCTCGAGGTGTGGAACCACGAACGCCTTCGGTCGCGAATGGACAAGGAGCCGCTCACGAAGGACGACCTTCTCGCACTCTCGGAGTACGGGATCTGACGTGGACGGCCGCTCGGAGCCGCAGGCCGGTCACGTGCCGGTGATGGCGGCCGAGGTGATGACGTTGCTCGAACCAGGCCGGGACGGGCTGTTCGTCGATTGCACCGTCGGTGGCGGCGGCCACGCCCGGGCGCTGCTGGGGGCAGGAGTCGGCCGCCTGATCGGCCTCGATCGGGACCCGGAAGCGCTGTCGCTCGCGGCCGGGCGCCTCCGGGACTGGGGTGATCGGGTCGAGCTGGTCCACTCCGACTTCCGGGAGCTGGAGGCGGTGCTGGCGGCGCGCGGCATCGGCGACATCGACGGCGGGGCGCTGGCCGACCTCGGGGTCTCGACCCTGCAGCTCGACGGCGACGGACGGGGGTTCAGCTTCCGGCGCGACGAGCCGCTCGACATGCGGATGGACCGGTCGGCGGGGCCGACGGCGGCCGAGGTCCTGGAGTCGGCCTCCGAGAGCCGGCTCGCCGACATCCTCTTTGGCTACGGGGAAGAGCGGCACGCGCGCCGCATCGCGCGGGCTCTGGTCGCGGCGCGCGAACGGGAGCCGCTGACCACTACCGGGCAGCTTGCGGCGCTGGTGCGGCGCACGCTGCCGCGACCGCGGCGATGGCGGATCGATCCGGCGACGCGGACGTTCCAGGCGCTCAGGATCTGGGTGAACCGGGAGCTGGACGGGCTCGATGACTTTCTCCGGACCGTCTGCCGCCGGCTGCGCGCGGGAGCCCGCCTCGCCGTGATCACGTTCCACTCGCTGGAGGACCGCATCGTGAAGCACACCCTCCGCGACCTGGAACGGAGCGGAGCCGTGGCGCTGCGCGTGCTGACCCGACGCCCGCTGCGCCCGTCGCCCGACGAGGTCGCGAGGAATCCGCGGGCCCGCAGCGCGAAGCTGCGGGGGGCGGAGAGGCTGGCATGAGGCAGCAGCAGCTCGAGTACGCCGTCCGGCGCGAGATCCGGAACAGCCCCATCGTGCGCGAGGTGGATCGGGAGCGCCAGCGCGAGCAATGGCGGTCGCTGGGGGTGGGCTTGTTGCTGGCCGCGGTCGTGCTCGTGTCGGCCTGGCAGCAGTTCGAGCTGCTGCGGAACGGCTACCAGGTCGAGCAACTGCAGCAGGAGAGGGCTCGCGAGATCGAGATCAACCGCCAGCTCCGCCTCGAGATCGAGACGCTCCGGTCGCCCGCGCGCATCGAGCGGATCGCCACCGAGCGGATCGGCCTCGTGGCTCCATCGAACGACGAGGCACTCGTGATCGAGCATGTCCGGCCCGCCCCGCCGCCGGCTCGCTCCGTCCTCGCCGCCCGCCGGGTGCAGGGAGGTGCACAGGATGTTGCAGCTCGGTAGCCGCGGTCGCGGGGGTGACGCACGGCCCTCGAGCGCGCGTCGGACCGCACCGCGCCTCGACTGGCGTACCACGGTGAGAGGGCGGGTGGCGGTGGTGGCCGCTGCCTTCGCCGTGTGGGCGGCCGGGATCGAGGCGAAGCTCGTCTACCTGCAGTTCGTCCAGCGCGACTGGCTCGTCGAGCGCGCCCAGAGCCAGCAGCAACGCACGATCGCCGCCCACCCTCGGCGGGGAGACATCCTGGACCGGGCCGGGCGCGTGCTGGCCTACAGCGTCGAGGCCTCGACCGTCTACGCGGTGCCGACGAAGATCGACGACCCGGACGCCACCGCGGACGCCCTGTGCGGTGCCCTGGAGTGTTCCGCGGCGCAGCGCGCCACCATCGGCGCCCGCCTGTCGAGGGACGCCGAGTTCGTCCACGTGGAGCGGCAGGTCTCGCCCGCGAAGGCGCGCCGCGTCGACGATCTCGGGTTGCCGGGAGTGGGTTTCACCACGGAGCCCCGCCGCTACTATCCCAACAAGGAGCTCGCCGCCCACCTGCTCGGCTACGTGGGCATCGACCACCAGGGTCTGGCCGGCATCGAGTCGACCTACGACGGGGTGATCCGGGGCGAGCCCGGGCGCGTCCTGATCCGCACCGATGCGCGCGGCAGCGCCTTCAGTCGCGTCGAGGCGCCGCCCGAGAGCGGCGCGACGCTCGAGCTGACGATCGACAAGTACCTCCAGCACATCGCCGAGCGCGAGCTGCGAGCCGGGATCGGCGAGTTCGGGGCGGACGCCGGAGCCGTCGTCATGCTCGATCCGGCGACCGGCGAGGTGCTGGCGATGGCGAGCGAGCCGACGTTCAATCCGAACGTGTTCGCCCTGGCATCCTCCGAAGCGCGCCGCAACCGGGCCGTGCAGGACGTCTACGAGCCCGGATCGACCTTCAAGGTCGTGACCGCGTCGACGGCGCTCGAAGAGCGGCTGGTCCACCGCGACGAGATATTCGACGTCAGCGACGGCTACATCCGGATCGCCGGCGACATCATTCGGGACTTCCGGACCACCGGCCCGCTCTCGTTCATCGACGTCATGGTCCGGTCGAGCAATGTCGGGGCCATCCGGGTGGGGCTGCGGATCGGGCCGGAGCGCTTCAGCGAGCGCGTGCGGCGCTTCGGGTTCGGCCAGGCCTTCGCGCGCGACTTCCCGAGCGAGAACCCCGGCATCGTCTGGGCTCCGGCCGCACTCAACGATCGGGCGCTGGCTTCGCTCTCGATGGGCTACCAGATCGCGGTCACTCCGCTGCAGATGGCGGCGGCGGTGGCGGCCATCGCCAACGGCGGCGATCTGATCGAATCGCGGGTCGTGCGGGCCGTCCGCCGGGGCGGCGAGCGCGACGAGTTCGGGAGCCGCATCATCCGGCCCGTTGTCTCCCGCGACACCGCGGCCGAGATGACCGCCATCATGGAAGCCGTCGCCGAGCGGGGCACCGCCCGCCGGGCCCGGGTTCCCGGCTACACGGTGGCGGGCAAGACCGGTACGGCGGAGAAGCTGATCGACGGCCGGTACTCGAGCACCGACCACAACGCCTCGTTCGTCGGATTCGTGCCTTCCCGGCGGCCGCGACTCGTGATCCTCGTGATGATCGACACGCCGCGGGCGACCGTCGTCAACGGAGTGCGGCAGCGCGCCTACACCGGCGGCGCCGTGGCCGCTCCCATCTTCCGGCGCATCGCCGAGGCGTCGCTGCGCCATCTTGCCGTGCCGCGCAACGTCGATCCGATTCCCGCGGCACTGTCCGCGGAACGCGCCGCGCCGCGGGGGATCGCCGTGCCCATCCCGGCGGCGACGCGGCAGGCCGGCTTCCCCGCCCCCGAGGCGGGCAGGATGCCCGACGTCCGCGGGCTGAGCGGACGCGAGGCGATCCACGCGCTGGCGCGGCTGGGGCTCGACGTGCGCGTCGAGGGGGACGGCGTAGTCGTGGCGCACGATCCCGAGCCCGGCACGGTTCTGGTGCCGGGCATGGTGGCGACCGCCAGGATGAGCCGGCATCCGGACGGGGGGCGCGGGCAGGGGGGGCCCTAGCATGCCTGCCACGCCCGTGCCGTCGAGCTCGCCGCCGCGCGCCAGCCTTGGGGAGCTGCTGGCGCGGGCAGGGATCGAGCGGCCCGCGGGAGCCGGGGCGGAGGTCCTCGCCAAGCCGGTCACCGGCCTGGCGTACGACTCGCGGTCCGTCACCCCGGGCGCGATCTTCGTCGCCATCCGCGGCGCGCGGCACGACGGCGCGTCGTTTGCCGCCGACGCATGCGACCGCGGGGCCTGCGCGGTGATCGCAGAGAACGAGCCGCCGGCCGCGACCGGCGTGCCCTGGATCCGGGTCGCGGACGCGCGTGCGGCGCTGGCAGCCGCCGCGGCCGCCTTCCACCGCAACCCGAGCCGGGCGCTGCGCGTGGTCGGCACGACCGGGACGAACGGGAAGACGACCACTACCTACCTGCTCGAGTCCATCTTCGAGCAGAGCGGCATCCCCACCGGCCGCATCAGCACCGTCGCGCATCGGACCGGGACGGGCGAGGAGCGCCCGGCCGAGCGCACGACGCCGGAGGCTGCCGACGTGCAGGCGCTCCTCGCACGCATGCGGGACAGCGGCGCGAAGGCGTGCGCCATGGAAGTCTCATCGCACGCGCTCGCGCTGCGCCGGGTGGATGGCGTGCGCTTCGCCGCCGCGGTCTTCACCAACCTGACGCGCGACCATCTCGATTTCCACGGCGACATGGAGCGCTACTTCGCGGTCAAGCGCCTCCTGTTCGCGGGCCTGCCGAGCGACGCGCCCAGCGTCATCAACGCGGACGACGAGTACGGCCGCCGACTGCTCGGCGACGTCGCCCGACCGGTTACCTACGGCCTCGATGCGGCTGCCGACGTGTCGGCCCTGCGGCTGGCCGTGTCGCGCAACGGGATCTCGATGGACGCCTGCTCGCCGGCCGGCAAGCTGCGCCTCCGCTCGCCGCTGCTCGGCCGCTTCAACGCGTACAACGTGCTGGCGGCCGCGGCGACCGCAGCGGCGCTCGACGTCCCCGCGCGCGGCATCGAGGCCGGGGTCCGCGCCCTCGACGCAGTACCCGGCCGCATGCAGGTCGTCACCGGTGAGAGCGACGACGTCACCGTCATCGTCGACTTCGCGCATACGGACGCCGCGCTCCGCGGCACGCTCGAGGCGATCCGCGCTCTCGCCGAGGGCGGTCTGGTCACCGTCTTCGGTTGCGGAGGCGACCGCGAGGTTTCGAAGCGTTCCCTGATGGGTGCGGTCGCGGCGCGCCTCAGCGACCGGATCGTGCTCACGTCCGACAACCCGCGTTCCGAGGACCCGCGCGCCATCATCGAAGACATCCAGCGGGGACTGCCGCGCGAAGGCCCCCCTCCCTGGCTGGCGATCGTCGATCGCGAGGAGGCGATCTCGCGGGCCGTCCGCGACGCGCGGCCCGGCGACGTGGTCGTGGTGGCCGGCAAGGGGCACGAGCAGCACCAGGTGATCGGCAGGCGGCGCGTGCCGTTCCGGGATGCGGCGGTTGCGCGGACCGCCCTGGCGCGCAGGCGGGCCGTGGCGGGGGCAGGGTGACAGACACGTGCCGCAGCAGGCCGAGATCGTGTTTCGCGCGGGCGAGCTCGCCGCCGTGGCCGGCGGGCACCTCCATCGCGGACGGCCGGATACGGAGCTGGGCCGGTTCGCAATCGACAGCCGGCGCGTCCGGCCCGGTGACGTGTTCGTGGCAATCCACGGAGCGCGCTTCGACGGGCACCGATTCGTCGCCGAGGCGCTCGGCAAGGGAGCGGCGGGCGCCATCGTCGCCCACGCCTCCGCGCTGCCGCCCGATGCCGGGCCGCACGCCTGGGTCGTCGTCGACGATACGGTCGCGGCGTTGCAGCGAATCGCGCAGGCGGTACGCCGGCGATCCGGCGCGCGGGTGGTGGCGATCACCGGCAGCGTCGGGAAGACCACGACGAAGGAGTTGACAGCCGCCTTGCTCGGGACCCGCTATCGCGTGTTGCGGAACGAGGGGAACCTCAACAACCACATCGGGTTGCCCCTCTCGCTTCTCGAGTTGCGGCGCCGCCCGGAGGCGGCGGTGGTGGAGCTTGGCATGAATCACGCAGGGGAGATCAGCACCCTGGTCCGGATCGCGGAGCCGGACTTCCGGGTGTGGACCAACGTGGCCGAGGTTCATGCGGCGTTCTTCGAATCTGTCGACGCGATCGCCGATGCGAAGGCGGAGATTCTCGAGGGTGCGACCCCGGAGACGGAGCTCGTCGTGAACGCGGCCGACCAGCGGGCGATGGCGCGGGTTGCGCGGTTCCCCGGCCGGATGACGACGTTCGGCGTGACCGGCGCCGCGGAGGTGCGGGCCGTCGAGGTCACCGACCTGGGGCTCGACGGTTCGCGGTCCCGGATCGAGACCCCGGCGGGGGCCGGCACCCTGCGAATGCGCCTCATCGGCCGCGGGCACGTAGCGAATGCGCTCGCCGCAATCGCCGTGGCGCTTCGCTTTCAGGTACCGCTGGAGACGATTCTGTCCACCGCCGCCACGTTTCGCGCCCAGCCCCGGCGGGGCGAGGTGTTGCGGCTCGGGGCCGGCGTGACCGTCGTCGACGACTCGTACAACTCCAGCCCGGCTGCCCTGCGGAGCACCCTGCGGTCGGTCGGGGGCGATCGGACGGACGGCCGCCGCGTGGCGGTGCTGGGGGAGATGCTGGAGCTCGGCGCTCGGGCGGAAGCCCTCCACCGCGCCTGCGGCGCGGCCGCGGTGGAGGCGGGGTTCACGCACATCGTGGCGATTGGCGGCGCCCCGGCCGTCGCGCTGGCGGCGGGGGCGGTGACGGCGGGCCTGCCGTCCTCGGCCGTGACGACCTGGGGGACGAGCGCGGAGGCGGAGCCGGCCGTGTCCGCCCTGGTGCAGGCCGGCGACCTGGTGCTGGTGAAGGGGTCCCGCGGCGTCGGGACGGACCGGATCGTGGACCGTCTCCGGTTGGACTGGGCCTGATGCTCTACTACCTGCTGTATCCGCTACGGACGGAGTTTGGCGTCCTCAACGTGACGCAGTACATCACATTCCGGACCGCGGCGGCCAGCCTCACCGCTTTCGCGCTGACGCTCGTGCTCGGGCCCTGGGTGATTCGTCGCCTGCGGGCGATGCAGATCGGGCAGGTCGTGCGCGCCGACGGCCCCGCGACCCATCAGGCGAAGGCCGGGACGCCGACCATGGGCGGGTTGCTCGTGCTTCTCGCGGCGGTCGTCCCGACCGTGCTGTGGGCGGACCTCGGCAACGTGTACGTGCAGGTCGCCGTCCTGTCGACGGCGGCGTTCGGCGTCATCGGCTTCGTCGACGATGCACTCAAGGTGGGCCGTGCGTCCCACCGGGGCCTCTCCCCGAGCCGCAAGCTGATCGCCCAGGCGGCGGTCGCCACCGTCGTCGGCGTCGTCCTGCTGCGGCTGACCGAGGGCGGCCTGTACAGCACGGAGATCATCTTCCCGTTCTTCAAGCAGTTCACGCCCGACGTCGGGTGGCTCTACCTCCCGTTCGCCGTGCTCGTCCTGGTGGCGGCGTCGAACGCCGTCAATCTCACGGACGGCCTCGACGGGCTGGCCATCAGCATCTTCACGGTCGCCGCCGGAGCCTTCACCGCGCTCACGTACGTCGCCGGCCACGCGGAGATCGCCGATTTCCTGCTGATCGCACGGTTCCCGCCGGCCGGCGAGCTGACGATCTTCTGCGGCTCCCTCGTCGGCGCCGGCCTGGGCTTTCTCTGGTACAACTCGTATCCCGCCGACGTCTTCCTGGGAGACGTCGGCGCGCTCGCCCTCGGGGGCGCCCTCGGCACGGTGGCCCTGCTGATCAAGCAGGAGCTGCTGCTGCCCATCGTCGGCGCCGTGTTCGTCGTCGAGCTCCTCTCGGTCGCCATCCAGGTCGCCTCGTTCCGGCTGACGGGGCAGCGCGTGTTCCGGATGGCGCCCCTCCACCACCACTACGAGCTGGTCGGCTGGAGCGAGCCCAAGATCATCACCCGGTTCCTGATCATGGCGGTCGTCTTCGCGCTGTTCAGCCTGACGACGCTGAAGCTCAGATGACCTCCTTCTCGGTCGCCGGATCGCACGTCGTGGTGGTCGGCGCCGCCCGCAGCGGGCTGGCGGCGGCGGCGCTGGCAGCGCGGCGCGGAGCCCGCGTCACCGTGAGCGAGGTGCGCCCGGCGGCAGCGGACGCAGCCGGGGCGGCGTCGCTCCGGCGCCTCGGCGTCGCACTGGAGCTCGGGGGACATCGGCCGGGGACGTTCGATGCGGCGGACCTGATCGTGTTGAGTCCGGGCGTATCGCCGCGGATCCCGCCGGTGGCCCGCGCGCGCGCCGCCGGGGTGCCCGTCATCAGCGAGATCGAGCTGGCCGCCCGCTGGCTCCGGGGGCGCCTCGTCGCGGTCACCGGTACCAAGGGCAAGTCGACGACAACCGCGCTGAGCGGCCGCATGCTCGACACGGGCGGGCACCGGACCGTCGTCGGTGGGAACATCGGCCAGGCGCTGAGCAGCCAGGTGGACGCCTCGACCCCGGACGCGATCCACGTCGTCGAGGTGAGCAGCTTCCAGCTCGAGCTCACGGCGACGTTCCGGCCCTGGATCGCGGTCTGCCTCAACCTCTCGCCCGATCACCTCGACCGCCACGGGACCCTCGAGGAGTACGCCCGGGCCAAGGCGCGCATCTTCGCCAACCAGACGGGCGACGACGCGATGGTGATCAACGCGGACGACCCGCGGGTGCTGGAGATGGCGCGCGGCGGACGGGCGCGATCCCTGCGGTTCGCGGTGTCCCGCACGCTGTCCGAGGGCGTGCACGTCAACGGGGACGCCATCGCGCACCGCAGCGGCGGAGTGGACCGGCGGCTCGTACCGCTGTCCGCCGTCCGGCTCCCCGGCCGGCATCTGCTGAGCGACGTGGCGGCGGCGGCGGCCGTCGGCACCCTGGCCGGCGTCGACCCCGATGCAATGACCCGCGCCGTGCAGTCGTTCGCCGGCCTCGAGCACGCGCTCGAGTTCGTGGCCGAGCACCGGGGCGTCCGCTATGTCAACGATTCGAAGGCGACGAATCTGGCCGCGGCGCGAGCCGCCATCGAGTGCTTCGACCGGGATCTGGTGGTGATCCTCGGCGGCCGCTTCAAGGGCGGGCGGCTGGCCGACCTCGGAGCTCCCCTGGCCGCCCGCGAGGCCGCGGTGGTGGCGATCGGGGAAGCGCGTCCGCGCATCCGCGAAGCGCTCGGGGACATCGTGACCGTGGTCGACGCCGACTCGATGACCGTGGCGGTGGCCGCGGCGCGACGGCTGGCCCGGGCAGGGGGGACCGTGCTGCTGGCGCCCGCGTGCGCCAGCCTCGACATGTTCTCGGACTACTCGGCGCGGGGCCGCGCCTTCAAGGAGGCGGTAGGCCGACTGTCCGGCGCAGATGAGCCGTGAGCAGTCATCAGTCGGACTGAGCGGTGTGGAGCTGGCCGCTGGGAGCGCAGGCTGACCCGGCCTGCGAGGCTGGTGTCCACACCCGGGTTCGACTGATGACTGCTGGCGGCTCAACCGCCGGGGTCGCCGGCAGCGCACCCCGCCACCGGCCGGGATCCTCCGCGTGGCCTCCGGGCTGCGCCGCGAGCCGCGAGTATGGCGCGAACACTCAAATCGGACAAGCCGCTGTACCTCGCCACCCTGGCGTTGCTCTTCTCGAGTCTCGTCATGGTCTACAGCGCGTCCGCCGTCGTCGCGGGCGAACGGCTCGGCCAACCGTACTTCTTCCTGTTTCGGCAGATGGCGTGGCTGGCGATAGGCGTCGGCCTGCTGGTCGCGGTGATGCGCATCGACTACCGGCGACTGAAGCGGCCGGTGGTGGTCTGGACGGTGCTCGGCATCACCACGGCCGCCCTGATCGCGGTGCTCTTCGCCCCGCCGATCAACGGCACCCGGCGCTGGTTCGGCATCGCGGGGTTCGGCGTTCAGCCCTCCGAGATCGCCAAGCTGGCCGTCATCCTTTTCGTGGCCGCGTTCCTCGACCGGCGCATGGCGCAGGGCGACGACCTCGCGCGGTCCGTGCTTCCGCTGTCCGCCGTAACGGCCGGCGTGGCGGGTCTGATCCTGCTGGGCCCCGACTTCGGGACGGCGTTCACCCTGCTCGTGATCGCGACCGGCATGGTCTTCGCGGCGGGGTTGAGCTATCGCTACTTCATCGGCATCGGCCTGGTCGCCCTGCCCGCGCTGGTTGCCGTCCTGGCCAGCGCCGAGTACCGCCGCCGCCGGCTGTTCGTCTTTCTCGATCCGTGGGCCGATCCGCTCGACTCCGGATTCCAGCTCGCGCAGTCCCAGATAGCCGTGGGCACCGGCGGGCTGTTCGGGCGCGGGGTCATGGGCGGGGTGCAGAAGCTGTTCTTCCTGCCGGAGCCCCACACCGACTTCATCTACGCGGTGATCGCGGAGGAGACCGGTCTCGTCGGCGCCACGGCGGTCCTGCTCTGCTTCGCCGTGATCATCTGGCGCGGCCTGCGGGTGACGCGGAACGCGCCCGATCCGTTCGGGTCGCTGCTCGCGTTCGGCATCACCGCGATGCTGGCCCTGCAGGCGTTCATGAACATGAGCGTCGTGCTCAGCCTGATGCCGACCACGGGGCTGCCGCTGCCGTTCGTGAGCTTCGGCGGATCGTCGCTGATGACGAGCCTGCTCGGGATGGCGGTGCTGCTGAACGTCTCGCAGCATGCATCGGCCGCAACGTGACCGGCGCACCGCACCCGGCGCTCCGCGTGGTCTTCGCGGGAGGAGGAACCGGCGGGCACCTGTTCCCGGGCGTCGCGGTGGCGCGGGAGTTGATGCGGCGCCGCCCCGACGCGCGCATCGTGTTCGTCGGCGCGGGGCGCGGAATCGAGAACCGGGTCCTGGCCCGGGAGGGCTTCGCCCTGGAGCGCATACGCAGCATGGGATTGATGGGCAAGTCGCTCGGGGCGATCGGGCGGGCCGCGGCGCTGGCGCCGCTCACCGTCGTGGACGCGCTGGCGGTCCTGCGCCGGACGCGCCCGGACGTCGTCGTCGGGCTCGGCGGCTACAGCGCGGGCCCGGTGGTGCTCCTCGCGGCCATCGGGGGCCGGCCGACGATGCTCATGGAGCAGAACGCGGTGCCGGGCATCACCAACCGGCTGCTGGCGCCGGTCGTCCGCGCCGCGGCCGTCTCGTACGACGCGGCGGCCGACTACTTCGGAGCGAAGGCCTTCGTGGCCGGCAACCCGGTGCGCGACGCGTTCCTCGCGCCGCCGGTTCCGTCGCCCGGCGCAGGCTTGCGGGTGCTCGTGCTCGGCGGCTCGCAGGGTGCGCACCCGCTGAACGAGGCGATGGTGCGGGCGGCGCCCGCGCTCGGGGCGGCCGGGCCGGGCATAGCGCTCACGCACCAGACGGGCGAGCGGGACTGCGAGGCGGTACGCGCCGGCTATCGGCAGGCCGGGATGACGGCCCGCGTCGAGCCGTTCCTCGATACGGTGGCGGAAGACATGCGCGCGGCCGATGCGGTGGTCTGCCGGGCGGGGGCGACGACGCTCGCGGAGGTGGCGGCGTCCGGCCGGCCGGCGCTGATCGTGCCGCTGCCGCGGGCCGCGAACGATCACCAGCGGCGAAACGCAGCCGTGTTCGCGGCCGCGGGGGCGGCGGAAGTCGTCGAGGAGGCCGTGCTGGGAACGCAGCTGGCGCCACGGCTCCTGGCGCTGCTCGCCGACGCGGGCCGGCGCGAGGCGATGGCGGAGGCGGCCCGTCGCCTCGCCCGGCCGGACGCGGCGCGCCGGGTCGTCGATCGCATCGAGCGGTTGGCGGGGCTGCCGCCAGCGGGCGGCGACCGAGAGTGATTGCCTGGAATGGCCGGTGCGTGAAGGGGTCAGGCGTGTCCACATGGTGGGGATCGGCGGGGCTGGGATGAGCGCCATCGCGGAGATCCTGCTCGACCGCGGCCTGGAGGTGAGCGGCTCGGACGCCGCGCCCTCGGCGACGCTGGACCGTTTGCGCGGCGCCGGCGCGAGGGTGCACGTGGGCCATGCGGCCCGGCAGGTCGGCGCCGCCGACCTCCTGGTCGTCTCGTCTGCCGTGCCCGCCGACAACCCGGAGCTCGAGGAGGCGGCGCGGCGCGCCATCCCCGTGGTCGGCCGCGGGGCCCTGCTCGCCGAGCTCGCCGCTTCCCGGCGCACCGTCGCGGTGGCCGGGTCGCACGGCAAGACCACCACGACGTCGATGATTGCGCTGGCGCTCGAGGACGCCGGCGGCGACCCCACGGCAGTGATCGGCGGCCGCGTGCGCGCCCTGGGGGGGAACGCGCGCGTCGGACGGGGTCCGTGGATGGTGGTGGAGGCCGACGAGAGCGACCGATCGTTCCTGCACCTCGCGCCCGAGATCGCCGTGCTCACGAGCATCGACGACGAGCACCTCGATGCCTATGGCGGCATGGCCGAGCTCGAGGCGGCGTTCGCGGCGTTCGCGGCGCGCGTGCCGGCCGCGGGGTGCGTCGTCATCTGCGCGGACGATGCGCGCCTCGGCCGCCTGCTGCGCGCCGCTCCCGCTCCCGCTCCCCTCCTCGCCTACGGCATCGACGAGCCGTCGGCCGCGGTGCGCGCGCTCGAGGTCACCCTCGGCGCGGCCGGGTCGCGCTGCCGCGTCGCCGTGCGCTGCGGCCCGGCGCCCGCGGAGGTCGAGCTGGCGCTCCGCGTGCCGGGGCGGCACAACCTGCAGAACGCGCTGGCCGCGCTGACCGTCGCGGCGCGGCTGGGGCTGTCGCCGGCTCGCGCCGCCGCGGCACTGGCCCGCTTCGAGGGAGCCGAGCGTCGCTTCGAGCACCACGGCGAGGCCGGCGGCGTGCGGGTCGTCGATGACTACGGCCACCATCCGACGGAGGTCGCGGCGGCCATCGAGACGGCGCGCCTCGGCGCACCGGGACGCGTGATCGTCGTCTTCCAGCCGCATCGCTACACGCGGACGCTCCGGTTGCGCGAGCGGTTCGGGCCGGCGCTGGCGCTCGCGGACGCCGTGATCCTGACCGAGGTCTACGCGGCGGGAGAGCCCCCCGTCGCCGGCGCGACCAGCGGGGCCATCGCCGCCGCGGTCCGAGCCGTGTCGGCGGTTCCGGTCCATTGCGTCGAGACGCTCGACGCCGCCGCCGTTGCGGCGGCAGGGACGGCGCGGCGGGGCGATGTCGTCCTCACCCTGGGGGCGGGTACGGTGGGGACGATCGCGCCTCGCATCCTGCGGTCCCTCGAGGAGCGGGCATCGTGACTGCTTCACGGCCCCGCGATCGCCGCCCGTCGGCGCCGCGCAAGATGGCGCGAAGGCGCCGCCTGGCGGGCTGGCGGCGATTCGTCGCGGGAGCGCTGCTCGCGGTGGCGTTGGGAGTGCCGGCGGCGTACGCGGTGCTGCGAGCACCCCAGCTCCAGGTGTCGACGATCGCCGTCACCGGAGCCCGCTGGGTATCCGAGGGCGAGGTGCGGAGCGCCGCGGAGCCGTTCCGGGGGCAGCACATCCTGGCCGTGGACCTCGACGCGGCCCGCGCCGGCCTGCGGTCCCTGCCCTGGATCGCGGACGTGCAGCTCCGCCGCGTCCTGCCCTCGACGGTCGAGGTCCGGGTGAGGGAGCGGGTGCCGGTAGGCATCGCCCGCGTCGGTCGCCGCCTGTACCTGGTTGACCGCAATGGCGTGCTGCTCGACGACTACGGACCCCGCTTCTCCGAGCTCCGGCTGGCGATCATCGACGGTCTGGAGGGGCGGGGCGACGTCATGGAGAAGGTCGATCGGCGTCGTGCCGCCCTGGCCGCGCGTCTGATCGCGCAGGTGTCCGGACACGAGGATCTCGCCGCGCGCATCTCGCAGATCGACGTCCGGGACGCGGAGGATGCCGTGGTCCTTCTGAACGGGGACCCGGCGCGCATCCATCTCGGCGCCGAGCGGTTCGTCGAGCGGCTCAACACCTACCTCGATGTGGCCCCGACCCTGCGCGACCATGTTTCGGACATCGATGCCGTCGATCTCCGGTTCGGGCGGCGCATCTACGTTCGCCCGTCCGGAACGGGGGCGGGGCAGGGAGGTCGGCGTGCATCGTGACGTGGCGGGGGGACGGCGGGCTAGCGGAGGGCAGTGTGGCGCGTACTGAGCGTTACGTCGTTGGGCTCGACGTCGGCACCTCGCAGATCGCGGCGATCGTGGGGGAGGCCATGGAGGATGGCAGCCTCGACGTCGTGGGGGTCGGCAAGACGGACGCCAAGGGAATCCGCCGGGGCGTCGTGGTCGACCTCGAGGCCGCCGTCCGCTCGATCAAGGGCGCGATCAAGGAAGCCGAGCTCATGGCCGGGGTCGACATCGACTCCGTGCATCTCGGCCTCTCCGGCGGCCAGGCGGACGCCTTCAACAGCCGCGGCGTGGTTGCCGTCGCCGGCAAGAGCCGCGTGATCACGCGGGCCGACGTGGACCGGGCCATCGCGGCAGCGCAGGCCGTTCCCCTGGACCCCGGACGCGAGATCCTCCACGTGCTGCCGCAGGAGTTCGTCGTCGACGACCAGGACGGCATCGGGGCGCCGATCGGCATGACCGGGGCCAGCATCGAGGTCAACGCGCACATCGTGACCGGGAGCGTGACGGCGTCTCACAACATCGTCGCGTGCGTCAACCGCGCCGGGGTCGGCGTGGTCGACACCACGCTGGAGCAACTCGCCGCGGCGGAGTCGGTCCTCACCCCGGACGAGAAGGACCTCGGCGTGCTGCTCGTGGACGTCGGGGGAGGGACGACCGACTTCGTGGTCTACGAGCGGGGGAGCCTCTGGCACACCGGCTTCGTCGCGCTCGGCGGCGATCACTTCACCAATGACATCGCGGTCGGGCTGCGGACGCCGATCCCGGACGCCGAGGTGACCAAGCGGCGGGACGGATGCGCGCTTGCGGCGTTGGTCGACGAGGACCAGACGATCGAGGTGGCGAGCGTCGGCGGACGCCGGCCGCGCACGATGTCGCGCCGAAGGCTTGCCGACATCCTGCAGCCGCGGGCCGAGGAGATCTTCCACCGGTTGTGGGACGAGGTGTGCGGCGCCGGGTACGAGAGCGCGATCCACGCCGGCATCGTGCTGACCGGGGGTGGGGCGATCCTGGAGGGGATGCCGGAGATTGCGGAGCAGATCTTCGATCTTCCCATCCGGCGAGGCTGCCCGACGGGGGTCGGCGGACTGGCGGACCACGTGAAGAACCCGGCCTACGCAACGGCGGTGGGGTTGGTGATGTACGCCCACCGGCAGGTGAAGACGAACGACGAGCCGATCCCGAACGGCTGGCTGAACCGGCTGCAGGCGGTCGTCAAGCGCTACTTCTAGGCGCTGAGCGGCGCCACTGGGAGGTGGGAGCATGAGCGGACCCGGGGAGCTCAAGGGCGAGACCGACGCGATCGAGGGGCGGGGCCTGCGCCTCACGCTGGGCGAGGAGCGGCGCCCAGGGGCGCGCATCAAGGTCGTGGGGGTCGGCGGAGGTGGGAGCAACGCCGTCAACCGCATGGTGGCCTCGTCGCTGGGCGGCGTCGACTTCGTCGTCGTCAACACCGATGCCCAGGCGCTCCACCTCAACGAGGCGCCGGTCCGGCTGCAGATTGGCGAGCGCCTGACGAAGGGGCTCGGGGCGGGGGCGGACCCCGCCATCGGGCGCAAGGCAGCGCTGGACGACACGGAACAGCTCATTCAGGCCCTCGACGGCGCCGACATGGTGTTCGTGGCGGCCGGCCTCGGCGGCGGAACCGGGACCGGCGCGGCGCCGGTCATCGCCAGCCTCGCCAGCGAGCTGAACGCACTGACGATCGCCGTCGTTACCAAGCCGTTCGCGTTCGAGGGCAAACGGCGGATTGCCCAAGCGGAGGCCGGGCTCGACGCGCTGCGCGAGAGCGTGGACACCGTCATCGTGATTCCGAACGAGCGCATCCTCACCACCATCGACACGACCACGAGCCTGACCGATGCGTTCGCTCTCGCCGACGACGTGCTTCACCAGGCCGTGCAGGGGATTTCGGACCTGATCACGGTACCGGGGCTCATCAACCTCGATTTCGCCGACGTCACCGCCATCATGTCGCGCATGGGAATGGCGATCATGGGGACCGGCTACGGAGACGGGGACAGCCGCAGCGTGGAAGCCGCGCACCGGGCGACGTCGAGTCCGCTCCTCGAGGATGCGTCGGTCGAGGGCGCGCGCGGGGTGATCGTCAACGTCACCGGCGGCTCCGATCTGTCGCTGCACGAGGTCAACGAGGCCACGTCGATCATCCGCGCGACGGCGCACGAGGAGGCCAACATCATCTTCGGCGCGGTAGTCGATCCGGCGATGGAGGGGCAGATCAAGATCACGGTCATCGCCACGGGATTCGAGGCGGGACCACAGCCGGCGGCCGAGACCCCCGTCGATCTGGAGCACTACGTGCGCTGGCAGGAGGAGCCTCCTGCTGCCGCAGCCGCCGCCGGAGACGGGTCCGGAGGAGTCGAGATCTCCCGGCGGCTGCCGCTCGACCTGCCTTCGCCCGACCGCTCCGAGCCCGTTGCCGAGACCGACACGGACGCGGCGGCCGGCGACGAGCCCGAGGAAGCGGCGATGCCCGCCTTCCTGCGCTGAGGGGCGCGGGGCTCGATGCCCGAGGCGCCGTCAGGGGTGCCGGTCCGGGCCGAGCAGCACGACCTGCGCCATCGCCAGGCGCGGCGTGTGCGTGATGGAGACGAGCGCTCGGCTTGCGCCGAGACGATCGAAGTGGCGCCGAGCGCCCCCGCGGAGCTCCAGTTGCGGGGGACCGTGCCGTCGCACGACCTCCACGTCGCGCCACAGGACGCCGCGCGAACGGCCCGTGCCGAGGGCCTTCATCGCGGCCTCCTTGACCGAGAAGCGCCCGGCGAGGTGCTGGGCCGGGAAACGGCGCCGGCGGCAGTACGCGACCTCCCGTTCCGTGAACACCCGCCCGAGGAATCTCTCCCCGTAGCGCTGCAGCAGCGCGTCGATCCGCTCGACGTCCTCCATGTCGATGCCGATGCCGAGCAGGCGCTCCTCGCCGGCCGACTCCGGGAGGCTCATGACGGTTGCTCGGTCGTCGCGCCCGGCTCCGGCGAGTAGTAGAGGATGCGCTGGCAGCTCTCGCACTGGATCAGGGTCCGGTTCAGGCGGATGTCGTTGTACAACTGCGGGCGCAGCCGGACCCGGCACGTCATGCACCGGCCGTCGCGGGCCTCCGCGACGGCAAGCCCCTTGCGCCCGCGGGTCAGGGTGTCGAACAGCACCGACAGGTGGGCAGGAAGCTCGTCGACGAGCGCCGCGCGCTCCCCGGCGTGCCGCTCGACCCGTGCCCGTAGCGCGCGCTGGCGGTCCTCCAGGGCCTCCCGTTCCGCCTCGACCACGGTCCGTTCGTCGCTCTCGGTCCGCTCGGCCTCGGTGACCGCGGTGGTCAACTCGTCCGCCTCGAGCATCTGCTCCAGCACCTGGTCCTCGAGCCTCGCCACTTCGGCCTCTGCGGCCGCGATCTCGGCCTGCATGGCGCGATACTCCCTGTTGGTCTTGACCGCCATGAGCTGGTCCTTGTAGCGCCCCAGCCGCGCCTGGACCTGCGCCAGGGCGTTCTCCGCTTCCTGGCGGGCGGTACGGTGGTCGGCCACCCGGCTTCTGGCGCCGTCCACCTCCGCCGCGAGCGCTCTGAGCCGGGCGTCGAGCGCCGCGCTCGCGGCCGGTATGCCCTCGATGGCCTCCTGCGCCTCCGCGGTGGCGGAGTCGAGTCGCTGAAGGCGAATCAGCCGATCGAGGTCGGGAAGCATCGTCAGCGGAGGGAGGATTCCCCGGATGGTCCCGGGGCGGGACCGCCTCCCGGGCGGCCCCGAACGTGCCAGGGGTCGGCTCCGCGGAACGGCCCCGACTTCCGGACGAGGGTAATGGTGGGCCCACCAGGATTCGAACCTGGGACAGACCGGTTATGAGCCGGCGGCTCTGACCGCTGAGCTATGGGCCCTGGTGGCGCCCCCAAGGCTACGTGCCTCCCTCGAGGAAGGCCCGCAGCTTGCGGCTGCGCGAAGGATGCCGCAGCTTGCGCAACGCCTTCGCCTCGATCTGGCGGATGCGTTCCCGCGTGACCGCGAAATCCTGGCCGACCTCTTCCAGGGTGTGCTCGCTGCCGTCGCCTACTCCGAAGCGCATCTTGATGACCCGCTCCTCGCGCGGCGTCAGGGTCTTGAGCACCGACTCGGTCTGTTCCTTGAGGTTCAGGTTGATCACCGCCTCGGCCGGGGACACGACCTGCCGGTCCTCGATGAAGTCCCCGAGGTGGCTGTCCTCCTCCTCGCCGATCGGCGTCTCGAGAGAAATGGGCTCCTGCGCGATCTTCATCACGCGACGGACCTTGGTGACGGGAATGTCCATCCGCGCCGCGATCTCCTCCGACGTCGGCTCGCGGCCGAGCTCCTGCACGAGCGCGCGCGACGTGCGGATGAGCTTGTTGATGGTCTCGATCATGTGGACCGGAATCCGGATGGTGCGGGCCTGGTCGGCGATCGCCCGCGTTATCGCTTGCCGGATCCACCAGGTCGCATAGGTCGAGAACTTGTAGCCGCGGCGGTACTCGAACTTGTCGACGGCCTTCATCAGGCCGATGTTCCCCTCCTGGATGAGGTCCAGGAACTGCAGGCCGCGGTTCGTGTACTTCTTCGCGATCGAGACGACGAGGCGGAGATTGGCCTCGACCAGCTCCTTCTTCGCCTGCTCGGTCTGCCGTTCCCCGCGCTGGATCACCGCCAGCACCCGGTCGCCCGACGGCGGGGTCCGCCCCGGGTCGGCGAGCCGCTCGCGCTGCGCGGCCCTGAGATCGCGCAGGCGCTTCCGGAGACGCCGGGCGTCGCTCAGGCGCGGCCGCGTCGTCCGGCCCTGGAGCGGCCAGTCGGCGCGATCGATCTCCCGCGGCCGCGGCACGGACTCGCCCCCGGCCTTGATGCAGTCGACGAGTCGCCGCCGCACGGGGTCCGTGAACTCGATTCGCCGGATGCACCTCGACAGCCGGACCCGCGCCCGGAGCGCCCGCCAGCGAAGCTGGCGGTACCGGCGCTTGTTGCGCTTCGAGGCCTTGTCGAGAGCCTCCTGCGACTCGCGCGACTGCCGCTCGGCCTCGGCCACGGCGTCCACCTGCTGCAGCAGATCCCGCGCGCGGCCGGCGACGCGATCCTCGGAGAGGTCGTCCTCCTGCAGGACCACCAGGTCGCGGACGCTGTGATCGCCCGACTGGAGCTGTTTCCCGAGCTGCACGATGAGCTCCGCGACGGCGGGCGCGCGCGACATGGCCCGGACGACCGACCGCTTGCCGTGCTCGATGCGCTTGGCGATCGCCACCTCGCCCTCGCGGGTCAGGAGCGGCACCGTGCCCATCTCGCGCAGGTACATGCGGACGGGGTCGTTCGTCTTGTCCGCCGCGCTCGGACCCGTGAGATCCGGCTCGGCATCGTCGCTCCCCTCGGGGGAGCGTTCGAGCAGCTTCCGTTCGTTGTACTTCTCCTCGGACTCGACGACCTCGATGCCTGCGGCCTGGAACGTGTTGAACAGGTCGTCGAGCTCCTCCGAGGACGTCACGTCCGCCGGCAGGCACTCGTTGATTTCTTCGAAGAGGAGGAAGCCCTTTTCCTTGCCGACGAGAATGAGCTGGCGGATCTCGTCCGAGCGTTCCTCGATGGGCGGCAGCCTGGCGCCTCGGGCCCCCACGCGACTCTCTGCGTGCGCCACGGACCAGATTGTATATGGCACCGGGTGATCGTGCGCAGCCGCTCCGGGTGGGCTCCGGCCGGCGGTCCGGCCGCCGCGGGTGCGCTTCATGCGTCGCTCCTTCACCGCCGCCGGAACCGTCGCGTTTCTTCAGGCGCCCGGGTGCTCCTGGACGACGCCGGCGTCCAGCTCGTCGAGCTCGTTCACCCGCCGATGCAGCTCCTGCTTGCGCCGCAACAACTCATCGCTCTCGGTGGGGCGGCGCTCGATCTCGTCCCCGAGGAGTGCCAGCTCCTGCCGGTAGCGCCGCTGGCGGAGCGTGATCCAGCAGGCACCGGCGTTCGTCGCCGGCGCCACCGGCTCGGCGGCGATGGTCCGCACCAGCGCGGCCTCCTCCGGCTCGAGGCGCTCGACCAGGGTGTCGGGGACGGCGGCGGGCGGAATGCCCGCCAGCGAGAGCGCCACCTCGAGAATCGGGGCGGTGCGCAAGCCGTGGATGTCCCGGGGCTCGATCTCGCCCAGGGCGGCCAGGGCCGCCGCGGGTTCGCGGACGAGGGCCCAGAGCAGGGCCTTCTCCGCCTGGAGCATCGCCGGGGCGCGTTCCCCGCCGCCCGCGACCTCCGCCTCCCGGATCTCGCCGCCGAGGACGTCCTCCATGGCCGCCGGCGCGGTCGTGCGCCGTGCGACCGCCGCCTTCCGAATCTCCGCGCGGAGGACATCTTCCGGTACGCGGGCTCGTTGCGCGAGCCGATCGGCGAACTGGTGGCGGGCCGCCGGGTCGGGAACGCGGGCGGCCAGAGTCAGCATCTCGGACAGGAACGCCCGCCGCGGCTGGTCGCGCGTGAAATCGCGGCCGGCCGCTGCGCGCTCGAGGGCGAACTCGAGATACGGCCGCGACTGCTTCAGCGTGTCGTTGAAGGCCGTCGCGCCCCGGTTGCGGACGCAGGCGTCGGGGTCCTCGCCGGGCGGGAGGATGGCGACGTTGACCTCCAGCCCCTGCGTCACGAGGATCTCGCCGGAGCGGACGGCGGCCTCCTGCCCCGCGGCGTCCGGATCGAAGCTGACGATCACCTTGGAAGCGAAGCGCCGCAGCAGTCGCCCCTGCGTCGCCGTCAGCGCCGTCCCGCAGGTAGCGACGACGGGCTCGATTCCTCCCTGCACGAGCTGGGCGAGGTCGAAGTAGCCCTCGACCATTACGGCGTAGCCGAGCCGGCGGACGGCCTGCTTCGTCAGGTGCAGGCCGTAGAGCGTTCGGCCCTTGGCGTAGAGCGGCGTCTCCGGAGAGTTGAGGTACTTCGGTTGCTGGCCCACCCCGAGGGCCCGCCCGCCGAAGGCCACGACCGAGCCCCCGTCCCGGCAGATCGGGATCATGAGCCGGTTGCGGAAGCGGTCCACGGTCCGTCCTTCCGCGCGCTCGACGACGAGGCCGCTCTTGAGGAGGACGTCGATGCCGTACCCCGCGTCGAGGAGGTGCCGTTTCAGCCCCTCCCGCTGCGGCGGCGCGAAGCCGAGCCCGAGGCGCTCCGCCGTGGGTGCCAGCACCTCGCGGGCCTCGAGGTGCGCGCGCGCCTCCGTTGCGGCGGGAGTCGCGAGCTCGGCCCGGAAGTAGTCGCGGGCCAGCTCGTGCACCGCCAGCAGCGTCTCCCGCTCGCCCTCCGCGGCCGCGTCGCGGGCCGGATCGTCCGACTCCGGCACCCGGACGCCGAAGCGCTGCGCCAGGGCCAGGACCGCGTCCGGAAAGGTCAGGCTCTCCTGGAGCTGGACGAACTTGATGACGTCGCCGCCGGTCCCGCAGCCGAAGCAGTGGAAGAACCCCCGGTCCCCGTTGACGGTGAACGACGGCGTCTTCTCGGTGTGGAACGGGCAGAGCCCCTTGTAGCTGGTGCCCGCCCGGCGCAGCGCGACGACCTCCTGCACGACCTGCACGATGTCGGCCTGCGCCTTCAGATCGGCGACGAAGCCCGGCGGAAAGCGCGCCACGGGTCCCCTAGGGCGGGTTGCCGCCCTCGTCCGAATCCCTCAGCTCGATCACGGTCACGCCGCCCCCGCCGTGCTCGGGGGCGGCGGCGGCGAAGGTCGAGACCATGGGGTGCCCGTCGAGGAGCCCGGCGATCGCCTTCCGCAACTGGCCCGTGCCATGGCCGTGGATGACGCGCACCTGCCGCTGCTCGCTGACGATCGCCTGATCGAGGTACTTGTCGACCCGGGACAGGGCTTCGTCCACGCGGCACCCAATCACGTTGAGCTCGGCCGGCGTGTCGTCCGCGCCCCGCACGTCCAGGGTGACGCCGCCCCCGGTCGCCGCCGGCGGCGCGTCGGCGAGGATCCGGACGTCGGCGAAGCCGACGCGCAGCCGCTTGCCGCGGACCTCGACCTCGGCCTTCCGCCCGTGGATCGCCATCACCCGCCCCTCCATCCCGAGGCTCTCCACGGTGACCCGGTTGCCGACGCCGGGCGGAGCCGCAGGCGGCGTCGGCGGAGCCGGCGGGCGTTCCCCTTCCGGAGCTCCGGCCCGGGGGCCGGGGTCTCCGCCGCGCCGCTCGGAGACCGCGGCGAGCGCGTCGGTCGCCTCCCGCTTGAGGCCTCCGGTGTCTCCGGTGGACAGCCTCGGCCGCCCGGGGGGGCGGCGTCCCCCCTGACGTGCGAGATCCGCGGCGCGCGCCCGCAGGCCGGCAACGATCGTCCCGACCTCGCGGCGCGCGGCCTCGATCTCTGCCGCGACGCCCTGCTTGAGCTGCTTGCGCAGCTCCGCCTGACGCTCGTCCACCTCGCGCCGCGCGGCGGCGAGACGGGCGTCCTCGGCGCTGAGCCGCTTGCGCTCCGCCGCCACCTCCGCGCGCGCGGCCTCGAGCTCCTCGAGCGCCCTGGCCGTTCGTTCCAGGTGCTCGGCGAGCTGGGCCTCCCGCGCGCTGCGCCGGTCGCGGGCGTCCTCGATGACCGCCTCGGGGAGGCCGAGCCGGCTGGCGATCTCGAAGGCCAGGCTCCGCCCGGGCACGCCGTACGCAAGGTGGTAGGTGGGCGCGTACGTGTCCGGATCGAAACCGAATCCCGCGCAGGTGACGCCATCCGTGGTCGAGGCGTACGACTTGAGCAGATCGTCGTGCGTCGTCGCTGCCACGAGCGCGCCGCGGCAGCGGAAGCGCTCGATGATGGCGGCGCCGAGCGCGCCGCCCTCCGTGGGATCGGTCCCCGCGCCGACCTCGTCCAGCAGGACGAGGGCCGGCAGCAGCAGGCGCTCCTCCATCTCGACGATGTGGGCGATGTGGCCCGAGAAGGTGGACAGGCTGTTCGCTATCGACTGGTCGTCGCCGATGTCGGCGAACACGGACTGGAAGACCCCCACGCGCGCGCCGCTGGCGGCCGGGACGTGGAGCCCTGCCTGGGCCATCAGGATCAGCAGTCCGGTGGTCTTCAGGGCCACCGTCTTGCCGCCGGTGTTCGGGCCCGTCACGACCAGGGCGGCGGTCGGCGGGGCCAGCTCGATATCGACGGGCACCGGGCCCGCGGCCTCTCCCGGGTTCGCGGAAGCCTCGTTCCCGTTCCCGGCCCGCGCGCGAACCGCGGGGATGAGCAACGGGTGGCGGGCGGCCGGGAGCTCGATGCGCGAGTCGGGCGCGAGGGCCGGCTCGACGCCGTCCACGAGCCGCGAGAATCGGGCGCGGGCCTGGATGACGTCGAGCTCGGCGGCAGCCGACACCGTGCGCCGCAGGTCCAGCCCCCGCCGGCGCAGCCCGTTGGCCAGGGCCAGCAGGATGCGGCGGATCTCGTTCGTCTCGTCCTGCTCCAGGGCGACGATGTCGTTGTTGATCTCGACCGTGCTCAGCGGCTCGAGAAAGAGGCTGGCTCCGCTGCCGGAGCTGCCGTGCACGATGCCCGGAATCGATCCCCGGTGCTCCGAGCGCACGAGAAGCACGAAGCGCCCGTCGCGTTCGGTGACGACCTGTTCCTGCAGGTACCTCGCCGTATCGCGGCCGCGCAGGAACGACGCAAGCGTGTTGCGGAGCCGCTGCCGCTGCTTGCGCAGCCTTTCGCGGATCGCCCGCAGCTCCGGCGACGCGCGGTCGACCACCTCCCCCTGCTCGTCGATGGTCGCCAGGATCTCCGCCCCTTCGCGCTCGAACGACCGGCAGCCCTCGACGAGGGTCCTCAGGGCCGGGAAGGCGTCGGCGTCGGCCTGCCGGACTGCGGCCCGCACCGCGTCGACCGACGCGAGAAAGGTGGCGAGGCCCCGCAGTTGCCGGGGTTCGAGGAGCCGGCCCTCGATGGCCAGGGCCCCCAGCGATTCCTCGAGGTCGTCCGGGCCGGCCAGTGGCAGGTCGTGGGATTCGAGGAACTCGACTCCCTCGGTGGTGGCGGCGAGCGCGGTCCGGACCGCCCGGGCGTCGGTCTGCGGTGCGAGGTCGCCCAGGGCGGCCGCCCCGAGCGGTGTCAGCGCCAGGCTGCGGACCGCCTCCACGATGCGGTCGAACTCCAACGCCCGCAACGAGCCGTCGTGCATGCCTACATACTAACCAAGCGCCCCCGGCCCCCTCAGTCGAGGTGATTGATGGTGCTCGCGAGGGCGGCGGCGCCGAAGCCGTTGTCGATGTTGACGACGGAGACGCCCGAGGCGCAACTGTTGAGCATGCCGAGCAGGGCCGCCAGCCCGCCGAAGGCGGCGCCGTAGCCGACGCTCGTCGGGACGGCGATGACCGGGACGCGCACCAGGCCGCCGATGACGCTCGGCAGCGCCCCCTCCAGGCCGGCCGCGGCGATGATCACGCGCGCCTCGTGCAGCCGATCCTCGGCTGCGAGGAGGCGATGCAGGCCCGCGACCCCAACGTCGTACAACGTCTCGACCCGATTGCCGAGCGTCTCGGCCGCAACGCGGGCCTCCTCCGCCACCGGGAGGTCGGACGTTCCTCCCGTCGCGATCAGGATCGTGCCGCGGCCCGTCGGGGCGGTCGCACCGCGGGTGATGCAGCGCGCCGTTTCGTGGAACGTGGCGTCGGGCACGGCCTCGAGCACCGCGGCGTGGGCGGCTCGGTTCGTGCGGGTCACCAGCAGGGTCTGACCGGCCTCCACGAGGCGCTCGGCGATCGCCGCCACCTGCTCGGGGGTCTTGCCGGCGCCGAAGACCACCTCGGGGAACCCCTGGCGGACGGGGCGCTGGAGGTCGACGCGCGCGAACCCCAGGTCCTCGAACGAACGGCGGCGGACGATGTCGACGATGCGCCGCTCCGCGTCGGCGGGGCTCAGCACGCCGCGGGCGACGTCCGACAGGAGACCGGGCAACTGGTCGAGAGGCACGGGCACATGCTGCGATCCCGGGGCGACTTGCGCCCCGGCGGCGACGGATGTAACGTCGCGGCCGGATGCCACCCCCGGTCGACGCGCTGGTGGTCGCACTGTACTTCGGCGTGCTGGCGTGCCTTGCCGCCTACTGGGCGCACCGCGCGTACCTCGTGTATCTTTACACAACGCGCCGTTCCCGATCGGCCTCCCGGAACGCGCAGGCCGGGCTCCCGAGCGCGGTTCTCCCGCGGGTCACGGTTCAGCTTCCCGTCTACAACGAGATGTACGTCGTCGAGCGTCTCATCGACGCGGTGGGCCGCCTGCGCTACCCGCGGGATCGTCTCGACGTCCAGGTGCTGGACGACTCGACGGACGAGACGAGCCGGATCGTGGATCAGGCCGTCCGTCGTTGGCGCGAGCGGGGGCTCGCCATCGCGTGCCTGCGCCGGCCGGCCCGCACGGGCTTCAAGGCCGGCGCGCTGGCCGCGGGCCTCGACGCGGCGAAAGGGGAGCTCATCGCGATCTTCGATGCCGATTTCGTCCCGCCGCCCGGGTTTCTCGAGCAGGCCGTGCCGCTCTTCTCAGACGGCAAGGTGGGCATGGTCCAGGCGCGCTGGGGCCACCGCAACCGGCACGACTCGCTCCTGACGCGCGTGCAGGCGCTCCTGCTCGACGCCCACTTCCTGCTCGAGCACGGCGCCCGTCATCGCGGCGGCTGCTTCTTCAACTTCAACGGCACGGCCGGCGTCTGGCGCCGGGCGGCCATCGTCTCGGCCGGCGGGTGGCAGCACGACACGCTCACCGAGGATCTCGATCTCAGCTACCGGGCCCAGCTTGCGGGATGGCACTTCGTCTTCGTGCCCGACGTCGTCGCTCCGGCCGAGCTGCCGGTCGAGATGAACGCGTTCAAGTCGCAGCAGCACCGGTGGGCGAAGGGCTCGATCCAGACCTGCCGGAAGCTGCTGCCGCGCGTTCTCCGGGCGCCCGTGCCGTTCCGCGTGCGAGTCGAGTCGGTCTTTCATCTCACCGCCAACCTCAACTACCTGCTCGTGCTCGCCTGGTCGGCGCTGGTCGTGCCCGCGCTGTTCGTGCGCGCCTCGGCGGGCGGCTGGTGGCTCTGGCTCGATGCCCCGATCTTCGCGGCGGCGGGATGTGCCGCGGGCCTCTTCTACACGCTGAGCCAGCGCGAGGTGGGCGGGAACTGGCTCGCCCGCGCGCGCGACATCCCGGCCCTGGCCGCCGTCGGGCTCGGCATGTCGGTGAACAACGCCCTCGCCGTGGTCGGAGCGCTGACGGGGCGCCCGGGCGGATTCGCGCGGACGGCCAAGTACGGCCCGCTGGCCGCCGGCGGCGCCTGGACCGGCGCCCGCTATCGGCAGGTGGCGGTCCTCCAGCCGCTTGTCGAGCTCGCCTGCGGCATCTACTTCACGGTGGCCGCCGGCTGCGCCCTCGCCCTCGGGGTGCTGGCCCCGGTGCCGGTGCTCGTGCTCTGCCAGCTCGGCTTCTTCTACGCCGGGTGGCTTTCGCTGGCGCAGCAGCGAGCGGGGGCGGATGCCGCCTGGCAGCCCGAAGGGGCCGGGGGGAACGCGCCGTGACCCGGCCCGGCGGACTCGAGGGCGTGGTCGCGACCTCGTCGGCGATCTGCCACATCGACGGCGAACGCGGCGTGCTGGCCTACTGCGGCTTCGACATCCACGACCTGGCGCGGGAAGCCACCTTCGAGGAGGTGGCGTACCTCCTGTGGCACCGGCGGCTGCCGTCGCGGGCCGAGCTCGGCGACCTGCGTTCGGCCCTCGCCGCGGCGCGCCGGTTGGAGGAGCCCTTCCTGCGGCATCTCCGCTCCTTCCCGCCCGCCGAGGCGATGGACTCGCTGCGCACGCTCGTCTCCCTGCTGGCGCACTACGACGCCGATGCGGGCGATCGCTCGCCGGAGGCGGCGTACCGGACCGCCGTGCGCCTCACTGCGCAGGTGGGCAGCGTCGTCGCCGCGTGCGGTCGTCTGGCGGCCGGGGGGGGCCTGATCGATCCCGATCCGGGGCTGTCGCACGCCGCCAACTTCCTGTTGATGCTGACCGGCGACCGTCCGTCGGCGGAAGCGGCCCGGGCATTCGACGTGGCGCTCATCCTGCACGCCGACCACGAGCTCAACGCCTCGACGTTCGCGTCGCGCGTGACCGCGGCGACCCTCAGCGACGTCCACTCCGCGGTGGTGTCGGGCATCGGGACGCTGAAGGGGCCGCTGCACGGCGGCGCCAACGCCGAGGTCATGAAGCTGCTGCTGTCCCTCGGCGAGGATGCCGACGACGGACGCGTCGACCGCGTGGTGCGGGGCATGCTGGCCGACAAGAAGAAGGTCCCCGGATTCGGGCACCGCGTCTACCGCACCGAGGACCCTCGGGCGACGCACCTCCGGCGGATGTCGGAGCGGCTCGGCGAGCGGACCGGCCGGACGCGCTGGTTCGCCATCTCGCGGCGGATCGAGGAGATCATGCGGGCGGAGCGCAGCATCGACGCCAACGTCGACTTCTACTCGGCGTCGACCTACCACCTGCTGGGGATTCCGATCGAGCTCTTCACGCCGGTCTTCGCCGTGAGCCGCGTGGCGGGCTGGACCGCTCACGTCCTCGAGCAGTACGCCAACAACCGGCTCATCCGCCCCCGCGCGGAGTACGTCGGGCCGGAGTACCCGCAGGCCCACGTGCCGCTCGCCGACCGGGCGCCCTGACGGGCGCCTTGGGAGTTTCGCTTCGGGAACTCCTGGGCTTGGCGGGCGCCTTGGGTTTCGCACGGCGAAACTCCTGCGCCCGTCTCGCCGAAGGAGGGCGCGCCCCGGCCGACGGGTTCTCTCCTATAATGATGGGGCCGCAGGTTGCAGAAGGAGTGACGGCATGCGCACCGCGATTCTCGCCACCGTTCTCGGGTTGACCGGGGCGGGCCTCCTCGTCCCGGGCACCGCCGCCGAGGAGCCTGTCGTCGAGGTGTACAAGACGCCGACCTGAGGCTGCTGCACCAAGTGGGTGGTTCACCTGCAACAGCACGGGCTCGAGGTCAATGCAACGGATGTACGGAGCGTGGTCGGTCTCAAGCAGCGCGTCGGCCTGCCGCGCCGCCTGGGGTCGTGCCACACCGCAATCGTCGACGGCTACGTCGTCGAGGGCCATGTTCCGGCCGCCGACGTGAAGCGCCTGCTCGCGGAGCGCCCCGACATCGTCGGCCTGGCCGTGCCCGGCATGCCGGCCGGCTCGCCCGGCATGGAAGGCCCGCCCCCCGTCGCCTACAACGTCTACGCGTTCGACGAAGCGGGCAACATCGAGGTCTTCTCGTCGCACGGTCCGTGAGCCTCGGCCGGGCGGGGCCGCGGCCCGACCCGGCTCCACATGCCGTCCGCCCCGGGCGTCGGCCGTCGGCGCCGGGACAGGGCCGTCGTCCGCCCGCCCGGGCCGCGCCCCGGACCGTCGAGGGCGCATCCGCTGGCCGGTCGATGGATCATCACCGCATCCGCAACTTCTCCATCATCGCCCACATCGATCACGGGAAGTCGACGCTGGCGGATCGATTTCTCGAGTGCACGGGTGCGTTGCGCCCGCGGGAGATGGAGGAGCAGGTCCTCGACAGCATGGACCTGGAGCGCGAGCGCGGCATCACCATCAAGGCCCATGCGGTGCGTCTCTCCTACCGGGCCCGTGACGGTCAGTCCTACGTCCTGAACCTCATCGACACGCCGGGACACGTCGACTTCTCCTACGAGGTGACCCGCTCGCTCGCCGCCTGCGAGGGCGCCCTGCTCCTCGTCGACGCCTCGCAGGGCGTGGAGGCCCAGACGGTCGCCAACGCCTACCTGGCCGTCGACCACGGCCTGGAGATCATTCCGGTCATCAACAAGATCGACCTGCCGGGGGCCCGTCCCGACGACGCCGCGCTGCAGATCGACGACCTGGTCGGCCTCGACGCGACGCAGGCCCTGCTGGCGAGCGCCAAGGAGGGCTACGGCACGGACGACATCCTCGAGGCGATCGTGAGCCGGCTCCCCGCCCCCGCCGGCGACCCCGCCGCTCCGTTGAAGGCGCTGATATTCGATTCGTGGTACGACGCGTACCGTGGCGTCGTCATGCTGGTGCGCGTCGTCGACGGCGCGCTGCGGCCCCGGACCCGGATCCGGCTGATGGCGGCCCGCGAGGACTACGAGGTGGAGCAGGTCGGCGTCTTCTCGCCGAAGCCCGATCCGGTCGATCGGCTCGCGGTCGGCGAGGTCGGCTTCGTCATCGCGAACATCAAGAACATCGCCGACGCGCGCATCGGCGACACCGTGACGGAGGCGTCGCGGGTTACCACCGCGCCATTCCCCGGCTTCCAGGAGATGAAGCCGATGGTGTTCGCGGGGCTCTACCCGGTCGAGGGGCACCGCTACGCTGAACTCCGGGAGGCGCTCGAGCGCTTGCGCCTGAACGATGCGGCGTTCTTCTTCGAGCCGGAGACGTCGGCCGCGCTCGGGTTCGGGTTCCGCTGCGGCTTCCTGGGTCTGCTGCACATGGAGATCGTGCAGGAGCGGCTCGAGCGCGAGTTCGACATCGACCTCGTGACGACCGCGCCCGGCGTCCTCTACCGGGTGACGACGACCGACGGCGAGGTCACGGAGATCGACAGCCCCGCCAAGCTGCCCGACGCCGGCCGCATCGCACGGCTGGAGGAGCCGGTGATTGCGGCCACCATCCTGACGCCGGCCGACCAGGTGGGCGCGATCCTGCAGCTCTGCCAGGAGAAGCGCGGTGTCCAGAAGGGCCTCGAGTACCACGCCTCGAACCGCGTGCTCGTCTCCTACGAACTGCCCTTCAACGAGGTCGTGCTCGACTTCTACGACCGCCTGAAGACGATTTCGCGCGGCTACGCGTCGCTCGACTATGATGTGACCGGCTACTGGGAGTCGCCGCTCGTCAAGCTCGACCTGCTGGTGAACGGCGAGCCGGTCGACGCGCTCTCGATCATCGTGCACCGCGAGTCGGCCGCGGCGCGCGGTCGCGCGCTGGCCGTCAAGATGCGCCAGCTCATCCCGCGGCAGATGTTCGAGGTCGCGATCCAGGCCGCCATCGGGAACCGCATCATCGCCCGCGAGAGCGTCAAGGCGCTGCGCAAGAACGTGCTCGCCAAGTGCTACGGGGGCGACATCACGCGCAAGCGCAAGTTGCTCGAGAAGCAGAAGGAAGGCAAGCGCCGCATGAAGCGGGTCGGAAGCGTCGACATTCCGCAGGAGGCGTTCCTCGCCGTCCTGAAGGTAGGCGACGACTGACGAGCCCGGGCGCGCAGGTCAGCCATGAAGCGACGCAGGAAGGGAGACCGCTCCGCGGCGCGCGGCCGAACGCCCGCGCCAGCGCCCGAGCCCGGGCCGGGGGGCGACGCGGCGCGGCCCCGCAAGTCGACGACACGCGAGTACGTCGAGTCGCTGGTGATCGCGGTCATCCTTGCCTTCTTCATTCGCACGTGGGTGGTGCAGGCCTTCAAGATCCCGACCGGGTCCATGGAGCACAACCTGCTGATCGGGGATCACCTCCTGGTCAACAAGTTCGTCTTCAGCCCGTCGGAGTCCGGGATCGAGCGCCTGCTGCTGCCGCACCGGGAAGTGGACCGGGGCGACATCGTCGTCTTCAAGTACCCGGAAGCTCCCGAGCGGGACTTCATCAAGCGCGTCATCGGCCTCCCGGGCGAGTCGCTCGAGGTCCGCGACAAGACGGTCCTCATCGACGGCGCTCCCCTCGACGAGCCGTACCTGCCGGAGTGGATGACCCGTTTGACCCAGGGAGCCTACGCGGTCGACGGGCGCGACAACCATGGACCGGTCGCGATCCCCCAGGGTCACTACTTCGTCATGGGCGACAACCGCGACAATTCGGAGGACAGCCGGTACTGGGGAACGCTGCCGCACGACCACCTGAAGGGCAAGGCCGTCCTCGTCTACTGGTCCTACGATGCGGAGCGGCCGGAGCTGATGACCCAGACGGGCGTCGGCGCCACGGTCCGCCGCATGGCGTCCGTGGTCACGCACTTCTTCACACGCACGCGCTGGAGCCGGATGTTCCGCCCCGTCGGGTGAGGCAGGCCGCGTCCCGGAGGAGGCGGTTCCCGAGGACGCGGCACGGCGCCCGCAGCCGCCCCGAGGGCTGCAGGCGCCGCCGTGGTCTCAGTTGTCGGTCGTCGCGGGAACGTCCCGCAGGCGCTCCTGGACCGTGCCGGGGATCCCGAGCCGGGTGTTCGCGCCGAGCTCGGCGAGCAGCTCGGCCGTCTCCGGCCAGCTCTGGAACTGGAACGACTGCTTGGAGCCCTCGGCCATGCGGTACGCGGTCCGGCCCCGGAAGTCCCGCGCGTCGATGTCCGCCCCGTGGGCGACGAGGTACTCGATGACCTCGTTCATCCCGCGGAAGGCGGCGCCGTGCAGGGCGGTGAAGTTCGCTTCGTTGGTCGCGTTGATGTCGGCCCCGGCCTCGTGGAGAACGCGAACCGCTTCCTCGGAGCTCGTCGCGCGGACGCCGCGCGGCTGCCGCGGCGTGTAGGTGGCCGGTCCGAGCCCCGCCGCCGCCATGAACGGTGTCGTCCCGTCGACCGTGGTCAGGTGCTGGTCGGCGCCCGCCTCGAGCAGGATCCGAAGCACCTCCGCGCTGCTCGACGTGAAGCTCGGCATCACGGCGAAGACGTGCGACTGCCCGCCGGTGCCGTTCAGGTCGTATGCCGCCACCCAGAGCGGCGTCGCGCCCCGCAGGTCGCCGGTGCCGCAGGCGAACGGCTCGAAGGCGCCCTTCTTCGGGTAGCCGATGTAGCTCATGATCATCGCCGAGGTCGTGATGCGGCCGTTCGGGTCGGCCCCCGCGTCGAGCAGCGCCTGCACCAGCGCCGGCCGCTGGGCCGGGCTCAGGCGCCGCGCCCCGAGCCCCGCGTAGAGTCCGCCGCGGCCGTGCCGCCGGTACCAGTCGTCCAGCCACATGCTGACGTTGCCGGCTGCTGCGTGGAGGGCGGGAATGCCGTTGATGGTGGAGTTCGGGTCCGCGCCCTGCTCCAGCAGGAAGCGCGCGAACGCGTCCTGCGCACTCGTGATCGCGAACGGGAGGGCGTGGGTGCCGTCGGCGCTCGGCTCGTTGACGTCGACGCCGGCCGCGAGGAGCGCCTCGGCGGTGGCGATGTCGCCGTTCCGGGCCGCGTACAGGAGCGGGGTGAAGCCCTTCACGGTCGAAAGGTGCGGGTCGGCGCCTGCTTCGAGCAGCAGGTGCACGATCTCCGGATGAGGCTCGGACACCGCCCACATGAGGGCGCTGCTGCGCGTCTCGCCGGTGACGGCGTTGACGTCGGCGCCGTGCCCGACGAGCAGGCGCACGACTTCCGTGCTGCCGGTCCGGGCCGCGGTCATCAGCGGGGTGAGGCCGCTGGCCTGCGACGCGTTCACGTTGGCGCCGGCCTCCACGAGGCGGCGCACCATCGGGAGGCTGGCGTTCTCGGCCGCCCGCTCCAGCGGGGTCACCCCGTGGTCGTCGGCGGCGTTGACGCTCGCGCCCGCCGCGAGCAGCCGATCGGCCGACTCGAGGTCGTCCCAGTGGGCGGCCCACAGCAGGGCCGTGGCGCCGTCCGCGCGGGCCGCGTTCGCGTCGACCCCTTCCGCGAGGAGTCGGCGAACCTCGGCGGAGTCCTGCTCCGCCGCGGCGGTCACGAGCCGCAGATCCTGCGCCTGGGCCGCGGTCGCGGCGACGACGATCCA
This sequence comes from Acidobacteriota bacterium, assembly GCA_026706755.1. Lineage (GTDB taxonomy): Bacteria > Acidobacteriota > Vicinamibacteria > Vicinamibacterales > UBA8438 > JAGWAJ01. The sequence continues at coordinate 43,610 of JAPOYG010000224.1, forward strand.
GGCCGCGAGCCATGCGGCGGGACCACAACGTCTGATTGTCACCAGCATGGCCCCACTATATGCAAGAGCCGGCGCCGCCGTCTACCGGCGGCCCGGTGCCGCACGCGCGGCGTCCCTGCGTGCCGCGCGGGTCGCGGAGCGAAGGAGCTCGACCGGGCTCCGCCCGCGCGGCGTCCCCCGGCCCGGCGGCCCGGAGGCCGACCCGGGAGCCCTCGCCGTGGACGGCGCGAACCCCTCGGGTCTGCGGGGCGCCGGGCGGAGCCGTCCGGCGGCGATTCGCGGGCTCGATCTTTTCGAGTTCCGGGCGCCGCGTCCAGGGGTATACTGTGGGGCTCAGAACACAGGCTGCCACCGTTCCGGCCGCCGCGTGCTCCAGGAGCTGGGACCATGTCGAGAAAGCTGATCGC
>JAPOYG010000274.1 GCA_026706755.1 Acidobacteriota bacterium
GCCTAACCGGGAGTGTCGCCTGTACCCTGTCGGTTGTCTGAATGTTGCCTGAATCTCTCTTCAGGCGCGGCCGCCCGGGGCCGCACGAGGGGAGGCCTCCCAGCTAACCGCGGAGGAGTTCGATCAAGGCGGCCGAGACCGCCTCGGGCCGCTGGGGTGCCAGATCGTGTCCCGCGCCCGCGACGATGCGGCGGGCGACGAGATTCGTGAACCGCGCCTGGTCGCCGGAAGGGTCCGGCGAGGGGGGGCCGAAGCCGCTGTCGGCTCCCCGCAGCACGATCGCCGGCACGCCGATCGGCGGGCGCTCCGCCAGTCTCCGTTCCACGGCCAGGAAGCGCTCCTCGCCCGGGGCGTAGCCGTGCCGGTGACGGTAGGAATGAATCACGACGTCGACGAAATCGGGATTGTCGAACGACGGCGCGGTCCGCCCGTAGATCTCGTCCGTGTACTCTCCGGTTGGCGACCACGTTTCCTGCAGGTAGCGGCAGATGGCGTGGCGGTTCGCTTCGAGGCCGGCGCGACCGCGCTCGGTGTTGAAGTACCACTGGTACCAGAGCCGCGCCTCGGTGACCGCCGACGGCGAGGGCGCCGAGGGCCGCACGGTGTCCTGCACGGAGTAGCCGCCGATCGCCACCTGGGCCCGTACGCGCTCGGGGTGGAGGATGGACGTGATGCAGGCGGCGCGATTGCCCCAGTCGAAGCCGGCCAGTGTCGCCTGCTCGATGTCGAGCGCGTCCGCGAAGTCGACGACGTCCTGGGCGATGGCCGCCTGCTCGGCCATCCGGGGCGCTGCCGGATCGCGGAACCGCGTCGGACCGTAGCCGCGCAGGTAGGGTGCAAGGACGCGATAGCCCGCGTCGGCCAACGCGGGCACCACCCCGTCCCACGAGCGGACGTCGTACGGAAACCCGTGCAGCAGGATGATGGGCGATCCGGAAGGGTCGCCGCTCTCCTCGTAGCCGATGTCCAGCACCGCGGTTCGCACCATCCGCACGGCGGGCCGGGCCGGGGGTTGTGCCACGGCCGGCGCCGGACCTGGGGCCCTGGCCGGTGGAGCGGGTGCGGCGCCCGCGGGAACGCCCGCCGCCGCCGCGCTCGCCACCGCGGCTCCCGCGACACCCGCGCTCTTCAAGAACTCCCTGCGACTGCGGGCCATGGTGACGCTCCTTTCCCCGACCGCCCTGCATGGATTCGCTGGACGACCGGACAACCTTTCGTGCCCGGCACCGTACCTCCGGCCCGTGGCCGCGTCAAGGCGCTGACGGCGGGTGTGGTATCAGACTCGGCGGCTTGCCGGCGGCCGAAGACACCCGCCGCCCGCGGCCGAAAACGGGTCTTCGTGTTCGCGTCCGCGGGTTCGGGCTACACTGCCCCGTTCTCGTCAGGGTTCTGCGCCGGGAAGCCAGGCGGAACGTCAGGCGAACGTCGGCAAAGTCAAGACATCGAGGGAAGAAGGAGTGAAGATCATGCAACGCTCTGGGGTCGCCATCGCCGGCATGCTCGCGCTGGGCTTCGTCCTGCTGCAACCCGCCGGGGGCCTCGCGGGCCAGGACGACGGCTGGACGACGCTGTTCGACGGAACCAACCTCGACAACTTCAACCCGATCGGCGACGCCAACTGGGAGCTGGCGGACGGGGCCGTGCAGGCCGACAGCGGGAGCGGATTCCTGGTGACGCGGGAGTCTTACTCCGACTTCGAGCTCACGCTGGAGTTCTGGGTGGACGAGCCCGCGAACAGCGGCATCTTCATCCGCTGCGCCGATCCGGCGAGCGTCAACGACCGCAACTCGTACGAGGTCAACATCTACGACACGCGAGCGGATCAGACCTACCGGACGGGCGGCATCGTGCACATCGCGTCGCCGGCAAGCGTCGTCATGACCGGCGGGCAGTGGAACAGCTACGAGATCACGGCCGACGGCCCGCGGCTCGTCGTCACGCTGAACGGCATGCCGATGGTCGACATCGAGCACACCCAGTTCACCGAGGGCCCGATCGCGCTGCAGTACGGCCTCGGCGTCGTGAAATTCCGCAACGTCCGCATCCGGCCTCTCGGCATGTAGTCGGCCGGCGGCAGGCCGCGGCGGCGGGGATCGCGGTGCCCGGCGGTCCCCGGGCCGCCGCGGTCCGGACGGCACGGCGACAAGCCCCGAGGACGAGGAGCATTCATGAATCGCCTGTTGGCAACGGGTCGTGCGGCGGCGGCGCTGGGACTCCTCCTGGCGGCGCCGCCGGATCTGCTGGCCCAGGGACCGCCGTTCGAGCTCGGTCCGGACTCGGAGCGGCAGCCCGGCGTGCCGCGCGGAGAGGTCGTGGCCCGGAGCTGGGACGGGAGCGCCATCTACCCGAACACCGAGCGCGACTGGTGGATCTACGTGCCGGCGCAGTACAGCGAGAACGAGCCGGCCGCGCTGATGGTGTTCCAGGACGGGGCCCTCTATCTCGACGAAACCGGGCCCGTCCGCGTGCCGGTCGTGTTCGACAACCTGATCCACCGCGGCGAGATGCCGGTGACCATCGGCGTCTTCGTCAACCCGGGCCGCTTCACGGGCGACGATCCGGAGGGACCGACGCGCAACCGGAGCACGGAGTACGACACGCTCTCGGACCAGTACGCCCGGTTCCTGCTGGAAGAGATCATCCCGGACGTCCGCCGGACCTACCGCATCTCGGACGACCCGGACCGGTGGGCGATCGGCGGCATCAGCTCGGGCGGGATCTGCGCGTTCACCGTCGCCTGGGAGCGGCCCGACCGGTTCCGCAAGGTGGTGAGCCACGTCGGGAGCTTCACCAACATCCGGGGCGGGCACGTCTATCCCGATCTCGTCCGGCGCAGCGCCCCCAAGCCGCTCCGCGTGTTCCTGCAGGGCGGGACCCGGGACCTCAACCTGCGCTTCGGCAACTGGTGGCTCGCCAACCAGCAGATGGCCAGCTCGCTCGAGTTCGCGGGCTACGACTTCCGGACGGCCTGGGGCGAGGGCGGGCACAACCTCGAGCACGGCGGCGCGGTGTTCCCCGACACGATGCGCTGGCTCTGGCGCGACGCGAATGCAGCGCCATAGTCCGCCATCCGTCGCCTGTCGCAGGGCAATCGACCGACTCGGGAAGAGAGACGCATGAACAGGCGACCACCGGTCGATCGCCGGCGATTCCTTGCCGGGACGGCGGGCGCAATGGGCGCCGCGGTCTTCGGCCGCCTGCCGCTCGGCGTGCTGGCCGAGCAGGGTGGGCCGCCGGCGGCCCGGGGCTGGGACGCGGGCAGCGTCCGGCACCTGCTGCCGGCCGCGAACGACTCGCGCTTCCTGATCAAGGCCTCGTTCGACCGGGCGTTGTCCGCGGCCCCGGAGCTCCGCGTCGGCGGTGCCGCGGCGACCGCCCGCATGACCGACACCGCGGGCGAGCACTGGCAGTTCCAGGCCTCCGGCCTCGCGGCGGGGCGGCGCTACACACTGTCGCTTGCCGACGCCGGAGGCGCGGCGCTCTGCGAGCCCTGGCCGCTGGCGACCTTCCCGGCCCCCGACGCGCGTCCCGAGCGCTTCCGGCTGCTCTTCTTCACCTGCGCGGGCGGCCCCGGCGGCAGCTACGCGGGCATCGGCGAGCGGAGCGGCTTCCTGCCCACCGCCATCCGCAATCGGCTGTTGCGCCGCGCCCTTTCGTTCGCCCCCGACGCGGCGGTGGCGAACGGCGACCACATGTACTGGGATCTGCACACCTGGCTGGGTGACGGCGTCGGGGAGCTCAGCCCGAGCGGGCGCATCTCGAACTTCGACTTCTCCGCCTCGCCGTTCGCGACGAGCAACGAGGCGGCCCTGAAGGCGGCCGCGGGGCCGCAGATCGTGCCCGTCTACGGCACCGACTTCCGGTCGACGCCGGTCTTCTTCCTGCAGGACGACCACGACCACTGGGAGAACGACGCCGCGAGCGACGAGATCGTCAACTTCCCGATCCCGTGGTTCCAGTTGCAGCTCGCGCGGGCGACGCAGCACCTCTACTACCCGGAGTTCCTGCCCGACGCGCGGCGCCCGGCCGGCCTCCCCTGGTCCGGCGCCGGCGACCGGGGCGACCTGTCGGAGAGCTTCGGCACCCTGCGCTACGGGACGCTCGCCGAAGTGCTGCTCTACGACGTCCGCCGCACGCTGACGCTCGCCGGCCCGACCGCGGTGTTCGTGGACCGGCAGGTCGAGCGCTGGCTCGTCGACCGCACGCGCGACGAGGAGGTGCGGCACCTCGTCCATGCGCCGTCGAACCCGTTCGGGTGGAGTGCCGGGAAGTGGGGCGAGTGGTACCCCGACATCCTGGACCGGGAGAACGGGGAGCTGACGACCGCGGTGCCCAAGCCCTACTGGCAGGAGGGCTGGTTACGGCAGCACGACCGGCTGGCGCGGGCCATCGCCGCCCAGCCGACGCGCGTCCCGCTCGTCGTCAGCGGCGACCTGCACGCCATCGGCATGGGACGCATGCACCGTGCAGGAACGGTCGACCTGAACGCCAACCCGATCACGGCCGTCCTGAGCGGCCCGATCGGCACGTCCGTGCGCGGGTTCCCGTCGGTGGTCCGCGGCATCGGCGCGACGCCGCCCGCGCACCTCGACGTCGAGGAGTCGGTCGCGCCCATCGAGGAGCACGGCTTCACGCTGGCCGACTTCCTCGCCGACCGCATCGTGCTGCGGCAGTTCAAGTGGGACGTCAACCGGCAGCCGCTCGACGCGATAGACGGGCTGGAGCCGTTCCAGACGACGGTGTTCGAACCGCGCGGCTGAGTGAGGCGGGCGGGACCGCCGGGAAGCAGGGAGGCTGAGCGTCATGCGGCAGCAGACCAAGCGGCACATGTACATCGCGCTCCAGGACGACGATCGGATCGCGATCTACACGATGGACGCCACGACCGGCGCCCTGAGCTGGCAGGAGGACGTGGCGATCGAGGGCGGACCGGCACCGCTCGCCATCGCGCCGGATCGGAGCGTGCTGCACGTCGGGCGGCGGGGCAGGCAGGAGCTCTCCAGCTACCGCATCGACCCGCGCACCGGCAGCCTGTCGCACATCGGGACGACGCCGCTTCAGGGCGAGCCGGTCTACGTGGCGACCGACCGCACCGGCCGCTACGTGCTGTCGGCCTACTACTACCAGAGCACGGCGGCGGTCCATGCCGTCGGCAGCGACGGCGCCGTCACGTTCCCGCCGGTCGAGTGGCGCTACACGTCGCACGGCGCCCACGCCATCCGGACCGACCGCTCGAACCGCTTCGCCTACGTGCCCCACATCGCCAACCGCGGCCCGAACGCGATCTTCCAGTTCGGGTTCGACGCGGAGACCGGGCGGCTCACGCCGGTCGATCCTCCGCGCTACCAGCCGGACGCGTACCTGGGTCCGCGCGCGCTCGCCTTTCACCCGACGCTCGACGTCGCCTATTTCTCGGACGAGCAGGGAAGCAGCGTCAGCGCCTTCACGATCGACCAGGCCGACGGGGCGCTCACGCCGCTCCAGACCATCTCGACGCTGCCGGCCGACTACGACGGCCCGAACACCTGCTCGCAGATCCGGATCACCCCGTCCGGCCGCTTCCTGTTCGCCCCCAACCGCGGGCACAACAGCGTGGCCAGCTTCCGGGTGGACGCCGCCACGGGCCGCCTGACCTTCGTGAACCGGGCCGCGGCCGAGCCGGTCCCCCGCGCCTTCGGCCTCGATCCCGGCGAGCGTTTCCTCTTCTCGACCGGCCAGCAGACGGGCCGGCTGACCTCCTATCACATCGACCAGGAGACGGGCGCGCTTACCCCGCTCGAGACCTACGAGGTCGGCAACAACCCGATGTGGGTCCTGATGACGACCCTCGACGG
>JAPOYG010000370.1 GCA_026706755.1 Acidobacteriota bacterium
CGCGGCCGCCGCGACCGCGAGACCGAGGGCCGCGGCCGCGGCTGGCGTGGTGACAGGCCGGCGTGCGCGCCCCGTGCGTGCGTCTGCCCCGTCCTTCCCCGCTGTGTCCATCCGGCTGTGCATGGGAACCTCCCGCGTTCCGGATTCTGTCGCACCCGCAGCGTGCCGTCCAGAACGACCGCGCGCGGATGACGCCGCCACCCGCGCCGCCTCGGCGCTGCCGACGCGCCACCGCCTGGAGTAGGCTCTAGGCGTTGCACCAGCCACCTGTCGGCGGAGGTGACGACCCGACCTCGCCTCGCCGGCATGATTCGGCACCGGGGCGAGGCGCAGGGCGAGGTGCACGGCCTGTCGCGGCACCGGGTCTACCAGGCGATCATGAACTGAACAGAGAGGTGACGACGTGGCATCAGCAGTGACGCTTCGGCGGTGGGCGGTGGTGGTCCTGGCCGCCTTCGCGGCGGTGGCCGCGCTTCCGGCGGGGCTCGGACCGGTGGCACCGGTGGCGGCGGAGTCGGCTGCGGCCCGCGACCTCGAGGCGGCCGCTCCCGCCGATGTCGGCGTCTCCGCCAAGCGGCTCGAGCGGCTGGCGGCCGGCATGCAGCAGATGGTCGACGACGGCAAGCTCGCCGGCGTGGTGACGCTGCTCGCCCGCGGCGGAAAGCTGGTCCACTCCCATGTCGCCGGCACGCAGGACGTCGAGACCGGAGCGCCGATGGCGCGCGACTCCATCTTCCGCATCTACTCGATGACGAAGCCGATCACCGGCGTCGCCCTGATGATGCTGCACGAGGAAGGCAAGTGGCGGCTGAACGATCCGGTGTCGCGCTACATCCCCGGATTCGCCGACCTCAAGGTGCATGTGGGCTCCAACCCGGACGGCTCGCCGAAGGTGGTCGACGCAGAGCGCCCGATGACGATGGCCGAGCTGATGTCGCACGGCGGGGGGCTCGCCTACGGGTTGGGAACGGCGAACTACGTCGATCGTCTCTACCGTGAGCACAACGTGCTGAACGCGGACGCGCCGCTCGAGACGATGATCGACAAGCTCTCGAACCTGCCGCTCCTCGCCCAGCCGGGCACGCGCTGGTACTACAGCATCGGCGTCGACGTGCAGGGCTACCTCGTGGAGAAGCTCTCCGGCCAGCCGCTCGCGGAGTTCTTCGACGAGCGCATCTTCGAGCCCCTCGGCATGGTCGACACCGGCTTCTACGTTCCCGAGGACCGGCTCCACCGCGTCGCGCGCATCCACGAGGAGGCCGAGGACGGCGACCTCGCGCTGTCCGCAATGGGCGGCCCCACGCGGACCTCCATGCCGGCCGGCCCGTCCGGCGGGGGCGGCCTCTGGGGCACGGCCGACGACTACCTGCGCTTCACGCAGATGCTGCTGAACGACGGCGAGCTCGACGGCGTTCGCCTGCTCGCCCCGCGCACCGTCGAGCTGATGCGCACCAACTTCCTCTCGCCGCAGGCACTGCCCACGATGCGCCCCGGCCAGGGATTCGGCCTCGACTTCGCCACCGTGCACGATCCCGCCGCCGCCGGCGAGCCCTACGCCAAGGGTTCCTACTACTGGGGCGGCGCGGCCGGCACCTGGTTCTGGATCGACCCCAGGACCGACCTGACCTTCGTCGGCATGATCCAGCACCGCGGCACGGCCGTCCGCGAGGTGCAGGGCATCTCCCGCAACCTGACCTACCAGGCGGTCGTGCACTGATTCCGCCGGCAATCGGCGCGGGCGGGAGGGCGTTCCGGCGCCCTCCGCCCGCGCGGTTCGGCGTGTACGACAGCCTCGGACGCGGCCTCATGGTTGCGCATATCGCATGATGGTCAAGCGAGCAGCCGGCGCACGCCTGTGGAAGTGTCTGAGTGTGCGGCAACCGTATGCCTGGGCGATCATGAAGGGCGCGAAGGACATCGAGAACCGGAATCGGATGAGCAACCACATCGGGAGGCTCTACATCCACGCGGGCAAGAAGGAGAGAACCGACGACGTGGAAGACTGCGTCGCCAGGGTGGCGAAGCACTTCGGTGTCTCCGTCTCTGAGATGCTCGACGACTATCGCCGACACGACAGCCGCGGGCGGGGCGCCATCATCGGATCGGTGCACATGTTCGGCTGCGCCAGGCAACACGAGAGCGCGTGGTTCACAGGGAGGTACGGATACCTGCTCAGGGATCCGAAGCCGCTGAGCAAACCGATCCCCTTCAAGGGTCTCCCCGGCTTCTTCTACTTCACGCCGTGACGTGGTCGCGCTGCCGGATACCGATCAAGACAGCAGACGGTTGAGCTCCTCGACGAACGTCCGCGTATCTCCGAAGTAGTTGGGGAAGGCGCGTCGCAGGGAGGCGAGGGAGTCCGAAGCGACAAGCACGACGTCTCCGCGCGCCCCCGCGAGTCGCTTCTCCTGCTCCTGGTAAGCTTGCATCCCCTCGGTCAGACGCTGGCGGGGGTACGTCCGCATCGTGAGGGAAGGTGGATTTGGGTCAGGTCGAGAACGAGAAGGACGTATCCACGCGCTGGCACGTATTGAACGCCCACGACGTCGAGGGTGGAGCTGAACGCGCCAAGCCGTTTCGCCACTCGCGACTTCCTCGCGGCCGTTCGCGTCTCTGCCAGCAGCATGGCGACGTCAATGGGGACGTTGGGAGCGGCTGGGCTGCCTTCTTCTCGTGCGAAGATCGATCCTGCCAGTTCGAAGAAGCGCAGCCAGCTTTGGGAGCCCTCGCTCGACTTCAAAGACTGCCCGAGGAACGCGCCGACCTTTTCCACCGCCGTCGCCCACGCGTGTTGCAGTCGCGTGCGTAGTTGGATCTCTACCTGCAGCCCGTTGTAAGCGGGGTTTTCGGAACTGCCGTATCGATAGACGAGGTGAACGCCACGGTACCCGGACGACTTAGGCTGCCGAATATAGTCCTTCTCGGCGACGAAAGCGTGTTTGGAGCGCCGGTCCTGTTGCCGGTAGCGGTCTCGCAGGTCGTCGACTTCGCTAACCGTCGGCAGGACGGCGCGTGCGCCCCCGATGTCCTGCATTCGAGAGAGCTTCATGGACGTGAAGCGCCTGAGCTTGGCGACGGTGGACGGGGTTCGCTTCAGACGCTGCGCCACAATCACGCCCGGTACACCCATGCGCTTGATGCGGCTCCTGAGCAGCATCTGGAGGGTGTTCAGTGGGAAGCTGTGGGACGATCGCCAGTTGTCGAGAACCTCGAGGGCTCGGCCGAGCGCCAGAGCGTCTGCCGTGGCGTGTTCTTGAGACAGGATCCTGCCGGCGCGATCGACTTCGCCTCGCGTGAACGATGGCGTGGCCCATGTCGACTGCGTCTTCACGGCGTTCAACTCTACCAGTCCGCGCGGAATCGTTGGTGAGTCCGTCCGCCGAGTATGATCATGCAAGAGACGAGTGCCGCTGGGGCGCTCGACACGCGAAGCCACGGCCGGTGGGAAAGAAGGAGAGTACGTGACCGGTGAGAGCAACCTCGCAGTGTTCTGCGACTTCGAGAACATCGCGCTCGGCGTGCGGGACGCCAAGCTGACGCACTTCGACATCCGGCCGATCGTGGAGCGGCTGCTGCTCAAGGGGAGCATCGTGGCCAAGAAGGCCTACTGCGACTGGCAGCGCTACAAGGAGCACAAGGCGACGATGCACGAGTCGGCGTTCGAGCTGATCGAGATCCCGCACGCGCGGCAGTCGGGGAAGAACTCCGCCGATATCCGGATGGTCGTCGACGCCCTCGACCTCTGCTACACGAAGGAGCACATCGATACGTTCGTCATCGTGTCGGGCGACTCGGACTTCTCGCCGCTGGTGAGCAAGCTGCGCGAGAACGCCAAGTCGGTGATCGGGGTCGGCGTGAAGAACGCCACCTCCGACCTCCTGGTGAACAACTGCGACGAGTTCATCTTCTACGACGATCTCGTGGCGGAGAAGCAGCCGGCGCGCCGGCGGTCGCGGAGCCGGGCCCGCGGCAAGGCGGGCGCCGCGGCGGACAAGGCGGAGAAGAAGGCGGCGCCGGCCCCCGCCGCGGACGATCCGGCCCAGAAGGGCCTCGACCTCGTGGTCCAGACGGCCGAGGCCATCTACTCCGAGCGCGGCGACCAGGCCAAGCTGTGGGGCTCGATGATCAAGCAGACCCTGAAGCGGCGGCGCCCCGGGTTCAACGAGTCCGCCTACGGGTTCCGGTCGTTCAACGACCTGCTCGAGGAGGCGCAGTCGCGCGGCCTGCTCGATCTCGACCGCGACGAGCGCTCGGGCGGCTACGTGATCACGGGCATCGGCGGCGAGTAGTGGTGGAACCGCGATTTTCGGGCGCGGCGCGGGTCGCTCGCCACAGCCGGAGCGCGGCCGGGAAGTCCCGATCCGCCAGGGCGGCGAGCGCCGCGGCGCTGAGGCTCTCGGCAGATCCGTGCAACGTGCACGCGCGGGCCGCTCGCTCGCGGGCGGCGTCGCGGTCGCCGCGTTCGAGCGCAGCAAGGGCCTGCCGGCGGCAACCGGCCGCCGCCCGTTCGACCGACAGCACCTGTCGCAGGTCGGTCCGGCAGCGGTGGCAGGAGGGCCCGCCGGCATAACGGGCCCCGCAGGTCGGACAGCGTTCCATGCCGGCTACTCGAGATAGAAGAGCATCTCGTCGAGCTTGCGCCGCAGGTCGGAAGCAGGGCGGGCGCGGCCCTCCCGGACGGCGTCCCGCAGATCCTCCATCAGGTCGATCATCTCCTCCCGATCCTCGGCCGGCGCAGCGTCGAGGGCGCGCTCGGCCCGCGCCAGCGTTTCCTCGACCGCGCGGGCCACGTCGGCGGGGATGGCGGCCGCCGCCCGACCCTCTGGGCTCTCGGCGGCGTCTTCGACTCCCGGCGGGCCCTCCCCGCTCGCTTCCTCCCACAGCGCGGAGACCCGTTCGCGGGACGCGCCGAGCGCCTCGTCGGTGGAGCGCCCCATGGCGTTCTCCACCACCCCGCGGAGCTCGCGCCCGGTCGCCCGTTCCCGCGCGTGGACGTGCAGCAGCCCGTCGAGGTCCAGGCTGTAGGTGAAGAGCAGGCCCTGCTCGTGGGCGTCCCGCTGCCGGTTCAGGCCGCTGAACAGGAAGGTGCCGATCTCCACGTTCTTCAGCGCATCCGGATCCTCACCCTGGTAGACCTTGATGTCCACCTCCTCCTGGTCCTCGAAGACGGTGTAGAACACTTCGGTGCGCGTCGCCGGCAGCTTGCTGTTGCGCCGGATGAGGGGCACGAACTGGTGCGCGTACGGCATGCCGTGGAGCTCTCCCGCCGCACGGGTCCCGAAGGTGTACGGCGTGATGTCGACCAGCACGGCCTGCATGTCGTGCCCCATCTCGATCCCGGCCTGCACGCCGGCCCCGAGCGCGACGCACAGGTCGGGATCCACCTCGCCGTGCGGCTCCTGCCCCAGTCGCTCCGCAAGCACGGCCGCGATCCGCGGAATGCGGGTGGATCCGCCGACCAGCAGCACGCGGTCGAGCTGGCTGGGACGGACTGCGGCGTCCTGGAGCGCCGTCGTCACGGCCTGGAGGGAGCGGTCGACGAAGGGCTCGAGGTCGCGTTCGAAGTCGGAGCGGCTCAGCTCGCACGCGAGGTGCCGGGCCTCGCCGCGCACCGAGCCGACGTGGTCCTCCTCGACGCGCACCCGGGGTTGATCCGAGAGCTCGATCTTGGCGCGCTCGGCGGCCTGTCGCAGCCGCGCCTGGAGAACGCGGTCGTCGCGCACCTGCGACATCCCGAGCTCCGTCTCGACGTGAGCATTGAGGCGCTCCACGATGAGCGCGTCGAAGTCGTCGCCGCCGAGCTGGTTGTCGCCGGCGGTGGCCAGGACCTC
>JAPOYG010000653.1 GCA_026706755.1 Acidobacteriota bacterium
GCGCCTTCGGGAGGAGTACGCGCTCGGTGCGGCAGAATCGGCCCGCGTCAGCCGCACGTTCGCCGACATCGACGCAGAGGACTGGCGCCGCCGGTAAGCGAGCGGACGCCGTCGTGCTACGAGTCGAAACGCCTCCGAACGCTCCTCACGGCGGCGAGAGCAACCGAAGGAGATCGCGCAGCTCGTCGTCGACCAGGCGCCCGTCCTGGACGGTCTCGGCGACGAGCTCACGTACACGGGTCCGCCAGCGGGCGCGGAGGCGCGAGAGCGCGGTTCGGAGAGCAGCTTCGCTCCGGCCGAGCCGCAGCGAGAGATCGCCGTACGGCACGGCGGCCGCGTCGATGCCCAGGTAGGCCTTGAGCGCGTCGAACAGCTCCGTCTCCCCGCGCCTGGCGTAGCCCCGGCGGACGTCGGCCACCGCCCGCTCCAGCAGGGCGAGGGCCCAGCGCCGCTCGTAGAGTGCCTCGGGCGTGCGGGTGTCGGCGGGCTCGGAACGATAGCGCTGCTCGGCGTCCGCGGCGTCGATCGAGACGATGGCGGCGCCGCCCCCGCGCTTCCCGGCCGCCTGCCGGCGCCATTCGCTGGCCAGGAAGTTCTTCATCGCCGTGAGCAGGAAGCTGCGGAACCGGCCGCGCGCCGGGTCGGCGGACGCCAGCCCGCGGCGCTCGAGCAGCCGGGCGAAGAAGGCCTGCGTCAGGTCCCGCGCGTCCTCGGCGTCGTAGCCGCGGCGGCGCACGTAGGCGTAGAGCGGATACCAGTACCCGGCGCAGAGCTCGGCGAGAGCGCGGTCGGCCTGCTTGGAGGTCGCGCCGCCGGCTGCGGCCAGCACCATGCTCCAGCGCGTCGTGGCGAACCGCATCGCCTGCATTCTCTCGCGATGCCGATGCACGGACCAGCGCGCGACGGAAGTACGATCCGAGTGTGTACGACGCGATCGTGATCGGCGTGGGCGGGATGGGGAGCGCGACGCTCTACCACCTGGCGCGGAGCGGCGCCAGAGTGCTGGGCCTGGAGCAGTTCGGCATCCCGCACGCCTTCGGCTCGTCGCACGGGTCGACGCGCATCATCCGGCTGGCGTACTCCGAGGGGCCGGAGTACGTTCCGCTGCTGCGCGCCGCGTATCGCTACTGGCGCGAGCTCGAGGTGGTCTCGGGCCGGTCGATCCTGCAGATCACGGGCGGGCTCGACGTCGGACCGGAGGGAAGCTGGACCATCGAGGGCTCGCGCCAGTCATGCCTGGAGCATGGGCTCGCGTTCGAGGAGCTCGGCGGCACGGAGGTCAATCGCCGCTTCCCCGGCTACCGGCTGCCCGACGCGATGCGGGCGGTCCATCAGCCTGACGGCGGCTACGTCCGCTCCGAGGCCGCCATCGAGGCGTACGCCACGGCAGCGCGGGCCGCGGGCGCGGAGATCGTGACCGACGCTCCCATCCGGGGCTGGGAGCGCCGCGCGGCAGGCTGGCGCGTGCACGCCGCCGGCGAGCGGTACGACGCTCGCAAGCTGGTCGTCACCGCCGGCCCCTGGGTGGGCGCCCTGCTGCCGGACCTGCAGCCGGTCTGCCGGCCCCAGCGGCAGGTCATGCTCTGGACGGAGCCGCTGCAGGCCGACGCGTTCCGGCCCAGGCGCTTTCCAGTCTTCAACATGGAGGCGCCGAACGGACGCTACTACGGCTTCCCCGACGACCGCGGCGAGGGCTTCAAGATCGGCAAGTACTACCACCTGCGGCAGCAGGTGAGCCACCCGGACGGCCTGGACCGGGAGTGCCATCCGGAGGACGAAGCCGTCCTGCGCGAGGGCATCGCGGCCTACTTCCCGGAGGCCAACGGCCCCACCCGGCGGATGGCGGCGTGCCTGTTCACGAACACGCCCGATTCGGACTTCATCCTGGATCGCGCACCCGGTCTGGACGACGTCTTCGTCGCGGCCGGATTCTCCGGGCACGGCTTCAAGTTCTGCAGCGTCGTCGGCCGCATCATGGCAGACTTCTGCCTCGACCGCGCGCCGCAGTGGGACCTCGGGCGCTTCCGGTGTACGCCCGAGCGCTTCCCCGGACGTCGGTCGAGGCCGACCGTCAACTCCTGATTCGTCCGGCGGACGGCCATCTCCATTTCGCGGGAGTAGCCCTGGAAGCGACCACGTCGGGACTACATCGCGTCCCGCGCCGGGCCCCCGAGGGGGGCGCCGCGCAGGAAGTCGGTGAGCGACTGGTGCCGCACACCCTGCAGGTCGGCCGGCTGGTGCGGGTCGAGCGTCAGCAGCACCCGCGGGTAGGCGTCGCGGACCGCGGAGAACGCCGACAGCTCGCGCTCGATGGTGGCGGGCGACTCGAGCAGGTAGGCCACCTGCACGTAGCAGCGCCCGGAGCGGCGCTCGGCGACGAAATCGATCTCCTGCGATCCGGCTACACCCACCGTCACGGCGTAGCCGCGGCGGCGCAGCTCCAGGAACACCAGGTTCTCCAGGACGCCGCCGATGTCGCCCTCGCGGTAGCCGATGACCCCGTTGCGCAGGCCGACGTCGCCCAGGTAGTGCTTCCGGTTCACCTGCAGCAGGCGCCGGCCGCGCAGGTCGAAGCGCGACACCGGCGTCAGCAGGAACGCGTCGGCAAGGTGCGCCAGGTAGTTCAGCACGGTGTCGACCGCCGTCGTTCGCCGCTGGCTCTTCAGGAAGTCGGCAATGCGCTTGGCGGACACCAGGCTGCCGACGCTGTCGACCGCGAATCGCAGTATCGCCTCGAACAGCGCGACGTCGCGGATGCGGTGACGGCGGATCACGTCCCGGACGGCGATGGTGCTGACCATGTCCGCCAGCATCTGGTCGACCACGAGATCGCTCAGGTCGGTGTGGAGCAGCCCGGGGAGACCGCCGATGCGCAAGTAGAGCCGGAACAGCTCGGCGTCGTCGGGCGCCGCCCCGGGACGCTGCCGGTACAGGTCGCCGAACTCGGCCAACGTCAGAGGGAAGACCTGCAGCGTGACGTAGCGGCCGGCGATGAGCGTCGCGAGCTCGGCCGAGAGCAGCGTCGCGTTGGAGCCGGAGATGACGACCTCCGTGCCCTCCTCGCCGTTCAGCGACGCGACCGCACGCTCCCACTCGGCGATCTGCTGCACCTCGTCCACGATCACGACCCGCGGCTCGTCGTGCCGGGTGGTGGACTCCACGAGGTCGATGAGATCCCGCGCCGTCCGCACCGGCTCGAACGCGAACGCTTCCTTGTCGACGTAGACGACCTGCCGTTCGTCCCGCAGCGAGGCCGCGAACTGCCGCAGCAGGACGCTCTTGCCGGCCCGCCGGATGCCCGTCACCGCCATGATCGCGGGGGCGTCCAGGAACTGCCGGAGGCGATCGAGGTAGTGGCGCCGAAGCAGCTCCATGATCTCGGATATACACGAACAAACACACAGGAAGCGACGGAGTTCGAGTGTATACGAAAGAGGATATCCGAGCGCACACCTCGCCTGGCACGGGGAGCAAGGGAACATGCCGGACGACGACTGGCGGTGACCCGGACGTTCGAGAGTCGAACCGGTGAGGGCGCTACTCGTAGTATTCGGGGGACTTCCGCAGCGACTGGTGGTGGGCGTAGTCGTGCTCGATCCAGAGCTCGGCGCCGGTCGCCTCCATGAAGGCGTCGAGCTTCTCGAACGAAGCCCGCGTCTGCGCCTCGTCGAAGTTGAACGTCGGGACCCGCCTGAACTCGTAGCTCGGAGCCGTGTGATAGAGGTCGCCGCTCAGCACGATGGGGCCAGTCTCCGCCAGATCGACGAACAGCACCTGGTGCCCCGGCGTGTGCCCGGGCGTCGAGACGATGACGACCTTCCCGTCGCCGAAGACGTCGTGGTCGTCGTCGCCCTCGATGACGATCGTCTCGCTGTGCTCCAGCTCGCTGTAGATCTCCGGCGTGCCCCAGCCGACGCCCTCGGTCTCGCCCGAGAAGGCATACTCCCGCTCCGCTTCGCGGGCCAGCCAGATCGAGTCCTTGAAGGCATTCGCGTTGCCGGCGTGATCGCCGTGCATATGCGACATGGCCACGTAGGTGATGTCGCCGAAGGCGAAGCCCAGCTCGGCCAGTTGGCGCTCGAGCGTGTTCTCCGTGCCGGGAGGGAAGGGCAGGCCGGTATCCCACACCAGCGTCCCCTGCGGATGCTCGATGAGATAGCACGGCACGGCCATGTCCCGCGACGGCACCTCGTCCGGGGCGAGCGAGAGAATCTCCAGGATCTCGTCGACCATGAAGATGTACCCGCAATCGAGCACGTACAGCCGAACGCTGCCCGCCTCCTGCGACGCCGCCGGCTCGGGCTCCAGCTCGCCGCTGGCCAATGGCGCGCCGACCAACGCGCCGACCAGGCCGGCCGCGACGAGGGCGAGAATCGTCCACGCGGTTCTCCCAAGCGCCATTGCCGTTCTCCCTTCCTGCCGCGCTACGTCGTTCCGGTACTACCGGCAGACGTCACGCCTGGCGATCCCTCAGAACGTGGCGAGGACGTTGATCGACGAGCCTCCCCCCGCCTTGATGTTGAGCGGCGCTCCGGTGACCATGAACTCCCAGCGACCGAGCTCCTCCGCCAGGTCGGCCACCGCCTCCAGGTCCTGTCCGTCGAGGATGACCGCGCCCAGGGCGACCAGCGCCGCGCTGTGAATCGGCAGTCCGACCCCGCGCTCCACGCCGGGCGGCCGCACGTCGTTCGGTCCGTCGTCGGCGATGATCGCCACGTCCCGCGCCTTGAACCACGGGATGACCGACCAGTGCCACCCGGCGTCGGGGCCGGCCATGCCCACCTTCCACGGACCCAGCGCCGCGCGCCGGGCCCACTTGCCCGTGCGCAGGAACACCGCGTCGCCCGGCAGCACCTCGATGCCGGTCTCCTCCTCCCACGCCTCGATGTCCCTGAGCGTGACCGGAGTGCCCGGCTCCAGCCAGGGAAGGCCCTTGAGACGAGGGATGTCGATCAGGACGCCGCGCGTGATGAACCCATCCTTCCAGACGTCGATGCCCAGCTTGTGGCATCCGTCCTCGTCCTCGACCTCTTCCCGCGGATATCCGTTGTACGCCTTGCCCTGGTAGAAGAAGTGGCACAGGGCATCGACATGGCTGTGGAAGGTCCCGCCGTGCACCGTCTCCCAGACGAGCTTGTTGCCGTGGTTGAACTTCTGGAAGGGGGTATGGACGTCGGGGTCGGCCGTCTCTATCAGCTGATGCTCCAGCGACACCGATCGGCCCGTCTTGACGAGCGCCGCGGCCTGCTTGCGCTTCTCGGGCGTGATGAGGTTGACGGCGCCGAGCTGGTCGTCCGGCCCCCAGCGGCCCCAGTTGGACACCTCCCAGAACATCCGGTCCCATGCCTCCACGGTCAGCACCGGATAGCCGCCGATACCCGACGGCGCGCTCTGCGACGACGGCCGTGCGACGAGCCCTCCGGCGACCAGGATCGCGATTGCGGCGCCCCAGGCAACGAATCTCGGTCTCATGACGGTTCTCCATCCGAAAACGGACCTGTTCACGATAGTCCCGACGCTCACTGTCGCCTCGTGTCGGGCGGCGCGGGCCGCGTCGGAGCGCGCCTGAGCCCGGCCCGCACCGGAGCGCGCCGGCTCCCGGATGTAGCTTCGCACTGAATGATCGTCACGACCGACCGCCAGATGAGGGCCTGCCTGCGGTGGGGACGTCCCTGTAGATCGGTCCACGCTGCCGGACGGCGTCGAGCCGGCTGGTGTCGAAGGACGCCGTCGGCCCGCGCGGGTTGGACCGGGGGCCCCGCCCGATGGCTGCCAGCACCAGAGGCTCGCTGTAGTACCCGGTGTAGGCGGCCCGGAGCAGCGTAT
>JAPOYG010000466.1 GCA_026706755.1 Acidobacteriota bacterium
GCCCTCGGCATCAAGGCCCGCTGCGTGGCCTTCGGGGGAGGACTGGTGGCAGACCGCAGGGTAGCCGTATCGGCTGGCGGGGGCGCCGAGAGTGCGCGACCCGTGGTCGGCGTGACGCCGGGATACGTGACCCCGTTGCCGCTGGAGGACGACCTGGAGGATCACTCTGACGATGCGACCACCTTGGCGCTCCTTCGCACTGGCCATGGTACTGGTGACGAGCGCCTGTGACGATCGGCGAACTGGCCCGACCGGACCAAGCCTCGTCACACCGAGCGAGCAGGAAGTCCCGACGGTCGATGGCCGGTACGAGGGGTCGGTTGCCGCGTGGTTGAACGGCGAGCCAATCGGCACGTACGCAATGACGTTGACGGTGACTCAGTCGGGGAACCGGATCAGCGTGGACGGCACGATCGACAGCGACGCCATCGTGATGGAGCCGGCGAGCGGCACCCTCACCGCCGACGGCACGTTCACGGCAGCACTCGCCGACGACAGCACCGCGGCGTGCGGCCGGCGGACGAACCGAATGATGGAGATCCGCTTCGGAGCCGGAACTGCGGTGATGGAATCGAGCTGGCAGTCCGAGCGATGCGGCGACGCACGCTTTGAGGCGACCCTGAGCAAGGTGTAGCCCCGGGACGGGCTCGCACACGTCCGGAGTGGACAGAACGGCCTGAGACCGGCAGCGGCACGGTGAGTACGGGCGGGACCACGCTGCGAGGCGTCGGGAGGATTCGAGGTGCAGAGAGCGCATCTTGTCATCGCGCTGGCCGTCGCGCTGACGCCTGCAGGGGCGCCGGCGCAGATCATCCGCGACGTCGACCTGTGTGCGCTGCCCTTGGAGCGGCCGATGCGGGCGGTGCACGCGGGGGGGAACTGGGGTGACAACCGCCTGACCGTGGAGGCGTGGGAGGCGGACACGTCGAAGCCGCTCTTGCCGCCGGACTACGTCGCTTTCCTGCAGGACCTCAGAGTCAACTGGGTCGGGCTTTCCGTTGCGTTGCACTATGAAGACAGCATGGACAGCACGGTCGAGCGGGTGTACTCGAGGGAGGTCCGGATTCCGACCTTCGAAGACCGGGTGCTACGCCAGTACATCCGCGAGTTCCGGCAGCACGGCTTCGAGGTGTACCTCACGTTGGCGTTCGAGGCCTTCGAGGCGGAAGAGGCGCAGCGCCCCGTGAGTCGGGGGCAACTGGGGCGTCCCGCCGTGCCCGACTACGGGCCGACGGTGCGTCCCGAGAACTGGCCATGGCTTCCCGACCACACGGAACACACGCGATTCGTGCGGGAGTTCTGGAGGACGTACACCGACCAAGCCGTCCACTACGCGAGGATGGCGGAAGAAGAGGGAGTGGGTATGTACTCTCTCGGGACGGAGACCGACAGCTTGTTCCGCTCGCGTTCGGGCGGGACGTACTGGGTGAACGACTTCGGGAACGAGCTGCGAGCGATGGTGGAACGGGTGCGGGCCGAGTACCGCGGGCTGCTGACGTACGGCATGCACTATCTGGCCACCATCGGTGACTGGTTCGACCCGGGCTCCAAGTACCTGTGGGAGGACCTCGATCTCGACGTGGTGGGAAACAGCGGCTATTACCCGTTGGCGGAGGGGCCGCTCGACACCGTCATGAGCGTCGAGATGCTGGAGCGGTCGTACAATCGGGTGTTCCGGGACTACCTCCTGCCGCTGGCGGCCGAGAACACGGGTCGCCCGCTCGTCTTCACCGAGTACGGGTTCATGGACATCGTGGAAGCGCCCACGAGTCCCGGCAACGAGCGCCAGGGTGAGCGCTTCGAGTTCTCGGACAGCAACGGGAACGGGGTCGACGACGGGCGCGAGACGCAACGGAACATCGTGCGGGCGCTGTTCCGGACGATGGACCGATATCCCGGCACGATTCACGGGACCTTCTTCTGGGACACGAACACCGCCAGCGACGAGTTGTGGCGGAGCTTCTGGGGCGATGCTCGCAGCTACAACATCCGCGGCAAACCGGCGAGCGGCGTCGTGCGTCGGCAGTACGCCTGCTACGAATGACCAGCAACAGGAAGGAGGCGAATCCCGATCCGGGCTTGACCGCGATCACGACCGGTGACCTCGTCACGCACGGTTCAGCCTCAATCGTCGGACTCTGCCGAAGAGCTCGCGGGCGAGCGAGCCGGCCGGGCAGATCCGACGCCGCCGGGCCTCGGCCGGCCTCGCGCCGAGCGACATCGGCGAGTTCGTGTGCCATCCGGGCGTGGCGCGGGTGCTCGCCGCACTCGAACGCGCCTTCGGCCTGCCGGCGAGCGGCCTGGCGGTCTCCCGCATCAGACCCGAGGCGTCGCCGCCCCACTCAGGAACCCCGTCGCGTGTCGCAGCAAATGGTTGCGATCGCCCGACGACGCCCTCGATTCGTCAACGAGGGGGCTGCTCCACGCGAAGCTCGCCGACGTCCTGCCGGGTGGTGGTCCCGCCCTGCGGTCTCCGCCCAATTCACTCCATTCGTAGGGCGCAAAGCTCCCTCTCGATGCTGTACGTTGACCGGCGTCGGTTCACATCGCCGGACGGTACCGCACCGGTCGGCGTTCTGTTGAGGCGGCTCGCCGGGTCGACGGCACCGACGGGGTCCTCTCGGCCAGTCGGGCCTGGATCGCTGGTGGGCGGGACGACATCGGTTTCGCTGGGCGAGGACCCTGGATTGAGTCTTGCGGATTCACCTCTCCACGCCTTGTGTTGCGTCGGGCTGCGGCAGCCCTGCGGCGAGGGGTCAACCACGGGTCCGCGTGGTCGGCGACGGGCGCCGCGGTTGCCGGGAACGTGAGCAGGCGTGAGGGCGCCGCTATGTGCACGAAGATCGCGCGTGAGATGTTGGATCTGCTGGAGACGTGCGATCTGTGGCCGTTCGCACGCTCGACGTTTCAACGCCACGCGAGTTCCGGGAACTGCGACGGCCTGATGCGTGCGTATCGCGACTTCCTGGCCAGGAGGCCGGACGTCGGTCGATCATAGCGGAGGCGGGGTTCAAACCCATCGAGGCGGTGCAGGAGGCCCTGGAGGCGCTGCATGCGCGCCACCCCGAGCCGTAGGCCCGCATCTGCCGGCTCTCCAGGTCTGCGACAGTCGCCAGCTCCAGAAGGGAAACAGGGGGCGTGGTTCCAGTCTGCAAGCCACATCGGAATCCAGACAGCGGGAGGTTCATCGTGGTCCGTCTGACAGGCGTCATTGCAATCGTTCTCCTGAGCATTTCCCCGGCGTGGGCCCAGGAACCGGGAGTACTGGCCATCGACGAGGAGGCTGGGCGGTACGCCTTCTCGTTTCGGGGGGAGGCGGATGCGCTGAACATGTGCGGCACGACCGGCTGCGAGGTCGTGGCGACGTTCTCGGCTTGCCTGGGGCTGGGCTACTCGAGCCCGACGCAGGGGCGGAACGTGTGGACCTGGGTCGAGGCGGCGACGGAAGGGGCGGCCCGCCAGGGGGCGCTCGACGAATGCCAGCGGGCGGGCGGACCGGCCTGCGAGGTCCTCAACGTCTTCTGTGCCGAGGCGCCGGCCGTCGAGGCGTCGGCGGCGCCGGACTCGGCGCAGGAGAACCTGTTCTGGCAGTCGATCCGGGAGAGCACGGACCCGGCGGACTTCGAGGCGTACCTGCGCCAGTATCCGAGCGGCGCGTTCCGGGCGTTGGCACGGAACCGGCTGGCGAGGCTGGAGACGCCGGCGAGCGCGGCGGCGCCGGACTCGGGCGGTCGACCGGCGGCGGCGGAGTTCGGCGGCGACCCCGTGTGCACCGAGCGTCCGCGCGGCGTCCCGTGCTGGATGGAGGTGGCGAACCGGCCGGGTTGCTACGTCTGGAACCCGAATCCCCAGCGGGAAGAGACGGTGACCTGGACGGGCGGGTGCAGCGACGGCTTCGCGGAAGGGTCGGGGTCGCTCCGGTGGGCCTTCGGGGGTGCGGAGCAGGTGGCTACCGGCGGCAGACTGCAGGGCGGCAGGATGGACGGCACCTGGTCGGTCACCGAGCAGGGGCCGGACGGGCGCGACCCGCGGAGGTTCGAGGCGACCTTCGCCGACGGCCGGCCCCAGGCGGAGGAGCCCGCCGCCGCGCCGGCCGGGCAGAGTGCGGAGTCGCAGGAACCGCCGAGGCCTGCGGTACCCAGGCCACAGGAGCCGCCGAGACCGCCGCGGCCGCCGAGCGCCGCGGCCGGCCGGGCGTGCGAGATTCCCGGCTTCCCGACCCCTTCCGACTCGATGAACTTGGGGCTGCGCTGGTGCGGGTCGAACGTCGGCTTCCAGCGGCGGGTGTTCGCGCTGCAGGCGGCGGGGGCCTGGTGCGCGATCGCCGGCGGCACGTCGTCGTCGCCGGCGCAGGTCCGGGCGCGGCACCAGGAGATCAACGTGGCCTGCGACAGGCGCGACGCGCTCGAGGCGCTCAACCAGGGGCGGGGGCCGTCCTGCCGGTGCCCGAGGGGCTACCGGCCGTGACCGGCCCCCCGGCAGCGCGGGGGCAAGGAGGAGACTGATGAGGCCTTCAAGGACCGCCGTCGTGATGACGCTGCTGATTGCGCTGGCGCTCTCGTTGCGCGCGGACGCGGTGTCCGGTCAGCAACGGTTGCGGCGGTCGATCGAGGGGCCGGTGACGCGGGACGCGGTGACGCGTTCGCTGGCTGTGGTGCCGAGCAACGCAAGCGACCCGGGCGGCCCGGCGGAGGTGAGCCTGATGCTGCGGATCGAGTTCGCCTTCGACTCCGCGGAGTTGACGGTGCGGGCGATGCGGAACCTCGACGGGGTGGCGTCGGCGCTCAACGACCCGACGCTCACGACTGCGCAGTTGACGCTCGAGGGGCACACGGACGCCACGGGCCCGGAGGACTACAACCTGCGGTTGTCGGAGCGGCGAGCGGAGGCTGTGGTGACGTACCTCGCCGGGCGCGGCGTGGCGCGGGCGCGGCTGCGGGCCGTGGGTTTCGGCGCGGATCGGCTGCTGCCGGCGTATCCGCCGACGGACGACCGGCAGCGCCGCGTGGAGATCGTGCGCACGTTCTGAACCGCCGGAGGTTCCACCGGCAGCGGAGGTGGACCTCGATCGGCGGCGCGGACCGCGCCACTCGGGCGGGAGGCGACCGAGGGGCGCCACAGTCCCCGAGCCAGCGTGCCTCCCGGAGCGTCGACCCAGCCCGGAGGGAGAGGATGCCATCCAGCGAACCTCGGCGCCCTGTTGCTGCTGGCGGTCGTTCTGTTGTCGTCGTCGCCGGACGCCTTCGCCGCCGGCCGGGTGGCCCTGGTGGTGGGCAACGGCACGCACGCGCGCATCGGGGCGCTGCCGAATCCGGGGAACGACGCGGGGGACATGACGGGGGCGCTGCGCCGCCTCGCGTTTGAGGTAACGAAGGTGCGGGACACCGACCGCGCGGCGCCTATGGAACAGAGCGGTATGGACGCCGGAAACGCCCGGGGGACCAATGAACGCGGCTTCGCGCAGCAGGGACGGCAGCGGCCGGAGTCCGCCTCACCCTCGGACTGCACCGAGCCGTACGTGCCTACTCGGTCGGAGGCGGAGCCCCGCCAGTGATAGGAGTCTGCAGAATGCGGCACATCACGGCGCTCCCACTGTCGGTTGCCATGCTCGCGGCCCTGGTGCCCGGCGAGGCCCGCGCGCAGTCCGGGAGCGGCTTCTACCTGAGCCAGGAGCTGGGCGTCAACTTCACGCCCGCCCTCGACATCGAGGTGGTCGCGCCGAACGCCCCCGGCAGCATCTGCGATGAGCACCTCAATCCCTTCACGGACTTGATGCCCGCGTTCTGCAGCGACCCGAACGCCCCGGGCACGGCGTGGACCATCGC
>JAPOYG010000490.1 GCA_026706755.1 Acidobacteriota bacterium
GGCGCCCCGCGCGGGTCGCTGGGCTGGGTCCGCGAGCAGCTCCGCTGCGATCTCGCGGCCGCGAGGATCGCCGGCGCCCTCGGGCTCCCCTACGAGCCGCCGCGGGAGCTGGCGCTTCCGGCCGAGGCGCGCCAGGTGTTCGCGCGGCACGGCGCGGACCTCTGCCGGGACGCGGACCGCATGTCGTCGATGGTGATCGCCCGCGGCCGGGGGGTCGAGCTGGAGGGCGGCTATCGCTCGGCCTGGCCCGCGGTCGGCGTGGACCCCGAGCCGCCGGTGGTCCCGGTCGTGCCGGTGGCGCCGTTGCCGCCGGCCGCTCCGGAACCGTCGCGGTAGCGGCATTCGCGGTCCGGCGCGCGCGCCCCGAGTCGCGAGAGCGTCGTCGTCGGTCCCGCCCGGGCGCGGGACCTCGGTCGTGGCCCAAGCGGGAGTCGTGAGGAAGGAGATTCGACATGGCCGTAGGCAGGACGCAGCAGTTCCGCGAGCAGCGGCAGGAGAGGTCGGAGGCGCGCCTCGCGGACGCGCTGCAGCAGATTCCCGACGACATCGCGGCCGGGCAGTCGTACCACCAGGTCGCGTCCCTCGACAGCGGTCCCATCCGGACGCGCAGCTCGAAGGCGCCGGTGAGCGAAGGCCCGCTGTGGAACAACGACGGCAACGCCTTCGGCCCGAAGGTCGCCACCATCCTCCACTCGCAGATGCTGGCGCGGGGCATGGCCGGCGCCGAGCTGGTGCACCCGCAGGAGCTGAGCGCGATGGGGCACAGCAAGCTCGAGGAGAAGCGCATGGACGCGCCGCTGGTGGCGGTCCGGGCGGGCTCGCTCGGCCTGGCCACCGAGCCCGGGGTGGTGTCCGGGGTCGTCGTCCGGCCGTCGTCCTCCTACGACCTCCTGCACGTGGCGTCGCAGACGAGCCTGAGGCCGATCCCCAAGCGGCTCATGGACGGGCGGAACGCCGAGGAGCGCGCCGTGATCGGCAGCACCGTCGAGACGCTGGTGGCCCGGTCCGGCGTGCAGCTCAAGACCCACGCGGGCGAGCGGATCGCGATCACGATGGGATCGAGCGGCCCGCAGGTCGCGCATCCGGCGCGGGAGCGCTTCGGCAACCTGGCGGAGTACGCGACATCGGTGATGCGCGCCGTGTCGACGGCCGCCGCGCGCTCTCCGGAGCTCAGCCGGCGCGTCCAGGACGAGGAGCTGGGGCGCCGCGCGGTCGCCTCCACGCGCCGCCGGGAGCGCCGGCAGATCCCCGCCGGCGGCGCCCGCTACGCCGAGGTGCAGGCCGAGGCGGCGGCGCAGGTGGCGAACCGGGGGGTCAAGGCCATCGCGGCCAGGGACAACGTGTACCTGGCGACCGACCAGCCGCGGGACGAGGCGCACTTCGACGCGGAGACGCGCACGCTGTATCCGGCGAGGAAGCCGGCCCGGGAGCCGGGCAGGCCCGACACGCGGGACCGGCAGTTCAACGAGCGGATGCTGATGGACCTCGCGGCCGCGGTCGGGACCCCGGCCGAGCGCAAGGCGGCCGAGGCCGACCGCGCCGTGGAGGTGGCAAGGCTCGCCGGCGTGCAGGTGCCGGGCTCCAATCCGGCGCCGGGCGGCCTCACCGCGACGCAGGAGAAGGCGCGGACGGCGATGGTCGGCGATCTCGCCGCGCGCACGACGCTCGAGCGCCTGGGTATCGAGTACGCCCCGGCGCCGCCCAGCGAGCAGGCGCGGAAGGACCAGGCGGCGTACGCGCGGACGCCCGGCGCGCTGGACCAGACGTGGCGGGAGTCGGCGTCGGTGCGGGCGCACCTGGTCTCGCGGGACTGGGAGCACGAGCGGACGCCGGAGATGCTCGAGCACTCGGCCGCCTCGACCTTCGAGTCGCCGGTGCGGACTCGCAATGCGAAGGCGCAGGAGCGCGGCGGCCCGGAGCAGGCCGCGCCGGACGCCGCGCAGGCGGGGCCCGAGGCTGCCGCGCCGGCCGGCGGCGGCGACAAGGCGGTTGAGCCGGCCCGGTAGACGGCCGCTCGTTGAGCATTGGGGGCCGGCCGCCGCGCGGCGTCGGTCCCGTTGCCGTCCGTGAGGAATGGAGACAGATCTCCAGGCGGTTCTCGATCGCGTCGCGCTGGATGTGGAGGCGGGCGTGTCCTATCACCAGTCCCCCGGGGAGGCGCTTCGCGCGCGCTCCGCGTCGCGTGCGGGCGGCCCGGACACCGTGCGGGCGTACCAGCCGTACAACGCCGTGGTCCTGCACGCGCAGCTCGTCGAGCGCGGGCTGCCGGAGGGCTCGGGGGAGTTCGTCACCGAGCACCAGTGCGGAAAGCTCGGCGGCGACGTGCTGCCGGCCGCCTCGCCGTACGAGGAGCGCTTCCTGCTCGAAAGCGGCGACCGGCGCGGGATCGCGGTCGGGATCGCCGGAACGCCGGCGGTCGTCCTGCGCCCCGGCGCCTACCGCGTGCTGCATTCCGAGACCCAGACGACCCTCGCCCCGTCCCCCGATCCCCGCGTGCTCGGCGGCCGGGACCGCGAGGTCGCGGCCCGCGAGGTGGTCCGGCAGGTGCTCTCTGGCGCGGGCGCCCGCCTGGAGCCGGGCGACCGGGTCGAATGGGGACGCGACGGGGAGGGCCTCGTCGTGTGCCACCCGCGCCAGTCGGCGCTGCCTTCTCCCGGCGCCTGGGCCTCGTCCGTGGTGGCGTCGGTTGCGGCCGCGGTGTCCGAGGACTCGGCGCTCCACGACGCGGTGCGCGTCGGGCGCTTCGGCGGGGGCGCCTTGCGCCAGCACAACGCCAAGGCGCGCCGCGCGAAGTCGGGGGCCCAGGTCGAGGCGGGAACTGCGGACGCCGATCGGGTGTGCGCTGCCGCCCTGGCGGCGCTCTATGCACGCGCAACGGCGGGCCTCGCCAAGCGGGAGGGCGTCCGCGTGGACTGGGAGCATCCAGCCGGCGAGCCGTCGTTCGACGCGGGGCGGCGCTCGCTGCGGCCGAAGGCCCCGCGGCTGTTCAAGGGCCACGGCCCCCGGCAGTGGGAGGCGTTCCAGCAGGCGGCGCTCGTCGGCCTGTGCCTGGCGGTCGGCGCTCCCGAGGAGCGCCGGGCGGCAGGGGCCGCCGGCGCGGTCGACCCCGCCGCCGGCCTGCGCCTGGTCGAGACGGTCGCCGGCGAGCTGCCGGGGCTCGACCGCCGCGTGCCGCTCGGGCGCGATGAGGCCGCGGCCCGCGCCGCGCTCGTCGGCGGGCTGACGGCGCGGTCGGTGGTCGAGGCGGCGGGCGTGCCGTACGTGCCGCCCGCTTCGAGCGAGGAGGCCGACGCGTATCAGGCTGCGGCCGTCCGGGCCGAGGGCCTGCGGAGCGTCTGCGCCGACGCGTCCAACATCGGGGCGTGGGTCCTCCGTCCGGGCCGCGCGCGCGAGCGCGTCGCCGATCCGGAGCCGGCGGCGGCGCTGCCCGAAGCCCGTGAGCCGGCGCGCCCGTCGCCGGGCGTCCAGCAGGAGCTGTCGTGGTGATTCCAGTGTCTTCTGCCGGGTCGCCGGGCGTGTTTCCTGATGGGGGCGGCCCCGCCGTCGCGGAGACCCGGGCGCTCACCGTCGGTGGACGGTTCGCGTCGGAGATCCGCCGCGGCGTCGCGGCGTTCCAGCGCGACGGGGACGGCTGGGGGGTCACGGCGGTCGTGGACCGCGCCCGGCCGGCGGCCTTCTCCTGCGACCAGGACCTCGTTCTCCGGCAGGCGATGGCGGACCGGGGCTGGTCGGTCCCGCAGTTCGTGGCCGGGCCGCCGGACGGCGGCGCCGAGGGCGTGGAGCTGCCGCGGCACTCGGCCGTCGAGGCATTGGGCGGAGTTCCGGCCGAGCCGCCGAGCCGGCGGGTGTGGCACGTGAGCACGGCCGGCGTCGCCCCGCTGCCGCCTCCGCCCGGCGTGGGCCGCCCGGAGATGGCGGTCCGCATCGTGCGGGCGGTGGCCCGGTCGGCAGGCGTCGAGCTGGCGGAGGGCGGGTCGGTGTCGGTGGCGCCTTCGGTGTCGGGCCGCGGCGTTCGGTGCGTCGTCCCGTGCCCGGCGGCTGCGTCGAGCGACGGTGTCGAGTGGTCGTCTCGCGTGCTGCGCACGGTGGTGGAGACGCTGGCGCGGTCGCGGGTCGTGAACCAGGTCGTGCAGCTCTTCTCGTTCGAGCGCTTCGTCGTGCGCGCGATGTGCCCGCGCGAGGGGTGCGACGGCGTCCTGGCGGCGGCGTACTGGTCGGTGGCGGAGAGCCTCGCCCGCGCGCACTCGGTGAAGCTGGCCCCGGGCTGCGGGGAGCGGCTCCTGTACGAGCCGCGCACGCGCACGCTGGTCGCCGCGGGCGGGGCTCCCGGCGTGCGGAGGTCTCTCGCGGCGCTGTTCCAGGTTGCCGAGGCGACGGGCCACCAGCCGGCCGCGGCGGCGGCGGTCCGGCGGGACGTGGTTGCGCTTCTGCGGGCGTCCGGCGTGGGCGGTCCGGTGTCGCGGCCGGATCGGGTCGAACCGCGCGACGGGGACGGCCGGGCGGCGCTCGTGGCCGCGATCGCCGCCAAGCGGGTGGCGGACCGCCTGGGCCTCCCGTACGTGGCGGGCGCGTTCTCGCCGGGCTTCACGGCGTCGGCGCTTCGTGTTCTCCATGCCGAGGGGTGGAGGTCGGTGGCCGTCGAGGCGGGCAACCTGGCCGGGTGGCTGGTGGATTCGGGCCGGGGCCGCGCGCCGTGGCCGGCGGCCCTGGAGTAGTGGCCTTGATGCCGCTGGAGACGCTCATGCGGGCCGCCGAGGGCGGTGAGCGGGAGGTGGAGTTGGTGCAGGCCGATTTCGAGCGGGCGGGCCTCGACGGGTGGCTGCGGGCCGCGATCGAGCGGCGGCTCGATCCCGCGCTCGGCGCCCGCGTGGTCCCGGCCGGGGCCGCGCGGGCGGTGCGGGGGGCGCTGGAGGGGTTCTACGCGCTGTGGGGGCGCTGGTTCCCGTCGGAGTACCGCCGGCTGCGCCGCGAGTGGGTGGTCCTCCAGGCGAGGTGGCGCGGCGACGCGCAGGTGGACCCGGCGCGGGCGGTCGACCCGGTGACGAGCCGCTTCTTCAGCGAGGGCCTCGTCGACGCCGGGTCCGTGGTGGCCGCCCCGGCGGCGGGAGGCTTCGAGGCGGGGCTCGAGCCGCTGGAGGCGGCGGGAGGCAGCGGCGGCGCGGCCGGGCAGGAGCGGGACACGGTGTCGGCGAAGGACGCCGGCGACGACCGGGATGGCGACGAGGCCCGCGGCGGGCAGGAGCCTGCCGATGGCCGTCCGGCGCCTCTCGCCGGCGGTCCCGTTCCGGCTCGGCTGGCGGACGGCACCGAGGTCCTGGCGGACGACGGCGGCGGCCTGCCGTTGTCGGCGGCCTCGGACCGGCTCGAGGAGGCCGCTCGCCGCGGCGTGGCCGCGGTCGAGGCGGTCCGCGCGGCGTGGGTCGGCGGCTCCGGGGCGTGGTTCCGGTGGCCGGACTCCGGGCGATGGCAGGAGCGCTCGCGGTGATGGACATGGACAGGGTTCCCGCGGTGGCGCGGTCGGCGGATCGCCTCGGGCGCCGCGTGGTCGAGCTCGCGCCGCCGGGCGCGCCTGACCGGGGCCGCGGTGCGCGCTGGGTCGGTCGGTTCCTGGACGTCGGAGAGCTCGGCGGCCGGCGCGAGCGCGCGCACTCGGGACGCCGGGACCGGGGCCGCCGGCAGTTGCTGCGCCGGTCGCAGGGCGATCGGATGTGGGACGCGCTGGAGCTGCTCGGGGACTTCCGGGTCGTGTCGTACCGCGACGTCCAGCGCGAGTGTTTCGACGGCCACGCGTTCACCGCGGGCCACGGTATTCGCCGCCTGCTG
>JAPOYG010000442.1 GCA_026706755.1 Acidobacteriota bacterium
GCCGCCATTCTACCGCCGCCGCGTCGTTTCGTCGCCCGCCCGACGCGAGGCGCCCCGCGGGACGCGAGACGCCCGCGGGCACGGCGGGTCTGCCGCGAGCCGCGGCCTCGGGCAACGGCGCGACGCCGGCTTCCGGTAGGATCGACCGGCCGCCGTCGCCGTCCGGAACCCGGCGCCGCGCGGAGACCGGAACCCACCCGGCAGCCAACGCGGAGCGTTCGAGCGTGAATGGCATTCCCGTGGAGCGTGCGGGCGAGCGTCCCCTTCGATCCCGCAACACCGTCTACTACCGCCTGGCGCACTGGCCGATCTGGATCTGGGTGTTCTTCCTGGTCCCGGCGCCGCTGACGTTCGACCTGTTCGAGAGCGGGTTCGACGCGCGGATGGCCGTGTGGCTCGGCGTCGTGCTCGCCGGCACCGGCGCGGCCGGCCTGCGCGGGCGGCTCCCCGGCGTCGAGCCGCGGCCCTACATCCTGCGCTTCACCGAGGACCGGCCCAACCCGCTCTACCGCCGCGTCTGCTACACGTTCGCCTGGAGCGCCGTCCTGACGTTCGCGCTGCTCAATCTCGCCGGCCTCGTGGTCGCGGTCCTCACCGGGGACTGGATGCTGCGCCAGCTCTACGAGACGGCGTACCTGCCGATGGCACTGATCATCTGGGCCCTCGGCGCGGCGGGGCGGCTGCCACGGGTGAAGCCCTCGACGCGGGGCGAGGGTCACGAGCGCCGCTATTTCTACGGCGCGGTGTGGGCCGTCTGTCTCGCGCAGCCCGTGCTCTGGCTGCTCTGGGGGGTGGTCCCGGAGGGCCGGGCCGGCGACGTGCTGAAGCTGGCGATCTTCGTTAGCATGCTCGCCTTCGTCGGCTGGCTGGCCTACCGGGGCCGGCTGCCTCGCACTCGTCCCATCGTCCCCGGCGAGGTGGCGGTCAGCGACTAGGAGTCCGCGCCGTGGAACGGTGCGGCCAGCCCCGTTGCGGCGGGGCCTCCACTGCCGTTCCGAGCTCCGGGCGCCGGGCTGCTACGATGGGTGGTCGGATGGCCCGCTCCTTCCTTCTCGCGGCCACGCTCGCCCTGCTCCCCGCCGCCGTCCTCGGCCAGGCCCAGTCGGACGACGACGCGTCCGCCACGGGTGTCGTGGAGGCGGTGACGTCCATCGCCGAGGTCTTCGCCAACGTCGACTGGCAGTCGCAGGTCCAGTACCAGGCCGACGGGTCGTTGCGCCTCGAACGCGACGTCCAGCTCGGCAGCGAGCGGGAGGGCTGGCAGCTCTTCGCCGAGGAGGCCCTCCTCCAGCCCGCGGAGTCGCGGATCACGGCCATCGGCAACGTCGTCTTCGAGACGGCCGAGGTGCGCATCGCCGCCGAGCGGGTCGAGTTCGACATGACCGACGGCTCCGCCGTCTTCCACGACGCCTACGGCTCGGTGAACATGCGCGGCGAGGTCGAGCAGAGCATGTTCGGCGCGCAGGAGCCCGAGATGTTCTTCTTCGGCGAGCAGATGGAGCGGACCGGGCCGCGCAGCTACCGCCTCACGCGCGGCGCGTTCACGAGCTGCGTGCAGCCGACCCCGCGCTGGGAGGTGGTCTCGTCGACGATCGACATCAACCTCGACGAGCACCTGCTGCTGCGCAACGCCGTCATCGAGGTGAAGGGCGTGCCGGTCCTCTACCTGCCGTGGATGTTCTACCCCATCCAGGACGAGGGCCGGGCGACGGGAGTCCTCATGCCGACGTACGGGACTTCGACCTATCACGGGTCGAGCCTCGCCAACGCCTTCTTCTGGGCCCTCGGCCGGAGCCAGGACGCGACGGCGTTCCACGACTACTTCATGTCGTCCGGGGGCCACGGGCTCGGCGGCGAGTACCGCTACACGCGCGGCGGCCCGTCGAACGGGTTCGGGCGCTACTACTTCCTCAACGAGCCCGGCGGCGAGACGACCTACCGCGGCGTGGCGCAGGAGCTGCCCCAGCGCCGGAGCTACCAGATGCGGGGCCAGGCGACCCAGGCGATTGCGGAGGGCTGGAACGCGCGCGGGCAGGTCGACTACTTCTCCGACGTCACGGTGCAGCAGACGTATCACGCCAACATCTACCAGGCCGCCAACACCCAGCGCGCCATCTCCGGCAACGTCTCCGGCCAGCTCGGCAACTATCAGCTCAGCGGGACGTTCGATCTGAACGAGACGTTCTTCGGCGAGCGGACGTCCAGTCTCTGGGGCGCCGGGCCCCGCATCTCGCTGACCCAGGGGAAGGCCGAGGTGCCCGGGCTGCCGATGTACTACTCGTTCACCGGGGAGTTCGCGGAGCTGATGCGCATCGACCGCACCACCCAGGGGCGGGGGGAAGCCGCGCGGCAGGTCAGCCTCGACTCGGGACTGCGCCGGTTCGACCTCAACCCGACGCTGCAGGTCCCGTTCACCCGCTGGCCCTTTCTGATCGTCGACTCGACCGCCCAGTGGCGCGGGACCTACTGGACGGAGAGCGTCAACCCGCACTGGACGCGGAACATGGACCCCGCCCTCAGACAGATCGAGGAAAGCGTCGGCCGGTCCTTCGTGGAGTTCCGGTCGCGGGCCACCGGGCCGTCGTTCGTGAAGATCTGGGACACTCCGAACAGCGGCTACTCCGAGCGCATGAAGCACGTCATCGAGCCCTGGACGTCGGTCGGCCGGGTCAGCGCCGTCGACAACTTCGACCAGATCGTGCAGCTCGAGGGCATCGACGCCATCCGCGGCAGCACCACGCAGTTCGGCTACGGCATCGACACCCGGCTCTACGCGCGGGTCTACGAGGGGGGGGCGGAATCCGTGCCCCGCGAGATCCTGAGCGCCTCGATCATGCAGACCTACTACACCGACGACCGGGCGTCGCTGTACGACCGCAGCTTCCGGACGAGCTTCAACAACACCTCCCCCAACAACTACTCGCCGGTCTCCATCTTCGTGCGCGCGTCGCCGTCGCAGACGCTGGGCGCCACGCTGCGGGCGGAGATCGACTCGCGCTACAAGGAGCTGCGTACCATCGGCGCCGAGGGCACCTACCAGCGGGGCGACTGGCTGGAGGCGCGCGGCGGGTGGAGCCAGCGCTACTTCATCGAGGAGCTCCCCGGCTTCAACGATCCCCGCTACCTGGACCACTGGGTCAGCGGGTTCGTGGCGGCACGCACGAGGGGCGGCACGGTGCGAGGGCTCTACGAGTTCAACTACGACGTCAAGACCGGGCGCTACCTGCAGCAGCGGATACGGATCGAGTACCACGCGCAATGCTGCGGCATCCGCGGCGAGTACCAGTTCTTCAACTTCGCGGGGCTCGGCCACCGGGCGGTGATCCCGCAGGACCGGCGCTTCAACCTCAGCTTCACGCTGGCCGGGCTGGGGACCTTCGCCAACGTCCTCGGGGCGTTCGGCGGGGGCGCCTCGGGCGTTCGCTAGGGCTCTCAGCGCCGATGCGGGAGCGCGTGCTGGTCACCGGCGCGGCCGGGTTCGTCGGTCGCCATCTGCTGGCGGCGCTCGCGGAGGCGGCTCCCGCGCCGCGCCTCTTCGCCTGGCGTCGACCCGGCGGCGCCGGGGCGGGCGCGGAGACGCGGGGCGCGACCTGGAGCGAGGTCGACCTCCTCGACCGGGCCGCCGTCGAGCGGGCGGTGGTCGCGGCCGCGCCCACCGCGGTCTACCACTGCGGCGGCGCGGCGGCGGTGGCCGGCTCGTGGGGGCGCGTCGCCGAGACGCTGGAGACCAACGTCATCGGCACCGAGAACCTGCTGCAGGCGGTGCAGCGGACGCATCCGGGCGCTCGCGTCCTCGTTCCCGGCTCGGCCCTCGTCTACCGGCCATCCGACGCGGCGCTCGCGGAGCACCACCCCGTCGGTCCGGTCACGCCTTACGGCCTCAGCAAGCTGGCCCAGGAGATGCTGGCCGCGCAGTTCGCCGCCGAGGGCCTGCCGGTCCTCCTCACCCGCTCGTTCACGCACCTCGGGCCCGGCCAGGACCGGGCGTACGCCGCGTCGAGCTTCGCGCACCAGGTTGCCCGCATCGAGGCCGGGGAGTCGGAACCCGTGCTGCGCGTCGGTGCCCTCGATGCGCGGCGCGACCTCACCGACGTGCGCGACACCGTGCGCGCCTACCGGGCGCTGATGGCGGGCGGCGCGCCCGGCGCGCCGTACAACGTCTGCACGGGCCGCGCGCACCGGATGCAGGACGTCGTCGACCGCCTGCTGCGGTTGGCGCGGAGGCCGATCGCGGTCACCGTCGAACCCGCCCGCCTCCGCCCGAGCGACCACTCCGTCCTGCTCGGCGACCCGGCGCGGATCCGTGCCGAGACCGGCTGGGCTCCCCGCATCGGGCTCGACGAGACGCTCCGCGACCTGCTGGACCACTGGCGCGGCGCCGTCGCCGCCGAGGCCGCCGGCGACGCTCGCCCCGCCGGGTGACCGGTCCGCGCTCGCGCCGCCGGACCCGTCTTGCGGCGCGGACTCCCTGCTCCGCGGCACTCCCTCCGCCGGCGTTCCGCGGCGCAAGCTCCTGGAGCGACAGCCCGCTTCGTCCACTGCCTGTTGACACGCCCGCGGGCGTCCGCAAGAATGGCGAACAAATGGCGAATACGCGGGCGGCACAGCCGGCGCTCTTCGATCTCGGTGCGCGGCCGACGACACGCGGAGTGGCCGAGCGGGTACGGACGGCGGGGGTCGACGGGCTGACGGACGCGGTGCGGCGGGGCGACGGCGCCCGCTACCAGGACGTCGTCTGCCGCACCGCGCTCAACCGCGTGGAAGGGATGCCGTTCCGCTGGACGCTGAATCCCTATCGGGGCTGCACCCACGGTTGCCACTACTGCTTCGCGCGGCGCTACCAGCCTCAACTCGAGATGGATCCGGGTGACGAGTTCTCGTCGGTCGTGCTCGTGAAGGTCAACCTCCCCGAGGTGCTCCGCGCGGAGCTCGCGCGGCGGAGCTGGGAGAACGAGCTGGTCGCGGTCGGGACCGCCACCGATCCCTACCAGCCCATCGAGGGGCGCTATCGGCTGACGCGGCGCTCGCTCGAGGCTTTCGCGGCGCGCGCCACGCCGGTCGGGCTGCTCACCCGGGGGCCCCTCGCGGTCCGCGACGCCGACGTGCTCGCGGACCTCTCGCGGCGCAGCCGCTCGACCGTCACCTTCAGCATTCCGACCGTCGACGAGGAGGCCTGGGAACGGCTCGAGCCCGGCACCGCGCCCCCGCGGCAGCGCCTGCGCGCGGTCCGGGCGCTCCGCGACGCCGGGGTCGACGCCGGAGTCCTGATGGCGCCCATCGTGCCCGGGATCACGTCGCACCCCGCCAAGCTCGAGCGGACCGTGCGCGAGATCGCGGCGCACGGAGCCACGTGCGTGGGCACCATGCTGATGCACCTCGAGGGAGGCACGCGCGAGCACTTCCTCCGCTTCCTGAGCCGCGAGTACCCGCACCTCGTCGAGGGCTACGGTCGGCTCTACGCCGGGAAGCACGCGGAGCCGGGCTATTCCCGGCGCTTCCGCACCGTCATGTCGGGCCTGACCGCACGCTACGGGGGCCGGGCCGGCCGACGCCGAGCCGCGCCTCCGCGGCGCGACGCCCCCGCCCCCGAGGCAGCGCCGGCGCAGGGGTGCTTTCGCCTCTAGGAGCTTGCGCCGCAGAAAGCAACGCAAGTGGAGTTCTGCGGGGCAAGCTCCTAGCCTGGAATTCTCACCGTCGTTGCGACAAGAGGCTGCCTGTGATGGCGTAAAGTGTTGTGTCCACAATACTTCAGGCCAACGACGGAGGCAGCCCCTTGTCGACACAGTGTACGTCAACCCAGCTTGAGTTTCCCGA
>JAPOYG010000375.1 GCA_026706755.1 Acidobacteriota bacterium
GAGGCAGACGGTGGCTGTTCGCATTCGGGGTCTCCCTTCGGCCCTCGGCGGCCGGTTCGGTCCTTGGCGGGCGAACGCGACCCGGCGACTCGCATCGATTATGGCTCCGTCGGCCAGAAAGCTGCCTCCCGGCGTCCGTGGCGCAACATCGGCCTCGCTGCTGTTATCGGTGAGCCGGTCGGTCGCCCACGAGGGCGCACTTCAAGAGAACGATCTACAATGGGATGATTATGCGGCGAACGTTGCAGGAGCTGGCGGCGGCGGTCGACTGGAGGCCACGGACCGTGTGCCGAGAGAGCGCCCGCTCACGAGCCGGGGTAACGTCTGGTATTCCTGCTCATGACCAATCCTGATGCTGACCAGGATCGGCGCCCCGGACTGCCGAAACGGAAACGTGCGCCTGATGCCGTCGACCGCGTCGAGTGGGTGCTTCTGGAAGCACTTGATGCCGGTCACCCCGGGGGCGTGCGGGAAGCGGAACACCGCTTGGCGCAGTGTCAACGGCGTGCCGGCCGGCTGCGGCCCGCGGCCGGGCGTGCCCGAACACGGGATACGAACACACCGGCCGGAGGTGCCGGCGACCGGTGCTTCGCCACCTTGGAGCGGGCGATATCGTTCCCGCCGCCAAGCGGACTGACCGTCAGAGCCCTCGGTTCGACGACTGGCCATAAACGGGAATCACACACCATGCAGGCAATCCGTGTCACGGCCGCTGTTCTGATCGCTACCCTGTTGCTCCCCGTCGCCGCAGCGGCTCAGGAACCCGGCGAGATGACGCCCGCGCGGGAGGCGTTGCGCGCGGCGGGCTTCGAGCTGCCGACGTCGGCCGAGCGCGAGGAGCGGGCTCGCCGCGACCGGCGGGTCCAGCGGCTGTGGAGCGCCGCCCTCATCGGCGCGGGCGGCGCGCTCGGCGCCGCGGTCGGGTTCAGCAACAACAAGTGGGTGATCGACGAGGGATGGATCGGCGCCGGCATCGCGGGCACGGCGCTGGGCTTCGGGCTCTACGGCCTGTTCGAGCCGCTGTCGTGGCGCGGGATCGAGGTGGAGCCCCGGGGCGTGGCGGCGATCCGGCCTTACGGAGCCGGTTCCCGCCCCGCCCGCGGAGCCGCTTTGTCGGTGCGCTGGTGACCGGGGCGGCGATCCTGTCCGAGCGATCGCCGTCAGGAACCTCGGCAGCCGGGATCGCCTCGCGGGACTGTCCCGACGCTCCCCAGCGTCCGATAGTACAAGGCTGATGCCACTGTTCGTGGTGAAGCAGACGAGATTCGACGGGACGCTCGTTGTCGGAGCACGCCGGGCCGTGGCGGCGGACGGCTGGTGGGTGTTTCAGGACGCAGAAGGCCGGCCGCTGGCGGCGCTGCCCGCGACCGAGGTCGACGCCATCGAGTCGGTCCCGGACGACGACGCGCGCGGCCGCGCTTGGTGGCACCTTCCGGTCCCGGCGGTCCGTCAGGCGGAAACCGGGCAGTCGCGTCCTCCGGCTCCTCGCGGGGGCCCGTGGTCGGGAGTCGTGGAATCGCTACAGGCCGCGCGCGGCGCCGGTCCGGCAGCCGCGGGCTCGAAGTCCGGGGGCTGATTCCTTTCCCTCGGCGCTCCCCGCCCGGCGGGTGCCGCACTGGCTCGTCGGGCCGGCCCTCCACAGCTTCCTGCACGATCGCTCGCCGCAGTCACCCGAAGGGCCCGCAGCGTAATCGGGATAGGGGGGAGCCTCGCGGCCTCGTCCCTCCCACACCACCGTACGTACGGGTCCGTACACGGCGGTTCGACGACGTTAGGCGGCATGGCGTGCGGCCACGGATGCGAGGCCGATCCGGGCGAAGAAGGCGTTGGGCAGCGCGATAGTGAGTGCCGGGCTGAGGGCTGATCCGCCAGGAGCCGTGGGCTGCTGCTGGCGGTTTGGGCCGCCAGCAGCTTGCCGACGCCGGCGTCGGCGCAGCGCCGCGAAGCGAGTGCGCCCACGCTTCCAGTGCGTTCAGGCGACGGCAGAGGCCGAAGTAGGCCCGCCACCCGACGAGGTAGCGTGACCGGGCCGGATGCTTAATCGTTGCGTACGGATCGTGTGCGGGCTCCCGCCTTCTTCCCAGCCCGAGCGGCCGGTTTCTTCTATCCGACGGCGGCCCGGTGTCGGGCTTGAGGGCGTGGAAGAGGGCGCGGGCGTGGCCCTGGAGGCTGCGCGGCGTGCCGACGCCCGTCAGGTGGCCGCATGAGCAGGCCGAGATTCAAGCCACAGGTTCCGCCGCTTCCGGTCGAGGCGCACCAGCTCCGCGCGGGTCGGCGTCTCAATCCCGGACGCCGCTGAAGCTGCGCGAACGCCGAACGCGCATCCCGGCGGTTCCGCAAGACTTCCTCCTGGAGGTCACGGCGCACGTTCTCCCCCGCGAGCCAGTAGGCACCGAGCAACAGCGCCGCGGCAGTGAGAACCAAGGTCACGCTCGGGTCCACCAGCATCACCCGGTTTGGCTTACCCGATGCGGTTCAATCGGCGCCACCCCGGCATTCGGAGGCTGGCGGAGATTCTGGCTGGCTAGTCAGACCGGCCCCTCGACGCCGCGGCGCATGAGCCGGGAGATCCGAGCCTGGACGATGCGCCGCCGCGGGATCTGCATAGGCTGCCCAGTGACGGGATCCCGGCCGACGCGGGGAAGCCTCGTCTCCACGCGCAGCTTGGCGATCCCGGGGACCGAGGTCTCACCATGCTCCGCCAGTTCGCGGGCACAGACGCGCTGAAGCTCGGCCAGGAACTCCCGTGCATCCGCCCTGGAGAAGCGCCGGCCGCGAGCCCTGAAGTGGTCGGCCATGTGCTGTGACAGCCTCGCCTTTTGCATGGTCTTCAGAAATGAGACGCATCCGCCGATCTGCCACAGCACGAACGCCCTACCGTTCGGCACGAGCCACCGCACCGCGCGCAGTCGTCCTGGTCCAGGATTCGGAGCACCATCCCACCTCCGTTGTACAGGGGCTCGCCGTTCGGAAACCGCTGCGGCCGGGTCAACCCCTACGCTCTTGATCCACGTGCTCGTCCCGTCGCCGAACGACCCGTCGCCACGGTTGATCAACCGAAGGGATTCTACAACGGACGCGGGACGGGCGGACAACGTGGACCGGGACACGCTCAGGAGGTGCGGCCCACACGATCTGGCCGTTCAGCACTTCCTGGCGCTGCCCCCACGCCGAGGTCGCCGCGGCCGTCGCGGCCGTGCACGGGTCGCGGGCGCTGCCGGCGCTCAAGCCGGCGTTCGAGTTCGTCGTGCTCACGGCCGGCCGCTCGGGCGAGGTGCGCGGGGCGCTGTGGGCCGAGATGGGCACGTCGGCCCACGTGTGGACCGTCCCGGCATCGCGGATGAAGGCCAAGCGCGAGCACCGGGTCTTGCTCGGCCGGCGTGCTCTGGACATCCTCGCCGCAGCACCGACACCCGGCCGCGGCGACAGCCCGCTCGTGTTCCTCGGGCCCGCGCGGCAAGCCGTTGTTCCACACGTCGCTCTACACCGTCTTCAAGGAGCACGGCATCGCGGCCGTGCCACATGGCTTCCGGTCCTCATTCCGGGACTGGGCGACCGAGAAGACCGACCATTCGCGCGAGGTCATCGAGGCGGCGCTCGCCCACGTCGTCCAGAACCAGGTCGAGGCAGCCTACGAGCGCTCGGACCTGTTCGACCGGCGGCGGACTCTGATGGACGACTAGGAAACCCATCTTGCCGACACACACCCTCGTCGCCCGACCGTGGAACCAGCGAAAGACGAACTCTTCGGAACCACAGCACTCGCCGGCGAACCCGATCCGACCTTGCCTCCCCTGATCGACCACGCCGCCCACCAACGAGTCGGTCAGGCGGAGATCACCGACGGAGATCGAGTGCAGGTACGGATCAAGCGGGGAAGGACATCGAGCGGCACGACGGAGACGAGTAGATCCCGGAAAGCGACGAAGCCGGGTCGGGCGGTGAAGAGCCAGAGACGGGCGGCACGATCAGAGGGAACGGAAACTGGCTCATCATGACATCCGTTGCAGGTCATGGGCCAGCCGACCCAATGTGCTCACATTGGGGCCGAACCCGCCGTCGATGCGGCCGTTGCCGAGCTGCGTGCCGGCAGGGTCATGAGCGCCGGGCTACACCCGGCGTCCGGCGGCGCACGTATCAGCGCGCGCTGCCGGACGGTCCGCCGGCCAACAGCCGGTTGTGCGGCCAGCAACGGCGGCCCGTTGCGGTGGATGGCCGCTCCGGCAGCCGAATCCCCTGGCGTAGAATCCCAAGCCCGCCTGGTCGCACGTGAACCACATCGGCCCAGATGTCGCGAAGGTAGGCGCAGCGCCGCGGTGAGAGATTCTGATCGAGGAGCAGTTTCACCTTCCGCCGACCGCCACGAGTCGCCGCTCGCGATCGGCGGCGAAGGCGAGGCAGGCCCGGTTGCCTTCGCGCGTTAAGTCCGGGACGTCTCGGACCAGATCCTCTTCGGACATTCCGCTCGCCAGGTAGTCGAGCACGTCGGACACCGTCATGCGCAGGTCACGGATGCAGGCTTGCCACCGCGTCGTCCGGGCTCGATCGTGATTCTGTCGACATGCGGCATGAAGCCATGCCTACGTGACCACCGAGCCTCGGCAAAGCGATCGCGGGCCGAACAAGGGCCCCGGTCGGCATAGCCTACAATCTATCTATCGTTGCGACCGGGTTCGTCGTGGGTCAACAGGCGGGCGGCCGCGCAAGCCGCCGACGCCCGACAGGGAAGGAGAACGCGATGACCGAGCTGACACGCCGTGAGCTCATGCTCGCGGGGATGACGCTGCCGGGACTGCTGGCTCTTTCCACCGCACGCTGCGCGCTGGCGGCCTCGCCACAGGCCTCGTCCGCCGCGGACCCGCTTTCGTTCGTCCACCCCGAGTTGCGCGCCGCCGCGCGCCAGGCCCAGTCTTTGGGGCAGGCGCTGTCGGCGATGACGGCGGACACGCTGCCGACGATGCGGGGAACGGCGGATGCCTTGACGCCGCCGCCCCTGGAGGCTCCGCCGTTCGAGAGGCGGACCGTCCCCGGTCCGGCCGGTGAGCCGGACGTCGAGGTTTACATCATCAACGCGAAGCCCGGCGCGAGCCGGCCCGGCATCCTCCACATGCACGGCGGCGGCTACGTCGCCGGCTCGGCCTCCGCGAGCGTGCGTCCTCTCCAGGAGGTCGCCTCGGCGCTCGATTGCAGCGTCGTCACCGTCGAGTACCGGCTGGCGCCGGAGACCACCTACGCGGGGTCCGTCGAGGACAACTATGCCAG
Source organism: Acidobacteriota bacterium (assembly GCA_026706755.1). Lineage (GTDB taxonomy): Bacteria > Acidobacteriota > Vicinamibacteria > Vicinamibacterales > UBA8438 > JAGWAJ01. Next base: position 5,263 of record JAPOYG010000375.1, read on the forward strand.
TCTGCTGTGGCTCTACCAGCACGCGGACGAAGTGGGCGTCAATCCCGACCGTGTGGCGGTGATGGGCGAGAGCGCCGGCGGCGGGCATGCCGCCCTGCTGGCCATCGCGGCCCGCGACCGGGGAGAGGTGCCGCTGGCGTTCCAGCTCCTCGTCTATCCGATGTTGGACGATCGGACCGGGAGCACGCGCGAGGTGCCGCCGCAGATGGGCCGCATCACGTGGACCGCCACCGCGAACCGGTTCGGCTGGGGCGCCTTCCTCGGCCAGGAGGCGGGCGGCGCGTCGGTGCCGAGCGCCGGCGTGCCGGCCCGCGTCACCAGCGTGGAGGGCCTGCCGCCCGCGTTCATCGGCGTGGGCGGGATCGACCTGTTCGTCCTTGAGTCCGTCGAGTACGCGCGGCGGCTGATCGAGGCGGGCGTGCCGACGCGGCTCCTGGTGGTTCCCGGCGCCTTCCACGGGTTCGACGGTCTGGCCGCCGACACGGAGATCGCGCAGCGGTTCAACGCGGCGAAG
>JAPOYG010000134.1 GCA_026706755.1 Acidobacteriota bacterium
TCACCATGCTGCACATGCTCGGCGTCCCGATGGAGCGCTTCGGCGACAGCACGGGCACGCTCCGGGAGCTGACGGGCCTGTCGTAGGAGGGTGCGCTCGCTACTGCCGGCGAGCCCTGGATTCGGGCGGCCGGGGGAGGCGTTGCTCCCCGGCTGCCCGCCTTGCCTTGCCCATCGGCAACGATGGTCCGCCTACCCGCCTTCGTCGAATAGAGTCGGAACGGACTGCTTCACGACATGTCGCATCCTGCGAAGTGACTCGACGTTGTCGCTATCCAGACCCTTGATGTTCAAGGCAGGTTCGTACCTCCGTATCAGTTTCGATTCTTCGCGATGAGTGCTCTCTGCGCTAGCATTCATCGACTTCAGGGCTACCTGAAGGTGCGCGTCCATGAAGTTCGTAACCTGCTGCTCACTCGCGCGCCCCGTCGTCTTGAACAGTACGCCCGCCAGCGAGTGACGAAGCGTACTCCCGTAGCCACGTACGCCCCATGGATGGTTGCGCACGGTTCCCTGGAGGTGACAACGCACGATGCGGTAGTCGAAGCTCTCCGTTGCTGATCCGATATAAATCAATCCGTCGCTCCGACCTTGAGCCCGGCCATGTTCAAGACGGACTGGCCGTCTCGGTCGGCGTACCAAGCGTAGATTCCCTTCCCTTTGTTGCCTTCAACTCGCTGGACGGGCCCGGACTGGCCCAACTCGGAATGCGACGAGCTGCCGCCCTCCCAATCCGTCGCCGGTGCGGACTCGCTGGTGTAGCGTCTCCATATTGCGGCCGCGCCGGCCGCCACCGCCAAGCCAGCGAGGACAAGGACTCGGATCATCGCTCGCGTATGGTCTGGAATCAGACGGCGAAGTCCCTGAGGTGGCAGGCGGAACCGAACCGCTCGACTTCCCACGAATCGCCTGCCGCGATCCGTCGGCGAAGCCGTACGGCGTCTGGCGTCGGCGCCCGCCGGATCCTGATGCCGGATTCGCGGACCATGCGCTCGACCATGCGAACCCGCCGGCGTACGGGGGTGGTCGAATCGACGGTTGCGCTGACGTAAGCGTTCGCCGTCAGGTCCAGGATTCTGCGTCTGTCCTGGCGGTTCGGCACAAAGCGTCGACCTCGCCTCCACGGGGTGATGACGGCGACTGGTTCCGGCTCCAGCAGGCTCTCCCACACGCGCGGCTCGTGAGCGCTCTCGGATCCGTGGTGCGGCACCTTGAAGGCCGATGCCTTGCCGGCGGGCCGCGCTGCATCCTGAACGATTGTCGACCAGCGGCGCCGCTCGAGATCGGACCCCAGCAGAACAGCGATGTCACCCACGGTGACCCACAGCACGACGGCGGCGTCGTTGGGGGACAGGCTTGGGACCCTCGTTTCAGCCTGCCCCGCCGGAGGCAACAGACGGCCCAGAGCTCTAAGGAAGCTCGAGAACGCTTCATCTGCGGGTGCGAGCGACCAGACTTGGCATCGATCCTCGGAGAGAATCGGTCGGTTGGCGAGGGCCCAGACTGGGTGGACACCGGCTGCCCGGAGGCGCGTGAAGGTGCCGTGGATCTCACGTAGGCCGGAACCGAAGGATGCGAAGTGACGTCGTTCAAGAGCACGGACTGCAGTCAGAAACTCCTCTTGGCAGAGCACGCTGGAGCAGCAGAAAGCGGCATTGGTACACACCTCGACCATTTGCGCGATGCCGCGAATGTGATCATCGTGCCAATGCGTGGCCACAATCAGTACGACAACGCTCGCCGGATTGAGGCCGAGCGCCCGCAGGTACGCCAAGGCTGCTGGCGCATCGGCGCGGCCGCACGAGTCCACCAGGATCCAGGCTCCGTCGCCGACGTGCAGAACGATGCTCTCGCCATAACCGGGACCGAGGAGCGTGAGCTCGAACTCATCGTCCTCCGGGGGCGTGCCCAGAGCCGTCACCGATCGAACGCTCGCATCGTTTCACGAGCCCACTTCTTGCCCTCCTGGAAGTCCTGTTCCGTCATCCTGGGAAGGTCGCGGAACACGATCTGGGACACCCGCTTCTTCGTCCCAGCCGGCGAGCGCTCGTACCCGATTACCCAACGGAAGATGCTGCCTACGCGCATGGCCGCGGCGTCACCCTCTGCGATCTCAGCCAACGGTATGGTCGCTTCTTCCTCCTCATGGGTCGAACCGGCCGTCAGATCAACCAGTCGTACCACGAGTTCATCTGTGAGGATCTCGACCACGTAGCCCTCCCATTCCTGGAGGGCGTGAAGGGTCGACCTTGGCGATTCTGGTGAGGGCCCTGGCGGTAAGCTGAAGACCGGAGCAACGCTGGCGTGGTTGCCGGTGCGATCGGCGAGACGGGTCGGCGCCTCCTGCGGCGCATCTCCCCCGAGTGTACGGCTTGCTTCCGCGTCGTCGGACGATGTCAATGCCCAGCTTACCGCTTCGTTCGCTCTTCGCACGAATGCCGGGGCGTCGGGCGTATCATCCCGAGAGCCTGCGTCGACGCCGCCCACGGACTGCGACTGGCTCGTTTGCGCGGTGAAGGTCAAGATTCCTCCGATTCCGTCGCCAAGGACATGACGTGGTCGATGATTCCATCGCTGCGCCTGATGGACTGCTCAAAGCTCTCATCCAGGACACGCATCAACTCCGCGGCGCCGACGGAGGCGGTCTCAGCGGCGGCGTAGTGGTCGTTGACCTCGACAAACACACCCGAGGCATCGGCGATGCGCTTGGACGGTTCAACCGTTATGTTGACCGAACCGCCCGGACTCCTATCCTCCGGACGGAGTTGTGACATCCGCAACGACGTCATGCCGCCGTGCTTTCCGTCGAGTGCCAGTTCCTGCCGCCAGCGTCCCCAAGGTTCTGCTGGGGCCAGGGCCCCGCCGATCCGGTCTCGCTCCGCCAAGCTCCCGACTCGAAAGTGCACCCTGCGATTGATGCCCATCGCCCTGACTGGCGTATGGTGCAGATGTTCCCTGAACACTCGCACAACGAGGTCGCGCACACGAACGTGCGGAGCCTGTGCGGTGTCCGTCGTGAAGCGATCGGTGGTGACCTGGAGGTGGAGCCAATCCGCGGAGAAGGCCGTCAACTGCCGATGAGCGACTTCCAGGTTGGCGCTGTCGGCCGTTGCCCGCGGTAACAGGCGGTGCATCGCGAACCAAGCCGGCGCGAAGATCGCCGGGTTGAAGTCGCCGAGGAGTACAACCCCCACGCCGCTGATCTCTGGTTCGATCCGCATCAAGGCCACCGCATGCCACGAAGGTCGTGCTCGTCACTCGGCGGGTCCGCCTGCCGGTCCGCGAAGCGTACTCCAGGCAGCCCGCGGACCGCACGTCGGGCTGCGGCCGTGAGCGAAGGGGAGTCGAAAGCGTAGGGTGTGGGCCGGCGGCAGCGGCGCCTCGACGGGTGCGACTCGAGTGTCGCAAGAGCTGGACGCGGCCGGCGCGGCAGAAGAGCCTCAGGGTTCACGCCTGCGCTCCATCGCTCGCCGGCCGAATCGTCGGAGGACGCGGTCGAAGTTCGGTCGGAACGGGCGGTTCGAGGGGGTCATCGCGTCGGGAGCTTGATCGCGCCGGAATCCCAATCGGTCCCGGGCGCGGGTCACGAATCGCGCGAATCGCCCGCCAGCCGCTGCGCCGAGAGGACGATCGGCTACGCTGGACCGGTCCATCCCCAGCGGCACCCGCAGCCGGCGTTCCAGCTCGGCGAGTACCTCGGCTGCCTCCGGCGCGTCCAGTCCCTCCATGGCGGAAAGCAGGGCGGACAGCCGCTCGGCGACCGCCTTCCGCTCCTCCGGCCGGAGCGCCGCCAGGTCGGTCACCGGCGCGGAGCGAGGATCCGGCGCGCGGTCAGCGGCGAGCGCGCGAAGCAGCGTCATCTTGGCGAACTCGTCCGGGATCTGCGCGCCCAGGATGCGGTCGAGGAGCAGCTTGCGGTTGGCGTCCGCCCCCGGAATGCGCGCGTGGATGCGGAGCGCCTCGACGAGCGCCGTCCACTCCGCGCCGCGGTAGGCGCGGCGCGGGTCGTAGGTGCGGGCCACGTGGACGTAGACCAGGGCGACCGAGGTCTCCAGCAGGTCCTTGAGCCACGTCTCGGCGTAGGACCGGACCACCTTCTCGCCGGCGCGCCAGGCGACCTGGCTCCCCACGGTCCAGGCGGCGAGCGTGATCGGGTTCGCGCCGAGGGCCAGCCGGGCCGCCACAGAGGCCGCGTTGACGTAGGGTTGGTAGGGCGAGACCTTGCGGTAGAGCTCCAGCCCCTTCTGCGCCTGCTCGAGCCGCTCGACCACGGAGCGGATCGACCAGCCGGCCGGGTCGACGTAGGGGACCTGGCTCACCAGGTGGAGCAGGTCGCCGATGGAGGAGCGGACGGCCAAGGCGATGTCGCCGGTACGGACCTCGAGCACGGCATTGTCCGACCGCGCGTGGTAGAGGCCGGCGACCTCCTGCACGATCGCGCGGACCTCGGCGAAGATGGCGCCGCCGTCCAGGTCGGTGACCCGTCCGTCCTCGCTGCGCACGTAGCGCCGCTCGCGGATGCCCTCCCAGACGCGCTCGCAGCGGCGCGACGCGAGCTCCGCCAGTCGCCGCTCGTCATCACTCAGGTCGTCCGGGTCGGCCGGCGCCGACGGGCCGGCGTCGGCGTCGCGCCCCAGCCGCAACTCGTGGTACGCACGCTCTGCCGGGGATACCCCGCCTTCCAGCAGCCGTTTCTCGAGGTGCCGCAGCTCCGCGATCCGGCGAGTCAGGTCGTCGGGGGAAGTCGCGTCCGCGTCAGCGGGGGGTGGCTTCGGCCGCACGAAGCCGCCTCCCGCGAGGAGGCCGGCGCCCAGAACGACGAACGCGATACCGCCCTCGACGGCGGACGCGAGCACCAGGCCGATGCCGGCGGCGACACTGGTCAGGCCGGCTGCGAGCCAGATGATGCGCGCACGCATTGAGCTTGCCTTGCCTCCAGACAATCGTACCCGGCTCCGCTCCCCGCGGGTGGCGGCGCGAGTTGCACGGCTCAGAAGCGGAACAGGCGCGTGACCTTCACCGCGAGGCCGCGGTTGCGGAGCATGGTGTAGCGGTCGGGCCGTAGCGGGTCGGTGTCGCGGTCCTCGGTGTAGACGACGAAGAACTCGCTGCCGGGGCTGTACTCCCAACGCAGCCGCAGGTTGGTGCTGAGGGTCCTGGACGCGGAGGCGTACTGCAGCAGGCCGCTGAAGAACATGCGCGGGGTGAAGGTGTAGGTGATGCGCGAGAGGTACAGGTCGTTGCGGAAGCTCCCCTGCGGCATGTCGATCCAGTTGACGGACACCGTCGGCTCGACGGCCAGCTCGGGCGTCAGCGCCAGCCGGCCGCGGCTGAAGCCGACCGAGCGGATGGTGCCGTTGAAGTACTGGCCCGCGCGCACCCTGAGGATGCCGGTCAGGCGGCGCTGCGCACCGATCGTGTAGCTGGTCTCGACGTCGCGGAAGGAGTAGCCGCCGACCGGGAGGGTGACGCCCGGCCCGGCCGCGAACGGCTCGAGGAGGAACTCGTAGCTGTCGACAGCCGTCACCCCGACCCGGTCGCTCGACTCGAACTCGGTGGAGAAGCCGATCTGCGCCTCCCTGCTCTCGACGATTCCGGTGTCGGCGGTCTCGATGTAGTCCAGGCTTGCCTCGAGACGGAAGCGCCGCACGGCCTCTATCGACCGCGGTCGCGGGCTGAAGCGGGCGGAGGCGTAGGAGCGGCGGAAGTTGTCGCGGCGGACGAAGCCGACCTCGGGCCGGAAGTCGGCTTCCACGA
>JAPOYG010000306.1 GCA_026706755.1 Acidobacteriota bacterium
GTCTCGTGGATGCGCACCGCGTGTGTCATCGTTCGCTGGCTCCGATCTGCGCCGCCGGGGGGCGCGACGCTGCGTGCGGCGATCTTACCGCGGGGCGGTGGCAGGCACGTGGCGGCCGGTCGACCTCGGGACCCGCGCGCGGCAGCACGCAGGCGTGGAGGTCGTTCGTGGACCCGGTGGTGCCGAGAGCGGGCGGGCCGGATACACCCGGCAGCATGCAGGCGGTGAAGATCGTTCGCAGGCGTCAGAAGCCGAGTTCCGCGTGCGAACCGAGGCGGACCAGCCGCAACGTGACCGCATCGGGCTTCTGATAGATCAGGATCAGGTCCGGCTTCACATGGCAGTCGCGATGATCGGACCACTCGCCGCTCAACGCATGGTCGTGGCGCCGAAGCTCCAGGGGTTGATCGTTGGCCAGTGCCTCCACCACGGAGATCAAGCTGGCGTCGAGGGAGGCTCGGTGCCGGCCCCTGGACTCACGCCGATAATCGCGCTTGAACCGGCTGGTGCGCTCAATCGTCCGCATGCAGATCGTCGAGGAGCGCCTGCATGCTGGCGAATCGAGGGAGGCCGCCCTTGCGGGCTTCCTTCATCGCCTCGACGGTTACCGGGTTCGGAACCAGAGGCGCGAACGGCAAGGCCTTCTCGTGCGCAACCCGGGTCAGGAGCAGCCGGACGGCATCGGACACGGTCAAGCCCATGGCGGCCAGCACGGCGGCGGCTTCTTCCTTTACGGCTTTGTCGATGCGGGCCTGAACGAGGTGGTTCGCAGCCATGGCGCCTCTCCGCAACCTGTGCATGACATTATCATGCACGGGCTGGCTGCCGTCCAGAGGTGCCCTGGGTCGCCGCAGGCGACGGTTTCCGGGCTACGATAGGCGCCACCGATGGCCGCGACCTCCGGCGCGTTCGACGCGCATCACCCTCCGTCGACCGACCTCCTCGCCGACTGCGTGCACTGCGGCTTCTGCCTGCCGCCGTGTCCGACGTACGCGCTCTGGAGCCGCGAGACCGACTCGCCGCGCGGGCGAATCCACCTGATGAAGGTGGCGACGGAGGGGAAGGCCGCGATCACGCCCGAGGTCGCCCGGCACTTCGACACCTGCCTGGGATGCATGGCGTGCGTCACCGCCTGCCCCTCGGGCGTGCAGTACGACAAGCTGATCGAGGCGGCCCGGCCGCAGATCGAGCGCCACGTCGAGCGCCCGTTCGGCGACCGCCTGTTCCGGCGGCTCATCTTCAGCCTGTTCCCGTATCCGGGGCGCCTCCGGTGGATCGCGCTGAAGCTGTGGGCCTACCAGCGGCTCGGCATCCAGCGGGTGGTGCGGGCCAGCGGGCTGCTCGGCCTGCTACCCGCGCGCCTGCGGGCCATGGAGGCGGTGGCGCCGCGCATCTCGCTCGGCGGCGCCTGGTCGTCGATGCCGGCCGTCGTCCCCGCCGACGGGGAGCGGCGCCGGCGGGTCGCGCTGCTGCTCGGCTGTGTCCAGCGGGTCTTCTTCAGCGACGTCAACCGGGCCACGGCGCGGGTGCTCGCGGCCGAGGGCTGCGAGGTCATGATTCCCCAGGCCCAGGGATGCTGCGGCGCCCTGATGCTGCACTCGGGCCTCGAGGACGACGCGGCGGCGATGGCGCGGCGCTTCATCGACGCGTTCGAGCCGGCGCTGGCCGAGGCGGACGCGATCGTCATCAACGCCGCGGGCTGCGGCTCGACCCTCAAGGAGTACGGGCACCTGCTTCGCGACGATGCGGCCTACGCGGAGCGCGCGGCGGCGCTCGCCGCGAAGTGCCGCGACATCTCGGAGGTGCTGGCCGAGCTGGAGCCGCGCGCCCCCCGGCATCCCGTGCCGCTCCGCGTGGCCTACCACGACGCCTGCCACCTGCAGCACGCGCAGGGGGTCCGCGCGGAGCCGCGCCGGGTGCTGGCGACGATCCCGGAGCTCGACGTGCAGGAGGTGCCGGAGGGCGGGCTGTGCTGCGGGTCGGCCGGGATCTACAACCTGGTCGAGCCCGACGCGGCGAGCGAGCTGGGGCGGCGCAAGGCGCGCAACGTGGCCGCGACCGACGCGGAGGCGGTCGTCTCCTCGAACCCCGGCTGCCTCCTGCAGCTCGCAAGCACGATGGAGGGCGAGGGCCGGCCGCTCCCGACCATGCACCTCGTCGAGATCGTGGACGCATCGATCCGGGGCCGTCGCACGCCCTGACGGACTTGGCTGACGTCACGCCGTCCGGAGGCTCTCGCCCGGCCCCGCGGTGGAGACGATGGCCTGCGGCCGTGCTCCTCGCGCTGGCCGTGCTGCACACGTGGCCCCTGGTCACCGACCCTGGCCGGGTATCCCTGCACAGCGAGGACGAGTGGCTCAATGCCTGGGCGGTCTCCTGGATCGCCCGCCAGCTGATCCGCGACCCGCTCGATCTGTTCGACGCCAACATGTTCTACCCGACGGAGAACGCGTACGCCTACACCGAACCACTCCTCGTGCCCGGATTGATGGGAGCGCCTCTCCGCTGGCTTGGCGCGTCCCCGATGCTGACCTACAACCTGCTCCTCCTGGCCGGGCTGACGCTCACCGGACTGGCCATGTACTGGCTCGTCGTCGCCTGGACCGGCGACCCCTGGGCGGGGGTGCTGGCGGGAGCGGTGCTGGCCTTCAGCACGGCTATGCTCACGCGCCTGGCCCACCTGCAGGCGCTGCACCTGTACGCTCTGCCCCTCGCCCTGCTGGCGTTTGACCGTCTGGTCCGGCGCGGTCGCAGCGGTGACGCGTGCCGGGTCGGGTTGTGCATGCTGTGCGCCGCCCTCACATCGGGCTACCTGGCCGTTTTCGTGACCGTCGCCCTCGGGAGCGCCCTGCTCGCACGGGCCACAGAGTTGCGAGGCCGCCACGGCGCCCGGGTGCTGGTGCGACTGGCCGCCACGGCGGTCGTCACGCTCGCCGTGCTGCTCGTGTCGTTGTCGCCCTACCTCGCGGTGCAGGGGGCGCGTCCGCTCTTCCCGGACGCTCCGGACGTCGGGACGGCGTTGCTCAGCTACCTGTCGACGGCGGCGAACCTGCACTACCGGTGGTGGAGCCACGCCATCTACCAGTTGCGCGGAGCGCTGTTCCCGGGTGCGATCGCCCTCGTGCTGGCCGGCTCGGCGCTCGCGGCCAGAGGCGTCGCTCCGCCCGGCGTGCGGCGAACGCTCGTGGCCGTGGCCGGGGTCGGCGGGCTGCTCTCGCTCGGCCCGTTGACGCCGATCTACGAGTGGGCGTACTTCCTCATTCCACCCCTTCAGACCCTTCGCGCCCCCGCCCGCTTCGGGATCCTGGTCGTCTTCGCCGTCGCGGCGCTCGCCGGTCTCGGCCTGGCCGCGCTCCGCGCGCGCTGGCCTGCATCCCGAGCGCGAGCCGTCGTAACCGCCGGCGCCCTGGCCGCGGTGACCGTGGAATGCCTGGCCGCGCCGCTCTCCTACCGCCCCATCGAGTACGGCGCGCCAATCCACCGTGCGCTCCAGGCGGTCGGCTCCGGTGCCCTGCTCGAGCTGCCGCTCCACTCCGGGGGCGGGGGGTCCCACCCGAACGCCTGGTACCTCCTGGCGTCCACCGAGCACTGGCGCCCGCTGATTGCCGGCTACGGTAACGGCAGGCCAGCCGGCTACGACGACCTCGCTCGGGTCCTCTCGACCTTTCCATCCGCGCTTGCCGTTGCGCGCCTGCAAGCGCTCGGCGTGCCCTGGGTCCTGGTCCACACCTCGCGTCACCCGCAGCCACCGGAGATGCTCGCCCGCCTGGAGGAGGCGCGGGGGAGGCCCTCCCTGACCGTGCTCGGCGAGGTGGGCGCCGATCGCCTGTATCGGATCCACCCCGAGATCGAGAGCGCGCCGAGCCGCGAGCTGGCGGACCTTCCCTGGTCGGAGCTGTCGGTACGGCGCGGGTCTGCGGATGCCGGGAGCTTCCTGAGAGCCTTCTACGGCGTCAGCTACGGCTTTGCGCTGGAGAGTGGCGATCGATGGGTCGGCTACTTCGAGAACACCTCACGGGAAGCGCGACTGCAGTTGCGCCTCCCGGTCGCGATGCGCGGGCGGTTCATCGACGCGCTGACGGGAGTCGACCTGGGGCCGGCCGCGGTGAGCCCGGTCCCGCCCGAGGAGCCTCCCGCAGAGGTGCGCCTGCCTGCCGACCGCCGCGCGGTCATCCTCAGCCTGCGGGGCGTTGCGGCCGGCGGCTCCGGCTGAGCCCGGAGGGTGACGGGCCCCGGCTACAGGCCGCCCGGTCCACGGCCGGGGTTGAGCGTGCCCTCGGGATCGAACCGGCGCTTGATCGCCTGCATGACGGGCAGCGCGTCGCCGATCGGGCCCCAGGCTCCCACCTGCCGCCGCAGCTCCGGCTCGCCGCGCCGAATCACGGCCGATCCCCGCCCGAGGGGGAGACGCGCCCGCAACTCGGCGACGACGGCGGCCTGTGCCTCGAGCGGGCCGTCGAGCCGGAGGTCGACCACCCCGAGCCCTGCCCGTCCCGCCGCCGCCAGCTCGACCCCCGCGTCGGCCGCGCGCCCGCGCAGCCAGACGAGCGTCGGGAAGAGCTCCGCGGGTACGGTCGCCAGCTTGACGAGGGTGCCGGGGGCGTACCAGTGCGCGGCGTGGCGATCCCAGACCGCCTGCTCGTCGGCGCCGGCGTGGGTCGCCGCGGACCCGCACGTGCCGACGAGCGTGCGCGCCGCCTCGACCTGCTCGGAGACCGACGCCTCGACCGACTCGAACCGGGCCAGCAGCCGGACCGGCGGCGAAGAGACCTCCAGGGCGGTCGGCGTGAGCGGCGCGGCCGCGAGATCCGCGGCGACCGATGCGGCCTGCTCCAGCGAGTCGACCGTCACCTCCAGCGTGCGGGAGGCGGGAGGCGCGGGGGCCAGCTTGAAGGTTGCGGTCAGGATGACCCCCAGGCAGCCGAACGACCCCGTCAGCAGGCGGGAGAGGTCGTAGCCGGCGACGTTCTTGACGACGATGCCGCCGGCGCGCGCCACCCGGCCGTCGGCGCGGGCGACCGTGACGCCGATGATGGAGTCGCGCGGAGCACCGTGGCCGTGGCGGCGGGGGCCGCTGTCGTTGGTGGCCACGATGCCGCCGACGGTCGCGCGGTCCGGCCAGGGCGGATCCCACGGGAGGCGTTGTCCGTGCGCGGCGAGCGCCGCGTTCACCGCGGAGAGGGTCGCGCCGGCCTCCACGGTAGCGGTCAGGTCGCCGTGGCGGTGCTCGACGACCCGGTCGAGCCGCGCCGTGGAGAGCAGCAGGTCGATCGGGCCGCTCGCTGCGCCCCAGTCGAGCTTGGTCCGCCCGCCGGCCACCAGCACGCGGAGACCCTCCGACGTCGCCCAGGCGAGGGACTCCGCCAGCCCTTCCGGGGTCACCGGTTCCGCGACGAGCCGCGGCCGCACGCCGTCCGCGACGTCCCGGCCGGTGCCGGCCCGCGCCGTGCCGCCGCGCACGCGTGCCGTGAGCTCCGTGACCAGGGCCGGCGTGGATCCGGCGGGGACCAGCGTGGTCGGGGTCGGTGCCATGTCTCAGAGCCGCTCCGCCAGCCCCGCGGCCTCGGCGGGATGCCGGCGGTAGGGACCGGGCACCTCGCCGCAGAGGCGCGGGGTCGGGAAGACCTTCCCGGGATTGCAGATGTACCCCGGATCGAACGCGCACCGGACGAGCTGCATCGTGTCGAGGTCGCTCTCGCTGAACATCTTCGGCAGGTGCT
>JAPOYG010000660.1 GCA_026706755.1 Acidobacteriota bacterium
TAGAACTCAACTCCCTGTCTCGGGTCGCCGGAAATGGCCGGTTTTGACCCGTCCACAAATGGCCGGTTTTGACCTGTCCGCTGAGGTCCTTCGACACGATCGTGAAGCCGTGCTGCTCGGCGTACGTCCAGAGGGCCGAGTCGTCCGCGGCCGCCAGACCGACCGCTCGAACGTGAACGACCTCGGTCCAGACGTCGCGAAGGCGGTCGCACAGCCGTGGCGAGAGATTCTGGTCGAGGAGCAGCTTCACCTTCCGCCGACCGCAACCAGTCGCCGCTCGCGATCAGCGGCGAACGCCAGGCAGGCCCGGATGTCCTCGCGCGTCAGGTCCGGGAAGTCACGGAGGAGGTCGTCCTCGGACATGCCGGACGCCAGATAATCGAGCACGTCGGAGACCGTCATGCGCAGGCCACGGATGCAGGGCTTGCCGCTGCGCTTTCCCGGCTCGATCGTAATCCGGTCCACGTGCGCCACTGGTTCAGCGTACGAAACGTCCCGCCCTCGGTCAAGCAGAGGCTGAAGGGCGACCAGACCCGCCGCGTCCGCCTCCGTCCAGGACCTCCGCCAGCAGCGCGCGACGGCTTCGCGGGCTGGCTCGACGCCACGCTCGACCACGCCGCGCTCGACGCGCCGCCGATGCGAGCGCGAGTTTCGCTTCCGAGCCTGACCGATACGACGAGCGAGAAGGTAGTCGGGGGCGGCCGATTCGACGGTCGCTTCGCCAACCGGCGTCATGACGCCTCCCACAGATGGCGGATGGGAACGGCGTACAGGCGGTCGCCGAAGCGCGCGCTCATTTCGCCGTCGTACACCACGACACCGCAAGCGAAGCGATCGCCGGCGGCCGACGCCAGCTTCCGCAGCCCGCGGAAATCTCCCGGCCGCACCGTAGCGGCTGCCTTGACTTCCAGGCCCGCCACGGCGCGGTGCCCCTGCTCCACGACGATGTCCACTTCCACGCCGTCCCGGTCCCGATAGTGGAAGAAGCCGGTGGCGGCAGTGTGCCAGCTCGCCTGCCGCCGCAATTCCTGGTAGACGAAAGTCTCCAGGAGCTGTCCCAGCAGCGTTCGGTCGGCCCGCAGTGCGGCAACGTCGGCGCCCAGGAGCGCGGCGGCGAGACCGGTGTCGCCGAGGTGCAGCTTGGGGCGCTTGACGTGGCGGCGCAGGAGGTTGCTGTGCCAGGCCGGCAGCCGTTCCAGCAGGAACAGCCTCTCCAGCAGCTCGACGTAGCCACCGATCGTCGGCCGGCTGACCCGGAACGGCGCGGCGAGGTCCGCCAGGTTGAACAGCCGGGCGGTCTGCGTCGCTGCCGCGGCGAGCAGCCTCGGCAGCGCATCGAGCGCTGCGATGCGCGCCATGTCGCGCACGTCGCGCTGGACCAGGGCCTCCACGTAGTCGCGCTGCCAGTTGGCCCGGCGCCGGGCGGTGGGACGCGCCAGCGCGGGCGGGAAGCCACCGGCGACGACCCGCTCGAGGAGGTCGTCGCCGAGTCGGGCCGTCCGCCGCACCTCGAAACCGGCGCCGAACAGCGCATCGAGGAACCCTGCCCCTCCCTGGGCATCGACCGGCGCCGGGCCTGCCGCAAGCTCCCGCTGCGCCAGGGGATGGAGCCGCACGATCTGCATGCGCCCGGCGAGCGATTCCGACAGGCGGGGAAGGAGCAGGACGTTCGTCGATCCCGTGAGCAGGAAGCGGCCCGGCGCCCGACGGCGGTCCACCTCCAGCTTGATCGCTTCGAAGAGCTCCGGGGCGCGTTGGATCTCGTCCAGGATGACGCGCTCGGGCAACTCGGCGGCGAAGCCCGCGGGATCGGCCCGCGCGCTGTCGCGCGCCACCGCGTCGTCGAAGCTGATGTACGCATAGTCGCGGCGCTCGGTCGACGTTGTCCCCAGACGGGAACCGTCGTCAGCGGCGAGCCGACGACCGCCCTCCGTCACCATCAGGTCGTCGGTGCAGGTGTACTGCGCCAGCGTCGTCTTACCGCACTGGCGCGGCCCCTGAATCAGCACGACCGGCGAGTCGTCCAGGGCCTCGGCCAGCCGCGGCTCGACACCGCGCGGGTAAAGCACGGGATCCGACATCGGCTGATTGTAAGGTTGCGGCGCGGCTGAATGAAAGGTTGCGGCGCGGGTGAATGATGGCCCCGCTGCCCGCACAGTCCCGCCCGGGCGCGCATCGCACCGCCCAGCTCGCCGAAAGGACCTCGGCCTGCTCCAAGACCGTCCGCGTGGCCGCTTCCTGCTCGTCGGGCGGGTAGCCGTGCTTACGCAGGATGCGCTTGCCGAGGCGGCGCAGGTTGGCGCGGACGTTCTCGCGCAAGGTCCAGTCGATGGTGACGTTGCCGCGGACGGTCGTGACCAACTCGCGGGCGATGCCGCAGAGGGTCTCGTCGCCGAGCACCTGCACCGCGCTGTCGTTGACGCCGAGCGCGTCGTAGAAGGCAAGCTCGTCGTCCGAGAGACCGAGGGCTTCGCCGCGGGCGCCGGCTTCGCGCAGCTCGCGCGCGATGGCGATCAGCTCCTCGAGTGACCTGGGCGGCCTCCACGGCGCGGTTCTGGTAGCGGCGGATGGTCTGCTCCAGCGTGCCGGCGAACGAGCGGGCCTCGACCAGGTTCTTCCGGTGGCGCGTGGCCAGCTCGCCCGCCAGCTTTCTGCAGCAGCTCGACGGCGAGGTTGCGGCGCTGCATGCGGCGCACCTCGGCCAGGAACTCGTCCGAGAGGATGGAGACGTCCGGCTTCTCGAGACCGGCGGCGGCGAAGATGTTCAGCACGCCGTCGGGCGCCACCGCCCGCGAGACGATCTGGCGCACGGCGTGGTCGAGATCCTCGTCGGTCCGGCCCGCCGGGGCGACGTGCTTGGCCAGCGCCGCCCGCACCGCTGGAGAACGCCACGTCGTCGCGGATGCGCAGGGCCTCGGCGTGCGGCACGGCGAGGGCGGAATGCCCGCGAGAGCGCCCGCACCGCGGTGAGGCAGCGCTCCTTGCCGTTCTCCTGGGCGAGGACGTGCTCCTGCGCGGCCGGCACCAGACCGAGCTGCGCGGCCGGCGTCCCCACCACCCAGGCCGTGCGGTCTGCTGGCAAGGCTGAGACCCAGCAACAACCATGCTCGCCAAGTCGGAATCGAAGGTCATCATGAGCGATCCGAGTAGGGCGGGCCCGGCCGTCGCAGCTGACGTACGTATAGTCGCGGCCCTCGGTCGATGCTGTCGCCGTAGGGAAGGCCGTCTGTGCAGGTACTGCGCCAGTGTCGTCCTGCCGCACTAGCGCGGCCCGTGAAACAGGACGACCGGCGAGTCGTCCAACGCCTCGGCCGCGGCTCGACACCGCGCGGGTAGAGCGCGGGTTCCGGCCTCGGCTGCTCTTAAGGGCCGGCGCGAGAGTTCTGGTCGCGGAGCAGCTTCACCTTCCGCCGACCGCAACCAGTCGCCGTTCGCGATCCGCGGCGAACGCGAGGCAGGCTCGGATGTCGTCGCGCGTCAGGTCCGGAAAGTCACGGAGGAGGTCGTCCTCGGACATGCCAGAAGCCAGGTAGTCGAGCACATCGGAGACCGTGATACGCAGGCCACGGATGCAGGGCTCGCCACCGCGCTTTCCGGGCTCAATCGTGATCCGGTCCATGTGTGCCATCGGTTCAGCGTACGCAACGACCCGTCATCGGTCAAACGGCAGTCGCAGAGGCTGCGGACCGGCTCGCATCGACTACCCGGGGCCCACGCTACTCCGAAGACAGTGGCGTAAGGGGTAGAGCCGGTTCGCACGGCTGAGCCCGCATCAACGTGCGGAGGCGCGGGACGAGTCTACACGATACCCGTGTATCGTGTAGACTCGTCGGATGCATGATTCAGACGTTCGCCGATGAGACTGCCGTCGACCTGTTCCGCGAGCGCAACACGCGCCATGCTCGCCGGCTGCCACGCGACCTGTGGCGCGTCGCGCAACGCAAGCTCAAGGCGCTGGACGTGGCCGCTCGGCTCGACGACCTCCGAGTCCCGGCCGGCAATCGACTGGAGCGGCTAAAGGGCGAACGGTCCGCGGAGCACAGCATTCGAATCAATGACCAGTATCGCGTGACGTTTCGGTGGGAGAACGGCAATGCCTACGAGGTCGGAATCGAAGACTATCACTAGAGACCCGAACTGGACGGGACCTGCCATATCCCCCGGCGAGATGCTCCTCCACGAGTTCCTCGAGCCCCTCGGCCTTCGGCAGGCGGAGGCCGCGCAGCGACCCGGCATCTCCGCGAATCGCCTCAACGAGGTCGTGCTCGGCGAGCGTCGCGTCACCGCGGACACCGCGATGCGGTTGTCGCGATTGCTGAAGACCTCGCCCCAGTTCTGGATGCGGCTTCAGGCCGACTGGGACCTGCACCGAGAAGCACGACGCGCGGCCTCGTAGGACACTGTGACGGGCGGTACCATCGCGATCCGCAGCTCGGGCTAGTTTCCGAATGTCCAGACGAGTCTCGCGCCCGGATGCACGGACAGCGGCCTGAAGCCCAGGGGCATTACGCTGACACCGGTGCGCAGGTGGAGCCCGTCGCGCAGTTCGCGTGTGACCCCCGCCTCGATGTGCCAGCGCAGGATGATCTGCGTCTCGGGCCTGAACGCGGGGTCCGAGGGCCAGAATAGAGGCCCGGCGCCGACGCCGACGTGGATGAAGCCGCGCCCGTCAGAGTTCATCCGTCGGGCCCGGCCGCCGACGAACGCGTAGACGTTGGGGCGACCCGTCACGCCCAGGTCATTGCGGCCGAAGATCGACGTCCCGCCGAGGGTCCAGCCGAGTCCGCCGTTCCAGTCCGTCAACGTCAGATCGATGCTCGGACCGCGCGGACCATTCCAGCCGCCGCCAAGCGGGTTGGGCTGGAACCAGCCGCCGCCGACTCCGAGCTCCTGTGCCGGCAGGGGCACGGCAACCAGGATGATGATGATCGCCGACGCGAGTGCGAGTCGAAGAGCCATGCGTCCTCCTGCCATGGAGTGCGCAAGCGGCCGTCGATTCGGCTCGCATCATCATCTCAGGGGCAGCTCGGCATAGGGCTTCAGATCCGGCGGTCGACATCACTCGGGCGCAGGTACAGCATCAGGGGCAGGAGAAAGCGCTGTCTCCATCTCCACGCCGTTTGGGTGGCGGGCGGTGAAGAGGTGGACGGTCATCTCCTGCCAACCTCGACACCCTCCTTCATGAACAGCTCCCGCAGGACAGATCGGTGGCACACGTCCTCGTCGCGGCAGTAGCAGCCGACCGCGATGTCGACGTTCACGTGCCGAGACAGGTCCGCGACGAACCGGACCAGGTGCTTGCGCTCCAGCGCGCCCATTTCGGCCTTGAACCGACGTAGGTACTCGGGCATGGGGAAACCGGCGCCATGCGCAAACTCCCGGCGCAGCTCCTTGCTGGGCGCCATCTCCGGCATCCACAGGTCGTACACCGCACCTCGGGCAGTCCCCTCGGCGCGCGCTGAACTGCCCCGATCCGCAGCTCGTCGGGGCGAGGCTCGTCTCCGAGACTGATGATGCGGATCATCGCCCACACTCCTCGCCGCCCTGTTGCTGATGTTGGGGGTGATGGAGTTTGGGCATGCCCGCCCAGATCTCGCGCATCGGGGCGTCCTTCGCCTACTCCCTGGCCGCCCGGCGCTCATCCGCCCGGTGGCCGGACAGGATGCCCTCCATCGAGTAGTTGCCCTCGTGGCAGGCGTACTCGAACAGCGGG
>JAPOYG010000573.1 GCA_026706755.1 Acidobacteriota bacterium
ACTCCGCGCTGTTCCTCTCCGGCGTCAACCGGAGCGACGACCTGTTCATGTTCTTCAAGGGACCCGTCGTCGGCCTGCGGCCCGGAGCGCTCTACGGCGTCAGCGTCGCCCTGGAGATCGCCACCGCCACGCCGAGCGGGTGCTTCGGCGTGGGCGGCGCGCCCGGCGAGAGCGTCTGGATCAAGGCCGGCGCGACCGCGATCGAACCGCTCCCGGTCCGCGACGGCGCCTACCTGCGGATGAACATCGACGTCGGCAACCAGTCCCGCGGCGGCGCCCATGCCGTCGTCCTGGGCAACGTCGCCAACTCCAGAAGCTGCGAGCAGCCGCGCCAGTGGGAGCGCAAGACCTTCCGCAGCCGGACGACGCCGGAACCGATCTCCGCGTCTCCCGACGGGCGGGCTTGGCTGCTGTTCGGCGCCGACTCGGGATTCGAGGCTCGGACGGAGGTCTACTTCACCCGGGCATCGGTCAGCTTCACGCCGCTGTGACCGGCGCCGCCGATAGCTCCCCGAACGGCCCCATCGTCCGTGGCCGGCTCCGCCGGCTCCAGCACCGCCGCACTCAGCTCCTGCGCCAGATCGCCGAACGCAGCGTTGGCCACCTCGATGTCGCCGTCGTTGGTCACGAACGCCAGGGTCATGTTCGTGGCGGGCAGCAACATCAGCAGTGCGTACCAGTACGAATTGCTGCCGTTGTGCCAGATCAGGGAACCGCCGGCCCAGTCGCGCTCCTGGCGAACCCAGCCGCGGGCGTAGTCGTCCAGAAACGGGGCGTGCAATCGCTCCCAGCTCGGCTGGGGCAACAGGACCGGCTCGCTCCCGTACTCGCCGTCGAGGTGGGTGGCACCGTAGCGCGCCAGATCGCCTATCGTCATGTGGACGGTTCCGGCCGGTGCGATGAGGGGGGAATTGTCGGCGCGCGTCTCGAAGGGATCGACGGGGACCCGGACGCGCACGGACCCGAGCTGCAGGACGGCGTGGCCTACCGGCTCCCGATCCGCGTACTCGCCTCTGGGCGGGCCGAAACCTGCGCTGAACAACTCGAGCGGCAAGAACACGCGGTTCTGAATCAGGGCCTCGTACGGCTCGCCGGCGACGGTCTCCGCGATGTGGCCGGCGATGGTGTAGCCGACGTTGGAGTACTGGAAGCGCTCGCCGCAGGGAGATTCGGGTTCGTCGGCGAGCGCGTCGGCGATGAAGCGCCGTCGCTCGGCAACGAGCTCCTCCGCGGTCTCGGGCCAGACGTCCTGGAACTCGTCAGGGAAATTGGCAGCAACGCCCGCGGTATGCGTCAGCAGGTGGTCCAGGGTGCAGGCGCTCCAGCCGTCCGCCATCTCGACGTCGGGCAGCAGTGCCGTCAACGCGTCGTCGGGGAAGAGCAGCCCGTCTTCCTCCAGCACGGCCAGCAGCGTGGCGGTCATCGACTTGGTGATCGATCCCATGTGCCAGCGGTCGTCGACGGTCACCGAGATGCCGGAGTTCCGCCTGCGCTCGCCACTGACGGCCGCCCCCGCGAGATCTCCGCCGATCATCGCGGCGACGGCCACGGCGGTGAGCCCGGCATCGTCGCGCAACTCGGGCACGCGGGTCTCGAGAAGGTCCTGGAGACTGCCCGTCGCCAGGCCCTCCGAGTCCGAGGGCTGGTCGGACGCCGTCTGCGCAGCGGCGGGCGATGCGCCTGCGAGCCACAACCCGCACGCGACGGCAAGGGCTCGGCGACCGACTCGTGTCTGCATCGATGTCTTCTTCCGCGAGTCCACGGACGCACTACCCGATCCCGAGGCGCAAGTGTTCCCCTGATCCTACCAAGCGAGCCTTCCGCTTGCCCCGGCGCCGCATGATTGAATCTGCCCCATGCGACTCCGTGCGTCGATGCGCCGGCTCGCGGCACTGTCCTTCGCCGTCCTCGTGCTCCCGTCGCTGGCGGAGCCGGCGCGAGCGGCCGACGACGTCGAGTCGTGGACCGATGTCGAGCTGCGCGTCTTCGAATCGGACCGGATCGCCTGGAGCGCGGGGGGCGTCGCCCGCGTGCGGGACTCGCTGGAGAGCGTGTACGACCGGCGAGTCGAGACCGACGTGGATCTCGTGCTGAGCGATCTCGTGAGCGTGACGCTGGGCTACGTCCTCCTGAATCGCACACTCACCGGCGTCGATTTCGGCTGGGATCACCGCGTGCGTGCCGGCCTGACGTATCCGCTCCTGCGGCGGGACTTCCGGGTGGAAGGCACGACCCTCTACGAGCGTCACATCGGTCAGGCGGATGTCCGCGATTTCAACCGCTACCGGCAGCAGGTCGACGTCGAACGCCCCCGGTCCCGGCTGTCGCCGTGGTTCCACCAGGGAGTGGCCATCGAGCGCCGCGGGTTCATGCGGTCCCGGTCCAGATTGGGCGTCCGCTGGAGCTTCGCCCCCGGTCATTCCGTGCGCGGTGCATATCAGTACGAACGAATCAGGATCGGCGCCATCTGGCAGCCCCGGCATGCCATCTACTCGGAGTGGAGCTTCGCTCCGGGTGCGCGTGACCCGGTCGAGCGATAGCGCATCGAGCGAACCAGGCAGGGGATGCACGACGTCGCCGGGCCCCAACCGCCCGGCGTGCTCACCGTGGACTCGCTGGCGATGCCGGGGTTTGAGACCTCCGCCCCGTTCGCATAAGCTCCAGGCTCTCGACCGCCTGATCGAGGGAGAGATGAAACGAAGGATCCAGCAGGCTGTCGTCGTCCTCGCCACCCTCATTGTGTTGGCGTACGCCGCTGCTTGGGTTACCGCGGTGCGGCCGACGATTGGGAGCTTCGACGACCGGATCTACCAGCGGTTCCGCGAGGCCGGCGAGACCCGCGACGAATACGACACTCTGAATCACCGCGCTTCCTCATGGAGGAGTGCAACCCACCCGCTGGGAGGCGCATGAACTCTCGGGCCGGCGGCCGACCGCCTGGCGGCGCCGAGCCCGCGTTCACGGCGGCGTGCGGATGACGAGCCGCTGGACCCGATTCCGGGTGCCGGTCTGTTGAACGAACAGGTACAGGCCGTTGCCGTCCGCGTGCTGTGTGGCGGCGCGGAACGGAAGACGGCTGAGAGCGCCTTGCCGGGAGTGCCCCTACCGCGGCACCGCGGTCCGCGGCGGTGCGGCGGCCGCCGGGGTTTGCGGCTGGATCCCGCCCTCGCCCCCGTCGCTCTGGGTGCCGCTGCTTCGAATCCTCCACCCGGGAGCGCCGCCGCCTCGCTCGGCCGAGACGACCGACTCGCCGGGCCGGCAGGCGTATCCGACCTCGAAGGCCAGGTGCTCGTTCAGCTCGTAGGCTCGCCGTTCGAGCGGGCCGCCACGCGCGCTGACGCCCTTTGGCCACTCCTCCCACAGCTCGTAGCAACTCTCGAACCGGGTGACGGTCGGTTGCACGGCCCCGAAGCGGCCAGTCGCGCAACTGGCGAGTACCAGCAGGGAGACGACGGGGCCGAGCTTCATCATGGGTCGTCCTCGAGCTCGTCGGTTCGGATCCATCCTCTCACCCTCGCACGCCCGTCTATGTGCTGGTAGGTTCCCGGGTGGTGGCACACTTCCCCGAGGATGCTTCCGCTCAAGTGGCGGTTGAGGCGGTACGTCTGCTTCTGGGCTTCGGCCCAGCGCGAGGGGTAGGTCTCGCCGCTGCCCCAGAGGGTGACGCCTTCGACCCAGCCCGCACGCCACATCGAGAGGCAGTCGAGGAACCGTTCGACGGGCGGATGCCCTCTCGAAGGGGCGTCGGCGCGGCGCTCCGGCGGCTCTGCGGAGCGCGCGACGCAGCCGACGATCAGCAGCAAGGCGGACGCGACGATCTTCATGACGGGCCGGCGCCGGTGTCCGCAGGTCGCCGTTGGCCGTTCGGGCGATAAGGCATGGAGAGTCCCCGCATCGTCCTCCACCCCTCCTGTGCAGCGAGTGGGCTGCCCCGTCGGCCCCCCGCTCCGCGAGTTCGCTCACCCGAGTCTATCGGATCGGCTGCGGGCCGGGTCTCAGAGGGAGCCCCCCTGCGGCGCGCCTGAACCGCATCCCTCTTCGCGGAGAAACGGCGGGCTTCGGGCACCCGGCGACTGGCCCGTCGGCTCGTGGCGTCCTCGGCGCGCGGTTCTCGCCTACGGCAACGCAAACACGAAGACGCCGCTGCCGCCGCGCGGATTGCGCTCGTCGCGCAGGAGGTCGCCGGGGAGGATGGTCGCCCAGCTCGAGCCGCCGATGGACGGGCCGGCCACGAACGCGACGAACTGCCGGCCGTCGACGGCATAGGTGATGGGGAAACCGTTCGCCATCGTCGAGAGCCGGCTCTGCCAGAGCGGCTCGCCGGTCGCGGCGTCGTAGGCGTAGACGCGCCGCCCCCAGTCGCCGATGAAGACCAGGCCGCCGGCCGTCGTCAGCGCCGCCGTGTTGTAGGGCACCCGGAGACGCCGCTGCCAGAGGGTCTCGCCGGTCCGCACGTCCAGGGCCCGAAACTCGCCGAGCTGGCCCGGCGCCTGCGGGTGGAAGTGGTTGATCCGGCCGCGCACGGCGCCGCCCCCGCCGCCCCCGGCCCGCCGCTCGACGGGGGCGAAGGCGGCGGTCTCGCAGCTCAGGTTGAGCGGCACGTAGAGCGCCCCGGTCCCGGGGTGATAGGCCATCGCCCGCAGGCTCTTGAAGCCGCCCGTGCTGGGGCAGAAGAAGAGCTCCTCGCCGACGTCGGACAGCATTCCGTCGCGATGGGTCACCGCGCCGGTCCGCGGGTCGACGTCCAGGATGTTCTGGTAGCCGAGATCGATCGCGCGCCGGAAGGCACCGGTGACGCGGTCGAGCTCCCAGAGAATCCCGAGCTTGCCCATCGTGAACAGCGAGCGGCGGCCGTCGTAGTCGATGAGTACGCGCTCGAACGACTCGTCCATGTCGTGCGAGTCGCCGGGGATGTGCTGGTAGTACCACCGCATCTCGCCGGTCGCGGGGTCGAGGGCGAGCGTCGAGTTGCTGTAGAGCGCGTCGCCGTCCGTGCCGCGCGCGTCGCGGTTGTGCGGCTTGGGCTGCGACGTGCCCCAGTAGACGAGCCCGGTCGCCGGGTCGTAGCTCCCCGTCATCCAGGCGTCGGCTCCCGCTCGGAACAGGAGCGGCAGGTCGCCCCAGGTGTCGCCGCCGCTCTCGCCGGGCCGGGCGATGGTCGAGGTTCGCCAGAGCAGGCGGCCGCTGCGGGCGTCGACGCCGACGATGTAGCAGGTGTCGTCGCGGTAGCGCCCGCAGCCGGTCATCCCCGCGACGATGGTCCCGTCGACGACGATCGGTCCGCTCGAGAAAGTGTAGCCCTCCTGCCCGCTCCCGACCGCCGTGTCCCAGCGCGGCTCGCCCGTCCGGACGTCCAGGCCGACGATGTGCGCATCGACGGTGTTCAGGATGACCAGGTCCCCGTAGATGGCGAGGCTGCGCATCTGCGCCGCGGCGCGGCGCTGCTCGTCGATCTCCCGGCGATGCTCCCAGAGGACGTCGCCCGTGCGCGCGTCGAGCGCCTGGACCACGTTGCCCGGGTTGGCGACGAACAGGACGCCGTCGTGCACGAGCGGCGTCGTCTGCGTTACCCCCGGTTCGAGGCCCCACGACCAGGAGAGCCGGAGCTCGCCCACGTTGCTCCGGTCGATCTGGTCGAGCGGGCTGTAGCCCCATCCGTCGAGGGTGCGCCGCCAGCTCAACCAGTCCGCGGGGTC
>JAPOYG010000678.1 GCA_026706755.1 Acidobacteriota bacterium
GCGAGAAGAAGCGCAACGAGATCTTCCAGATGGCGGTCCTCGAGCCGCGGCTCGCGATCATGGACGAGACCGACTCGGGGCTCGACATCGACGCGCTCCGGACCGTCTCCGCCGGCGTCAACGCGATGCGCAGCCCGGAGCGCGCGATCGTGGTCGTGACCCACTACCAGCGCCTGCTCAACTACATCGTTCCGGACTTCGTTCACGTGCTCTCGGACGGCCGCATCGTCCGCTCGGGCGGCAAGGAGCTGCCGCTGGAGCTCGAGGAGAAGGGCTTCGCCTGGCTCAAGGACGCCGAGCCGGTGGGCGCCTAGGAGCCTGCGCCGATGACGACGCTGGCTCCCGCCGACTGCTACGCGGACGCCTTCGAGGCGGTCCGCCGCACCGCTGCCGCCCCGCCCGCCGTTGCGGAGTTGCGGCGCCGTGCGTTCGAGCGCTTCACGGCGCTCGGGTTCCCGACCACGCGAGACGAGGCGTGGCGCTTCACGAACGTTGCCCCGATCGCCGGCACCGCGTTCGCGCTCGCTGCGCCGGCAGAGCGCGAGGCCGCCGTGGCCGACGTCGCGCCGCACGCCGCGATGGGAATCGGCACCGGACTCCTGTTCGTCAACGGCAGCTACGTAGCGCCGGCCTCGGACGTCTCCGCGCTGCCGGCCGGGGTCGAGGTGACGAGCCTCGCGGGCGTGCTGGCGGCGGACCCCGGCGGGGCGACGCGCCGGGCGGTCGAATCGCACCTGGCTTCGGGCGCCGGCATCGAGAGCGACGCGTTCACGGCGCTCAACACCGCGCTCCTGCGGGACGGCGCCGTCGTCCACGTGCCCGCGAACACCGTGGTCGAGCAGCCGATCCAGTTGCTCTTCGTCACCTCGCCGCCGCCCGGGGGCGCGCCGGTGATGACCCATCCGCGCGTGCTGGTCGTCGTCGGCGAGAACGCCCAGGTGCGGCTGGTGGAGAGCTACGGGGGCGGCGGCGAGTCGGCCTACCTGACCAACGCGGTGACGGAGGTGGTCGCGGGACCGGGCGCGGTCGTCGACCACTACAAGACCGTGCGCGAGAGCCCGGCCGGCTACCACATCGCGTCGATGCACGTCCGGCTCGGCCGCGCGGCCGGCTTCTCGTCGCACGCCGTCACCCTCGAGGGCGCCATCGTGCGCAACGACGTGCAGGCGCTCCTCGACGGCGAAGGGGTCGAGTGCACGCTGAACGGCCTCTACCTGGCGAACGGCCGCCGCCTGGTGGACAACCACACGACGATCCACCACGCGCAGCCGCACTGCTCGAGCCACGAGCTCTACAAGGGCATCCTGGACGGGGAGGCCCGCGCCGTCTTCAACGGCAAGATCATCGTCGCGATCGACGCCCAGAAGACGGACGCGAAGCAGTCCAACAAGGCGCTGCTGCTCTCCGAGGACGCGCAGATCAACACGAAGCCGGAGCTCGAGATCTTCGCCGACGACGTCAAGTGCACGCACGGCGCCACGGTGGGGCAACTCGACGAGGACGCGCTCTTCTACCTGCGCGCACGCGGGCTGGGGCTGGAGCAGGCGCGGAACGTGCTCATCCATGCCTTCGCCAGCGACCTGTTGAACCGGATCGCGATCGCGCCCATCCGCGAGCAGCTCGAAGATCTGCTCCTGGCGCAACTGCCCGGGTCGGGCGGAGGGTCGTTCCATGTCGACGGGTGACGATGCGGGCCCGAGGTGTTCGGGGACGATGCGCCCGACCCGGATCCGATGATGCGTAGCCCGAGGCCGTCGACGAGGAACTCGACGGCCCGAATGGACCGATCGCCGAATCGCTGGGAGAACCACCGGAACCGGATGCCGTCGAGGTGCAGGCGATGAGCGTGGCAACCGACGTCGCGGCGGCCCCGCCGGCGCTCGATGTCGAGCGCATCCGGCGGGACTTCCCGATCCTCTCGCGGATGGTCCGCGAGCACCGCCTCGTCTACCTCGACAACGCGGCCACCACGCAGAAGCCGCGGACGGTGCTCGACACGCTGGCGCGCTACTACAGCGACGGCAACGCCAACATCCACCGCGGCGTCTACACGCTGAGCGGGGAGGCAACGGCGGCCTACGATGCGGCGCGCGTCAAGGTGCAGCGGTTCGTCAACGCGCGCGCGTCGCGCGAGATCGTCTTCACGCGCAACTCCACCGAGAGCATCAACCTGGTCGCCCACAGCTTCGGGCGGCGGCAGGTGGGGCCGGGGGACGAGATCGTCATCACCCACATGGAGCACCACTCCAACATCGTGCCCTGGCAGCTCCTGTGCGAGCAGGTCGGGGCGCGGCTGCGCGTGGCGCCGATCGACGACAGCGGAACGCTGCAGCTCGACGAGCTGGAGCGGCTGCTCGGGCCGCGCACGAAGCTCGTCTCCGTGGTGCACCTGTCGAACTCGCTCGGAACGATCAATCCCGTGCGCGAGATCGTCCGGATGGCGAAGCGCCGCGACGTGCCGGTGCTCATCGACGGCTCGCAGGCCGTCTACCACATGCCGGTCGACGTCCAGGCCCTCGACTGCGACTTCTACGCCTTCACCGGTCACAAGCTGTACGGGCCGACCGGCATCGGGGTGCTCTACGGCCGCGAGGAGTGGCTGGAGCAGATGCCGCCGTACCAGGGCGGCGGCGACATGATCCGCTCGGTCACGTTCGAGAAGACGACCTACGCCGACCTGCCCCACAAGTTCGAGGCGGGCACGCCGCACATCGCCGGCGTGGTCGGCCTCGGCGCGGCCATCGACTACCTCGAGGGGGTCGGGTTCGAGGCCATCGCGCCCCACGAGGCGGACCTGCTGGCCTACGGCACCGCCGCGCTGTCGGAGGTGAAGGGGTTGCGGCTCATAGGGACGGCCGCGCACAAGGCGAGTATCCTCGCCTTCGTGATGAAGGGCGCCCACCCCCACGACGTCGGCACCATCGTCGACACCGAGGGGGTCGCCGTCCGCACCGGCCACCACTGCACGCAGCCGATCATGGACCGCTTCGGGGTCCCCGCGACGGCCCGCGCGTCGGTGGCGATGTACAACACGCGCGAGGAGATCGACGCGCTGGTGCGCGCGCTCGAGCGCGTGCGGGAGATGTTCCCGGCATGAGCGATCTCAGGGACCTCTACCAGGAGGTCATCCTCGACCACAACCGCCACCCGCACAACTTCGGGGAGCTCGACGGCGCCGACCGGCACGCCGACGGCCACAACCCACTCTGCGGCGACCGGCTGGCCGTCTACGTCAACCTGGACGGCGAGACCATCTCCGACGTCAGCTTCCTCGGCTCCGGCTGCGCCATCTCGAAGGCGTCGGCGTCGCTCATGACCGACGCCGTGAAGGGGAAGACGCTCCCCGAGGCGCGCCGGCTGTTCGAGGAGTTCCTGGCCCTGGTGACCGACGAGGGGGCCGTGCTCGACGACGCGCGGCTCGGCAAGCTGGCGGTCTTCGCCGGCGTGCGCGACTACCCCACCCGCGTCAAGTGCGCCAGCCTCGCCTGGCACACGCTGCGGGCCGCGGTCGACGATCGCCACGAGGTCGTATCGACGGAGTAGGCCCCATGGGAATCCTGAACCTCGACGACGTGCCGCCGCCGTTCGGCGCGGGCGAACAGTCCGGTGACCGGCCTGCGCCTGCCGCCGGGGAGGCGGCAGGCGGCCCCTCCGGCCCCACGCCGGCGCCGGCGTCGGGTGAGCCCGCCATCCCCCCGCATGTGACCGGCGCAGCGCCTCCGCCGCCGGCGGGGTCGCGGCCGCGGTTCGCCCCTGCGCCGCCGCCGGCCGCGCCG
Source organism: Acidobacteriota bacterium (assembly GCA_026706755.1). GTDB lineage: Bacteria > Acidobacteriota > Vicinamibacteria > Vicinamibacterales > UBA8438 > JAGWAJ01. The sequence goes on from JAPOYG010000678.1 coordinate 3,777, forward strand.
CCGCAGGGTTCCGCCGTGCCGGCTCCCGCTGCCGACGGGTCGTCCTCGTCGATCTTCGACACGAGCGCGCTCACCGAGCCCGATCCCGGCGGGCCGGGTGGACAGGAATCTGCGGGGCAGGCTCCGGCGCCGGGTGCGCCGCCGGCCGCGCCGTCCATCGAGAGCGACCCGGTCAAGACGCTGGAGCTCAAGCCGCTCATCGTGGAGCAGCTCGCGACCGTCTTCGACCCCGAGATTCCGGTCAACATCTACGAGCTCGGGCTCATCTACGACGTCGCGGTCGACGGCAAGGGCCTGGCCGTGATCCAGATGACGCTGACTGCCCCCGGCTGCCCGGCCGCCGTCACCCTGCCGGCCGAGGTGCAGGGGAAGGTCAAGGCGATCGAGGGCGTCAGCGACGCCCGCGTCGACCTGGTCTGGGAGCCGCCCTGGGACAAGGACCGGATGTCCGACGCGGCGAAGCTGCAGCTCGGCATCTTCGACTGAGGAACCGGCCCCCGCGCCGGCCCGCCGCCTCCGGAGGTCGGTCCCGCATGAATGCCGCCGCGCCGACCGAGTACGAGATCGGCCGGGACAACATCCGGTTCCTGGGGCTCGACGTTCACCCGGTCTTCATCGTCTCCAGCCTCACCATCCTCGCCTTCGTCGCCGGCGTGCTGGCGTTCCGGGAGTCCGCGGCGGGGGCCTTCGACGCGCTGTACGACTGGCTCACCTCGACGCTCGACTGGGCCTTCCTGGCCGCCGGGAACGTGTTCGTCCTCTTCTGCCTGCTGCTCCTGGCGACGCCGCTCGGCCGCGTGCGCCTGGGCGGTCCCGACGCGCGCCCCGACTACTCCGCCTGGTCGTGGTTCGCCATGCTGTTCGCGGCCGGCATCGGCATCGGACTGATGTTCTACGGGGTGGCGGAGCCGGTCGATCACTTCCGGGCTCCGCCGCTGGGGGTCGCCGGCGACGCGGCCGCCGCAGAGCGGCTCGCCGTCGCCTCGGCCATCTTCCACTGGGGCGTGCACCCCTGGGCGATGTTCGCGGTGGTCGCGCTGGCGCTCGCCTTCGCCGCCTACAACCTCCGCCTGCCGCTGACCCTGCGGTCGGCGTTCTACCCCGTCCTGGGCGACGCGGTGTGGGGCCGGCTCGGGGACGCCATCGACGTCCTCGCCGTGTTCGCGACGCTGTTCGGGCTGGCCACCTCGCTCGGCCTGGGCGCCGGGCAGACGGCGGCGGGGTTGGAGCATCTGTTCGGGGTGCCGGACACCGACACCACCCGGGTGCTGATCATCGCGGTCATCACCTCCGTCGCGCTCCTGTCGGTGGTCGCCGGCATGGACCGGGGCGTCAAGCGACTCAGTCAGGCCAACCTGTTCCTGGCGCTGCTGCTGCTGGCATTCGTGCTCGCGGTCGGGCCGACCCTCGACCTCCTTGCCGGGTTCGTCACCAGCATCGGCCACTATGTCGCGGCGATCGGCCCGCTCAGCAACTGGGTGGGGCGCGAGGACCTCGACTTCCTGCACGGGTGGACCGCGTTCTTCTGGGCGTGGTGGCTCTCCTGGTCCCCCTTCGTCGGCATGTTCATCGCCCGGGTGTCGCGCGGCCGCACCGTGCGCGAGCTCGTCGGCTGCATGCTGGTCGTCCCCGTGCTGGTCTCCGCGCTCTGGATGAACGTCTTCGGAGCCACCGCGCTGTCGCACTATCTCGACGGGGGCCATATCGCCGTGTTCGAGGCCGTCGAGGCGCAGCAGCCGGAGCTGGCCCTGTTCCGGATGCTGGAGGTGCTGCCGCTGTCCGGGGTCACTTCGTTCATCGGCATCGTGCTGGTGATCGTGTTCTTCGTCACGTCGTCCGATTCCGGTTCGCTGGTCATCGACACCGTCACCGCCGGCGGCAAGCTCGACGCGCCGGTCGCCCAGCGCGTCTTCTGGTG
>JAPOYG010000631.1 GCA_026706755.1 Acidobacteriota bacterium
TCGACTTGTTGAGCGCGGTGTCGATCCGCCGGTTGACGGGCAGGTCGCCGGGACGGGGAACGAGCTCGATGATCCAGCAGTCGTGGCCCTCGCGCACCTCCTCGCCGACGATGGAATACTGGTAGCGCGAGATGAAGTCGTCGTTCAGCTCGACGCGGTTCTCGTCCTCCGGTCGGGCGTCGTCCTCCCCACGGGCTCTTCGCTCGCGCACCTCCTCGACGAAGTCCCGCCGGCGCTCCCGCTCCTTGCGCACGTCGTCGGCCGTGAGGGGCTCGCCTTCCCGCGCGACGCGCTCCTCGTAGAGCACACCCTCGAGCGGGTACTGCTCGTAGGTCCAACTCTCCGCTTCCTCGACGTCTCCGTCGCCGCTCAGCTTCTCCGTGATGGACTCGAAGGTCGCGCGATAGAGGATGTCCGTCTGTGCGTCGCGCTGCTCGTCCGCGCGCGCCACGGCCCGCTCGACGATCTCCTCTGCCGTCCAGTCCTGGCCCGCCGCCGGCGCGGCCAGGCTCCCGGCCGCCAGGGTGCCCGCAACGCCGACCGCGGCGGCCGCTCTCCGAATGCCGTCAACTCGCATGATGCTCGTCCTCCGCAATCGCTGCCGCGGGAACTGCCCCCGCCACGAGCGGGGCCACCGGAACGGACGCCGCCGGGGCCGCCGGAACGGACGCCGCCGGAGCCGCCGCCGGGACGGACGCCGTCGGAACCGACCCCGCCGGAACCGACGCCGCCGGAGCCGCGCCCGCCCGCACGGACGCCGCCGGAGCCGCCGCCGGGACGGACGCCGGCGGCGCGGCCGGAACGGACGCCACAGGAACCGCCGCCGCCAGGAGCCGGCACCGCCGGGAACGGCCGTCGTCGTCCACCGTCACCCGCAAGGCGAGCGCGCCGCTGCGGCGCGGCGGCCGCGGTTGGAGGGGGATTCCCTTCCACCACAGTCGCAGCGCCTCGGCGTGAATCGCCGCGATCGTCTTCACCGCGGCCAGGGGGCGGGCCGCCACCAGGCCCGCGACCGACCGCGAGGTCAGCTCGACCCGCCGGCCCCAGAACTGTGCGTCGAGGGTCGGGTGGCCGCCCTCGTACTGCAAGATGCCGACGCTGAGTCTCGGGCCTACCGGCGCGAGGTGAAAGTCGTAATGTCCGTCCGCCGCTAGGAACGGCGAAACGAAGAGCGCCTTCGGCGCCCGGTAGCGGGCCGCGTGCCGCGACGTGTCGGAGGCGGGGTTCAGCCGGTGGCGCAGCACGTACAGGTGCCGCTCGCCGAACGTGTTGTTCACCTCGGCGACGACCGCCCGCAAGGGCCCGCCGGGGCCCTCGTGGCAGTAGTAGAGGCTGATGGGGTTGAAGACGTAGCCCAGGATGCGGCACGCGGCCAGCAGGTAGACCTTGGGTGTCCGCAGGCGCACCCCGGCGTTCCGAAGCACGGCGGCCACGCGCGGCGCGGTGTCGCCGCCCCGGCCGTCCAGGTGGTCGCGATCGTGGAAGGCGACGGCGTTCGAGCCGTTGACGGAGAAGAGGCGCACCGTGCGGTCGAGCTGCGGCAGCTCGTCGAGGTCGAGGTAGAACAGGCAGAGGCGGTAGCGGAAGGTGTGCACGCGCGGGCCGCGGCGCCGGTGCCGGACGTACCCGTCGTAGAGGCACGACGTCACGCCGCCTCCCGCGCCTCGCGGACCGTCCGAGCCGCTTCGAGGCCCGCCCGGACGCCGTCCTCGTGAAAGCCGTTGCCGAGCCAGGCCCCGCAGTAGGCGGTCCGGCGCCGGCCGTTGATGGCGGCCAGCGCGCGGCGCCCGGCCAGGCCCTCCGGCGCATAGATCGGGTGGGAGTAGCAGAGTCGCGCGATGACCGCCGACGGCTCGATCGCGGCGGGGCCGTCGGGCGGGTTCAGCGTCACGCAGTAGTCCGTGTCGGTGTCGAGGCGCTGCAGGCGGTTGAGGGAGTAGGTGATCCCGACCGGTGACGACGCCGTCCGGCAGTCCGCGGTGCGGTAGTTCCAGGCCGCGCGGGCGGACGCGGCGCGGGGAAGCTGCCGCGCATCGGTGTGCAGCACCACCTCGTTGCGGCGGTAGGGCAGAGCGGCCAGCGCGCGCCGCTCCGTCTCGTCGGCGTCCTCCAGCAGGGCCAGCGCCTGGTCGGTGTGGGTGGCGAGGACGACCCGGTCGAAGCGCTCCGCGCCCCCCTCGTCCGTCCGCACGGTGACGCCGTCGGGCCGCCTCCGCACCGCGCGGACCGGGCTGCGGAGGCGGACCCGATCGGCGAACGGCCGGACGAGCGCCTCCACGTAGCGCCGGCTGCCACCGACGACCGTCCGCCACGGCGGATGGCCGGCGATCTGCAGGAGCCCGTGGTTGTCGAAGAAGTCGACCAGGAAGCGGAGCGGCAGCCGGCCGATGTCCGCCGCCGCCGCGGACCAGATGGCCGCCCCCATCGGGAGCAGGTAGTGGCGGAACAGACCGTCCCCGAACAGGCGCGCGCGCCGGAGGTCGGCGACCGACATCGCGCCGAGCCGCCGCCGCCGCTCCCGCGCCCAGCGGTTGAAGCGGACGATGTCGAGCGCCATGCGGTGGAACGCCGGCGAGAGCGCCTGCCGCGGCCGGGCGAAGAGCCCCCGGAGGCCCCGGCTGCTGTACTCGACGCCGCAGCGCGCGCAGCGGACGCCGAACGACATGTCCGCCGCCTGGCTCGCCACGCCGAGGCGCTCGAGCAGTCGGCTGAACAGGGGATAGTTCGGCTCGTTGAACACGAGAAACGCCGTGTCGAGGGCGAGCGTGCGCCCCGTGCTCCGATCCTCGACCAGGAGGGTGCGGGCGTGGCCGCCGAGGTAGTCGTTGCGCTCGAAGACGGTGATCTCGTGCTCGCGGTGCAGCTCGCTCGCGGCCACGAGGCCGGCAACGCCGCTACCGACTACCGCGACTCTCATCTTCTTTGCGCTGCGGCACTCCGTTGGCGTCCTGCGGCGCAACCTCTAGCATGGCCCATCTTCCGGAGGCGACGCGGCCGGACGGGCGCGAGGGTGCAATTCGGGCGCCCGACCTGGCCTGAGAGTCCAGGACCCGCCGTCCCGGCGGATCCAGCGCCCGATCCGCCTTCGTAACATACAGCAAGGGCCGCGACCGGAAGGCGGCTCCGACCGAATCTGCATGATCCGTTCCGAGCCGCTGGCCGCCAGCCCGCACGCGACGCAACCGTCGCTCCTCTCCCGCACCTGCCGGTTCCTCCTGGAGCAGCGCCTGACCGCCTTGCGGGAAGGGGAGGTGGAGGTGGCCGACGGCGACCAGCGGCGCCGCTTCGGGACGCCAGCCGATCCGGTCCTCGTGGCGCAGGTCGCGTTCCGCGATCGGCGCGCCTACCGTTCCATCGCGCTCGGGGGCGCCATCGGCGCCGCGGAGGCCTACGCCCGCGGCTGGTGGACGACCTCGGACCTGACCGCCCTCATCCGGATCGTCGCCCGCAACCCGGAGGTCGCGAACGGCATCGACGGCTGGACGACGCGCGCCGCGCTGGCCGCCCACCGCGTCCGGCACCGGCTGCGCCTCAACCGGCGGGACCGGAGCCGGCGCAACATCGCCGCGCACTACGACCTCGGGAACTCGTTCTTCGCGGCCTTCCTCGATCCGACGATGACCTATTCCTGCGCCGTGTTCCCCGGCGGGCGGAGCACGCTGGAGGAGGCGTCGCGCCGCAAGCTCGACCTCGTCTGCCGCAAGCTGCAGTTGGCGCCGGGCGACGAGGTGGTGGAGATCGGCGGCGGCTGGGGCAGCTTCGCCCTGCATGCGGCGGCCGCCCGCGGTTGCCGGGTGACGACGACGACGATCTCCGACGAGCAGTACGCGCACGTCGCCGGACGGATCGCGGCGGCGGGCCTCGGCGAGCGCGTGCGCGTGATGCGCGTCGACTACCGGGACCTGCCGCGCGTCGTCGGCCGGCGCTTCGACAAGGTGGTCTCGATCGAGATGATCGAGGCGGTGGGCGAGGCGTTCCTCGACACGTACATCGACGTCTGCGACCGGTTGACGAGGCCGGGCGGCCGGATGCTGCTGCAGGCGATCGTGATCGACGACGGCCGCTACGCCGCGTACCGCCGCTCGGTCGACGCCATGCAGAGCCTCGTCTTCCCGGGCGGGTTCCTCCCGTCGCTGGCCGACCTGCGCCGGCGGTGGCAGGCTCGCACACCGTTCATCGTCGCGGACGTCGAGGACATCACCGCGCACTACCCGCCGACCCTGCGCGCGTGGCGCTCGCGCCTCGCCGGACAGTGGCGGGAGCTGGTCGCGCTCGGCTACCCGGAGCGGCTGCTGCGGCTCTGGGACTACTATTTCTGCTACTCGGAGGCGGGTTTTCTGGAGCGGACGATTGGGGACGTGCAGGTGCTCCTGACGAAACCGGGCGCGGCCGCCCCGGAGCCGCGCGGGTGAGGCTCGGAATCGACGCGGCGGAGCGGGGCTGGCTGCCCGACTGGGCCGTGCGGCGCGGCATCCGGCGGCTGCTCCGCCGGCGGCTGGCGGCCGAGCGCCGGCGGTCCCGCTCCGGGCTCGAGCCGCCGCTCGGCCGGACGCTCGCGGCCATGCGCGAGAGCCCCATCGCGCTCGCGGCCGGGGCGGCGAACGCGCAGCACTACGAGGTGCCGGCCGAGTTCTTCCGCATCGTGCTCGGCCCCCGCATGAAGTACAGCGCCTGCGCGTGGCCCGCCGGAGTGGCCTCGCTGGACGCGGCGGAAGCGGCGTCGCTCGAACGGACGTGCGCGCGGGCCGGCATCGCGGACGGGATGCGGGTTCTCGACCTCGGCTGCGGCTGGGGCTCGCTGGCCCTGTGGATCGCCCGGCGCTATCCGGCGACGCAGGTGGTCGCGGTGTCGAACGCCGCGTCGCAGCGGCGCCACGTCGAGGCCGAGCGCGACCGCGCGGGCCTCGCCAACCTCGATGTCGTCACCGCCGACATGAACCGGTTCGAGCCGCCCGGCTTCTTCGACCGCATCGTGTCGGTCGAGATGTTCGAGCACATGCGGAACTACGAGCGGCTGCTCGGCCGCATCCGCTGCTGGCTGGAGCCGGCCGGACGGCTCTTCGTGCACCTGTTCGCGCACCGGCGCTACTGCTACTTCTTCGAGGACGACGGGGACGCGGACTGGATGGCCCGGCACTTCTTCACGGGCGGGATGATGCCCTCGGCGGACCTCCTCCCGCGGTGCCTGAACGGGTTCGCCCTGGAACGGCGGTGGTCGATCCGCGGCCGGCACTACGAGCGGACGCTCCGGGCCTGGCTGGCCCGCCTCGACGCGCGGCGGGCGGAGGTCGAGGCCGTGCTGTCGCGCGGGCGGGATCGCGCGGCGGGACGGCTCGCGGCGTCACGGTGGCGCCTCTTCCTGCTCGCGTGCGCCGAGCTGTTCGGTTACCGGGGCGGAGCCGAGTGGGGGGTGGTCCACTACTTGCTGCGTCCGGCTCCCGGCGGACCGGGCATCCCCCTCGCCCCGTTGACTCCCGCCACCTCGTCGCCGCCCGGCGCTGACGCCCGGGATGCGGGCGGCGTTCGGGCAGGGTCCCGCCAGCGATGAGCGTCGACGCAGCGCTCGCGGCGCTCGGTGCCGTGGCGCTCTTCATGACGGCGGTGTGGCTGGTGAGCCTCGTGCGGCGCGACGCGAGCATCGTCGACATCGCCTGGGGCCCGGGCTTCCTGGTCG
>JAPOYG010000057.1 GCA_026706755.1 Acidobacteriota bacterium
GGTGCTGGTCGGGGGCGTGCTGGGGCTGGCCCTCGCCTTCGCCGCGGCCCGCCTGCTGGGCAGGCTGCTGTTCGAGGTCGACACGCTCGACCCGCTGACGTTCGTCGGCGTCCCGCTCGTCCTCGCCGCCGCGGCGCTCCTCGCCGCGTACCTGCCGGCCCGCCGCGCCAGCCGGGTTCATCCGGTCACCGCGCTGCGGACCGACTGACGGCCGGCAGCGCGCGGCTCGGCCCCGGCCTTCAGGGACCACAGCCTTGCGGCGCCGAGCGTCAGCCCGCTACGCTGACGGCATGGGACTCGATCGGTATGTGACACTCGGTGATTCCGGGCTCCGCGTCAGCCCGTTCTGTCTCGGCGCGATGACCTTCGGCAAGGACTGGGGTTGGGGCTCGGAAGTGGCCGCGTCGAAGGAGATACTGGCCCGCTACGTCGAACTCGGCGGGAACTTCATCGACACGGCGAACGCCTACACGAAGGGGCATTCGGAGGCGATCATCGGCGACTTCGTGCGGGACGGCGGTTCCCGGCGCGACCGCCTGGTCATCGCCACGAAGTTCTTCGCCAACCTGTACCGCGGCGATCCGAACGGGGGCGGCGCCAGCCGCAAGTCGCTGACGGCCGCCTGTGACGAATCGTTGCGCCGTCTGCGGACCGACTACATCGACCTCTACTGGATGCACGCCTGGGACTGGTTGACGCCCATCGAGGAGACGATGCGCGCGCTCGACGACCTGGTGAGGGCCGGCAAGGTGCGCTACATCGGTTTCTCCGACACGCCCGCGTGGAAGACGACGCAGGCGCAGATGCTGGCGCGCTTCCGGGGCTGGACACCGCTGGTTGCGGTGCAGATCGAGTACTCGCTGATCGAACGCACCGTCGAGGCCGAGCTGATCCCCATGGCGCGTGCTCTCGGGATGGGCGTCGCGCCCTGGTCGCCGCTGCGCGGCGGCGCGCTGAGCGGGAAGTACACCCGCGAGAACGCCGGCGCCGCCAGGCCCGGGCGGGGCAGCCGCGTGACGGATGATCTGGACGCGCGGACGTTCGACATCATCGACGAGCTGATCCGCATCGCCACGGAGCTCGGCACGACCCCCGCGGCCGTGGCGCTCGCCTGGGTGCAGGGGAAGCCGGGCGTTACCTCGACCATCATCGGCGCCCGCACGATGGAGCAGCTCGAGCAGAACGTGGCCGGCCTCGACGTGCAGCTCGCGGCCGAGCACGTGCAGGCCCTCGATCGGTTGTCCGCGCCGGTCCTGCCGTTCCCGTCCGGGATGATGCAGCGTGCGTCGACCTTCCTGCACGCGGGCGCGACCGTGAACGGAGAGCCGTCCTCGGTCTGGCCCCTGTCGCCCGCGAGCGACGATGAGCGCTACTGAGTGTCCCAGCCCAGGAGCACGCCCATGGCCACCGCGACTCAAAGCGCCGTCAGGCAGACGTACAAGGACTACTGCGCAACACCCGACGACGAGCGCTACGAGTTGCTCGACGGCGATCTGATGATGGTTCCCGCACCGAACATGAGGCACCAGTCGGTGCTATTCAGGCTCGCCCGGAAGCTGGGCGATTTCACCGAAGAGCACGGGCTGGGCAAGGTGTACGTCGCACCCTGCGACGTGGTTCTATCGGACACCGAGGTCGTGCAGCCCGACGTGCTGTTCGTCTCGCGAGCGCGCGAGCACACGCTCACGGACGAGAACGTGCGGGGAGCGCCCGACCTCGTGATCGAGATACTCTCGCCGTCCACCGCCGACCGGGACTTGGGCTACAAGCACGACCTGTACGGGAGACACGGCGTGCTCGAGTACTGGATCGTCGATCCGATGGCCGAGACCGTCGCCGTCCACCGGCAAGCGAACGGGAGGCTCGAACTCGCCGATACCTTCGGTCGCCGGGACACCCTGCAGACGGCGCTGCTCGACGGGCTGCAGCTCGAGCTCGACTACGTCTTTGCGGGATGACCAATCCCGACGCTCGCCCGGCGCCATCCTGACCTTCCTGACCCCGCCGTCCGTCACGTGCGACCTATTGACATCCTATAGGTCAGGGCCATAGACTTATGGACATTCGATAGGTCGTTCCAGGGAGCCATGCCCATGTCCCGCACCGACCTCATGCGCGGCACGCTCGATCTGCTGATCCTGCGCGCGCTCATCACGGGACCCAATCACGGCCTCGGCATCGCGCGCCGGGTCGAGCAGATGACCCAGGGGGCGTTCCGCGTCAACCCCGGCTCGCTGTTCCCCGCCCTGCACCGGCTCGCGCAGAAGGGCTGGCTGACCGCGGAGTGGGGCCGTTCCGAGACCAACCGGAAGGCGAAGTTCTACGAGCTGACCCCCGCCGGGCGACGGCACGCCGAGGCGGAGACTCGCAACTGGAGGCGTGTCTCGCTCGCCATCGAGCTGGCGCTCCGCGACGTAGAGGAAGCGTGATGTCCGGCCCCGCGAGTCGGCCTGCAGCGGGAGTGGTCGCAAGTCGGCTGCGGGACTTCGCGGTTCGCCTGGTGAATCTCTTCCGCCGGGAACGTCTCGAACGGGAGCTCGATGCGGAGCTGGAGGGGTACCTGGCGCTGGACGTCGAGGAACGCGTGCGCCGGGGCATGACTCCGCGGGAAGCGCGCCGCACCGCGCTCGTGCACCTGGGGGGCATGGAGATGGTCAAGGAACTGTGTCGGGACGTGCATCGGTTCCGGGCCGCCGACCTCGGCCGGGATGTGCGGGGCGGCGTCCGATCGCTCGTCCGGCGTCCCGCGTTCACCGCGGTCGCGGTGCTCTCGCTCGCGGTCGGCATCGGAGCCAACACCGCCATCTTCAGCCTCGTCAACGCCGTCATCCTCCGCGACACGCCGGTCGAGCGGCCGGAGGAGGTCGTCAACGTCTATCTCCACCAGGCGTCGTTCGCCCACGGTCCGCTCTCCTATCCCAGCTTCGAGGACGTCCGCGATGGCACCTCGGACGTGTTCAGCCACGTCGCGGCCGCGCAGCTCGTCCCGGCGCAGCTCGACCGCGCGGGCGGGGGCGTGGAGATGGTCCTCGCCGAGGCCGTCACCGGCGACTACCTCCCCATGCTGGGGGTCGAAGCCGCGCTCGGGCGCACCCTGCTGCCGAGCGACGACGTCTCTCGCGGCGGGCATCCGGTGGCGATGCTGGATTACCAGTACTGGCAGAGCGCCTTCGGCGGCGACCCGGGCGCTGTCGGACGCGAGATGCGCATTGCCGGCCGGGCGTACACGGTGGTCGGGGTGGGGCCGCCCGATTTCACGGGCACGATGCGCGGCCTCGCACCGGCGTTCTATGCGCCGTCCATGATGGCGGAGGAGCTTCTCGGCGCCCGCCTGTTCGACGCGAGGGGCGGCCAGGTGCTGTTCGTCAAGGCGCGGCTGCGGCCGGGGGTAGCGCTGCCGCAGGCCGAGGCCGCCGTCGGGGCGGTGGCCGCGCAGCTCACCCGGGACCGCATCGAGAACTGGGACCCGACCGGGCAGTTCGCGGTCCTGCCGCTCACCGACGTGCTGCTCTTCCCGCCGATCGACGTCTTCATCCGGCCAGCGGCGGGACTGCTGATGGCGGTCGTGGCGCTGGTCCTGCTGCTGGCGTGCACCAACCTCGCCAGCTTCCTGCTCGCGCGGGCGCTCGACCGGCGCAAGGAGGTCGCGGTGCGTCTGGCGCTCGGCGCGTCGCGCGGATCCCTGGTGCGGCGGCTGCTGACCGAGACCACGCTGCTGAGCCTGCTGGCCGGGGCCGCGGGCACGGGGCTCGCGGTCTGGCTGCTCCACCTGCTGGCCACGGCGGACCTCCCGCTGCCGATCCCCGTCGCGCTCGATCTCCGTCTCGAGCGGAACGTCCTCGCGTTCACGCTCGGCGTCTCGGTCGTGGCCGGAACCCTGCTGGGCCTGGTGCCGGCGCTGCAGAGCACCCGGCCGGACGTCTCCGGCGCCCTCCGGAGCGAGAGCTCGGGCGGGGGGCAGCCCGGCCAGCTCCGGTGGCGCAACGTACTGGTCATCGCACAGCTCACGATCTCGCTCGTGCTGCTCATCGGAGCGGGCCTCTTCCTGCGCAGCTTCCAGCAGGTGCAGTCGGTCGACCCCGGCTTCGGACGCGAGCCGAGCGCCATCCTCACCTTCCTGACCCCGGCCACCCGGTTCACACCCGACGAGGCGCGCGTCTACACGCGGCGCCTGCTCGACCGCTTCCGCGAGCTGCCGGGCGTCGACGCGGTCGGCGCCATCAGCCGCCTCCACCTGGACCCCCTCACCCAGAGCACGAGCGACTTCAACGTCGCCGGCGTCGAACCGCCGACCGATCACGGCGCCTTCCACGCAGACCAGGCGCAGGTCGACCTCGGGTTCTTCGAGGCGGCCGGCATCGAGATCGTCCGCGGCCGCAACTTCAGCGACGCCGACCGGCCGGACACGCAACCCGTCGCGATCATCAGCGAAGCCATGGCCAGGCGCTTCTGGGAGGACGGCGACGCCGTCGGCCGGCTGGTGCGGCCGCGCGGCGACGAGAGCTCCCCCTGGCTGGTCGTCGGTGTCGCCAGCGACGCCAAGGTGCGGACGCTCGGCGAGGCGCCGCGCAACATGATCTACCTCCCCTACTCGCAGCGGCTCACTCGGTCGCTGACGGTCGTGGCCCGGACGTCGATGGACCCCCAACACACAGCGCTCGCGCTCCTGACGGCCGGGCGCGAGGTCGACCCCGACCTGTGGGTCCTCGCGTCGAAGACGATGGACCGCCACCTCGCGGTGATGCGCCTGCCGCAGCAGCTCTCCGCGTTCGTCCTGTCCGCCTTCGGGGTGCTGGCGCTCACGCTCGCTGCGGTCGGCCTCTACGGAGTGGTCAGCTACGCCGTCTCCCAGCGCACGCGCGAGGTCGGCATTCGCATGGCGCTCGGCGCCGACGGAGCGCGCGTCGTCCGGATGCTCGTCGCGGGCGGCCTCAGGCTGGTGGTCATCGGCGGCGCGCTCGGGCTGGCCCTCGCCTTCGCCGCGGCGCGCCTGCTGGGCGGGCTGCTGTTCGAGGTCGACACGCTCGACCCGCTGACGTTCGTCGGCGTCCCGCTCGTCCTCGCCGCCGCGGCGCTCCTCGCCGCCTGGCTGCCAGCCCGCCGCGCCAGCCGGGTTCATCCGGTCACCGCGCTCCGGACCGACTGACGGATGCGATCAGGTCGACGAGGTTCTCGCGAAAGCGGCGGCTGAGTCGCAGCTCGCCTCCGTCGGCCAGCACGACCCGATAGTCGTTGTGAGACCAGGGCCGGACCGTCCGCACACGGTCGACGTTGACGACCACGGAACGGTGAATGCGGGCAAAGTACCGCGGGTCGAGCTGCTCTACCAGGCCGGCCAGGCTCTCTCGCAGGAGATGCGTCTCGCGGCCGACGTGCAGTTCGACGTAGTTGCCGGCGGCCCCGATCCAATCGATGCTGGTCACCGGTATGACGCGCAACTGTTTGCCGGCGCGGACCCCGATGCGTGTCCGGTACCGGCGTTTCCTGGCGATCGTCTCCAGCAATCCGGCGAGGCGTTCGCGCAGGTCGTCTGCCGACTTCTCCCTGAGGCCGGCACGAACCCGATCCAGAGCCTGCGCGAAGCGTTCCTGGTCGAACGGTTTGAGCAGGTAGTCGGTCGCGTGCACTTCGAACGCTCGGAGCGCGTACTTGTCGTACGCCGTGGTGAAGACG
>JAPOYG010000004.1 GCA_026706755.1 Acidobacteriota bacterium
CGGCGCGCCGCACCTGCTGGCCGTTCACTGCAGCGCCTTGATCCGGTCGCATCTGCTCGAATCGCCCGTTGCGGAGGGAACACCGTCCGCCTCCCGAGTGCTGCGGCTCGTCCGGCGCTTCGCGTCGACCTCCTCTCAGGAAGCGCCCGGCGTCGGGTTGGGCATCGAGCATCGCCTGGCCAACCGCCGTCTGGTGGGGCATGCCCTGACCTTCAACGGCGCCATCGTGCACGCGGCGTTCTTCACGCGAGAAGCGGAAGCTGCGAAGGGCGCATGAAGTCCGGTGCGCCATCGTGCAAGCAGCCGTCGACGGATGGCGGATTCCGACGCGCGTGGATGGTGAGATGAGCGGGACACATGCAGGGCACGGGGCCGGCATGCAGGCAGTCGACGTCTCGCGCTTCGCCCGCGGGGGCGTGACGCGCGCGCGGCCGCCGCTGATTGCACCGGGCGGTCAGCAGCGCTCGCCGCTACCTGGAGCCCCCCGCACCGTTTCACTGGGAGAGGGAACGATGGACACGACGGCGGAGCGATGCAAGGAGCCGGAGATCATGGCCCTCAACGGCGCCGCGCCGCGCCGTGGCGGGAGGCAGTGACCTACCGCCAGACGTGGCCCCACGAGTACGTGGTCGTCAAGAAGGACGGCCAGGAGAAGTTGTTCGCCGCCTTCTGCGAGCGCATCAATCGCGGCGAAGGGGTCGAGTGCCGGTTCTTCCACCAGAAGCGCAAGTACCTGTTCCTCGGTGACTACACGTACTGGATGATGACCGACTGCTCCGCGATCGACCTGGAGAAGAGCGACGAGGTCCTGAATCGCGCGTTGCTGTACCGGGATCGCCGGGACTTCGTTATCAAGGCGGGCGACACCGGAAAGCGCACGACGTGAGCGAGAGGCAAGTCGGGGCTCCGGTCACACACGAAGCGGATGGAGACGGCGGCGTTCCTGCCCCTGGACGAGGAGGAAGCCGCCGATGCCGCTATCGCACGCCGCCTGCTCGACTACCGCGACCTCGTCGTCAGAATCACGCGACGACTCGAGGAGGACGGGCTGGTTCGCAACGTGAAGACCAGCCGTCCCTCCTACCGGATGCAGCGCGATCAGGGTCGCGAAATGCTCGTGCACGGCAAGTTCCAGATGCGACTCGGTATCGAGATCGGAGCTTGGCGCGATTCAGGGATCACGCCTTTGTGGTGGGTCTTGACCGGTTCGGAATCCTACAGCCTCCTCGGGCATTGGCGGAGGATCAAGCAGCGTTTCGATGGCGTTCGATCGTACGGTGATTCGATGTACATCCCCGTCCGGCTGAGGACCGGCGTCGACAGCTCCGGCGTAGTCGACCATGCCGTAGCTAGAATGCACGGCATCGCTCAGACACTACTGGACGTATGTCAGAACAAGCCGCCGGCCCCTCGAACGCCGGTTACTCACGGGAGTCTCCTGAAGAGGGTGGTTCACGGGATCTGCAGACCGCCCGAACCTGCCGCTACGCTGGCGCTACACTCGGTTCTTGCCGCACCTGAGATCGCCCGCAGGTTCGTCGACCTGCTGGGCAACGGGGATTTCGAGATCGGACGAATCGAAAGCGAGCGCGCCTACGGGGGCGCTAGGCCGGACCTGTCGATTCATGACGCTGGCAAGATCTGTCGGGTTTTCGTGGAGAACAAGCTCGGTGCGTCGCTGACCCCCGATCAACCGTTGGGGTACCTCAAAGCGCTACCGGATCACCCCGCGTCAGTGCTCGCCTTCATCGTCCCGGAGTGGCGTCTCGAAAGCCTCTGGAGCGAGTTGAAGGCCAAGTGCGTATCCGAAGGCTTCGTTCCCGAGGACGAGTCGCCTCCTGGAGATCCCGTCGGGTGCGGAACGGGACGGCGTCATCGATGATGCCGTGACGCAGATGCGCAGCATCGCCGACGTCCTCTTGAAAGCCTGCCCCGCTGCTGATTGACGGCTTCCAGCCAACGAAGCCCAACGGCACCACCGGTCCAGCGCCGGCCACAGCCGTCACCACAATCCCAGCGCACGCCACCACAGGCTGCCGGCGCCCAGCCAGATGGCGATGTTCACGACGCTGATGAGGGCGCCGAGGCGCCACCAGGTGATGATGTCCACGTTGCCCGATCCGAAGAGGATGGGGGCGGCCGCCGTGCCGTAGTGCGTCAGCGAGGCGAACAGGTTGCTGAAGAAGGCGAGGAGCAGCGCGGCGAGGGCCGGGGGCGTGCCCACGGCCAGGGCGAGGGCCAGGAACGGCGCATACATGGCGCTCACGTGCGCGGTGTTCGAGGCGAACAGGTAGTGCACGTAGAAGTAGATCAGGCTCAGGGTCACGAAGGCCGGGATCCAGTGCACGTCGCCGAGGAGGCCGGAGACGCGGTCGCTGAACCAGGCGAGCAGGCCCAGCTCGCCGAGCTGGGTCGCCATCATGACGAGCACCGCGAACCAGACGAAGGTGTCCCAGCCGCGCCGTTCGTCGAGGATGTCGTCCCAGGTAAGCACGCCGGTGACGAGCATCGCGGCCACGCCGGCGAGCGCCGTCGCGGTGGCGCTCACGCCGAGCACGCCGCCCGCAATCCACAGCGCGAGCAGGAACGCGAACACCGCGAGCAGCGTCCATTCCTGCCGCGACATCGGGCCCATCTCGCACAGCCGCCGCCGGGCCAGCGCCGGCGCTTCCGGGGTGTGGCTGATCTCCGGCGGATACAGACGGTAGACGACCAAGGGCACCAGGACGAGGCTCAGCAGGCCCGGCACGGAGGCCGCCGCCGCCCACAGCGCCCAGGAGATCGCCACCCCCTGCTGCGCCGCCAACTCCGCCGCGAGCGGGTTCGCGGCCATCGCGGTGAGGAACATCGCGCTGGTGACGACGACGCCCTGGTAGGCGGTGAAGGTCAGGAACCCCGCGATGCGCCCCTCGGTACCGCGCGCGGCGTCGCTCCCGAGCGAGACGCAGAGCGACTTCAGGATCGGATAGACGACGCCCCCGCCGCGCGCGGTGTTGCTCGGGATGGCCGGGGCCAGGACGAGATCGGTGGCGACGAAGCCGTAGGCCAGTCCGAGGCTCCGCCGGCCGAGGACGCGCATGAAGTGGTACGCGATGCGGGTCCCCAGCCCCGTCTTCACGAAGGCGGTGGCGATGAAGAAGGCCGCCACCACGAGCCACACCACGGTGCTGCCGAAGCCCGCCGTCGCCTCCCCGATCGTCAGCGTGCCGGTGAGAACCGCGACGCCGGTGGCCACGAACGCCGTCGCCCCCATCGGCATCGGGCGCAGGACGATGCCGACCATCGTGGCGACGAAGACGGCCAGGAGCTGCCAGGCGCGAGGCTCGACGCCGGCCGGCGCGGGCACGAGCCACAGCATCGCCCCGACGAGGACGACCGCTCCGAGCCGGGCGGCGTCCACGCGGGCCGTCCGTGCGGATTGCGGCGCTGCGGCGTCGGCCATGCGTCAGCGGAACCGACCGGATCGCGGAGTTGCGGGGAAGACAGGTCGCGAGTCTATCGCATTCCTCCGACGGGACGGCGCTGCCGCCGGACAGGGCGGCGACGCGCGACGCGCCGCCGGTCCCCGGATCGGAGCGGCGACGGGTGACAGGCGCGCCGCCGGTCGCCAGAATGGAGACGATGCGCTTCTTCAACACCGAGGGTCCGGTGCGTGCCGGCGACCACTACTGCATCCCGCCGCTGGAGCGGATCGACCTCGACCAGGTGCTGGACCTCGTGCGCAGCAAGAAGTACTTCGTGCTGCACGCGCCGCGGCAGACCGGCAAGACGTCGGCGCTGCTCGCGCTCCGCGACCTGCTGAACAGCGGCGCCGCCGGCGACTACCGCTGCGTCTACGCGAACTTCGAGGTCGGTCAGGCGGGGCGCGAGGATACGGCACGGACAATGCGCGCGATGCTCGGCCAGTTGGCCCGCCGCGCCCGCCAGACGCTGGACGACGCGACGCCGGACGGTCTGCGCGGCGCCGCGCTGGAAACCGAGGGTCCGGACGGTGCCCTGGCCGAGGTGCTCTCCCGCTGGGCGGAGGCCAACCCGCGACCGCTGGTGCTCCTGATCGACGAGATCGACACGCTGATCGGGGACACGCTGCTCTCCGTGCTGCGGCAGCTCCGCGCCGGCTACGACCAGCGCCCCCGGCACTTCCCGCACAGCGTGGTGCTGTGCGGCGTGCGGGACGTGCGCGACTACCGCGTCCACTCCACGTCGCAGAACGCACTGGTGCTCGGCGGCAGCGCCTTCAACATCCGGTCGAAGTCGTTGCGGCTGGGCGACTTCACGGAAGCCGAGACAAGAGCGCTCCTGGCGCAGCACACCGACCAGACCGGGCAGGCGTTCGCGTCGGAGGCGGTGGAGTCGATCTGGGAACGCACGGCGGGACAGCCGTGGCTGGTGAACGCGCTGGGCTGGGAGGCGTGCTTCGAGAGCAAGATCGGCCGGGACCGCTCGCGCGTCGTCGTCGCCGACGACATCGCCGATGCCCAGGAGCGGCTGATCCTGGCCCGGGTGACGCACCTGGACAACCTTGCCGACAAGCTCCGCGAGGAACGGGTGCGGCGGGTGGTAGCGCCGATGCTGACCGGCGCCGACGACCGGGGGCACTACGCGGACCGCGACCGCGACGTGGAGTACGCGCGCGACCTGGGCCTGCTGGCGCAGGGCAACGTGAAGCGCATCGCCAACCCGATCTACGCGGAGGTGATCCCGCGCGAGTTGACGTGGGTGACGCAGGACGACGTCTTGGCGGAAGCGTCGTGGTACGTGGACGGCACCGGCGGTCTGGATGTCGACAAGCTCCTCGAGGCCTTCCAGCGGTTCTTCCGTGAGCACTCGGAGCACTGGATCGAACGCTTCGACCGCTATCGCGAGGCCGGGCCGCAACTGCTTCTGCAGGCCTACCTGCAGAAGGTGGTGAACGGCGGCGGGCGCATCGAGCGGGAGTATGCCCTCGGCCGGGGGCGGGTGGACCTGCTGATCCTGTGGCCCCATGCGGGCGGCACGCGCCGCTTCGTCGTGGAGTGCAAGGTGCGCCGCGACGGGCTGGAGCGGACGGTCCGCGAAGGGATCGAACAGACGCGCGGCTACATGGACCGCTGCGGGGCGGAGTCCGGCCACCTGGTCGTCTTCGATCCCTCCGAGGCCAGGACCTGGGAGGAGAAGATCTTCCGCCGCGAGGCGCCCGCCGGCGGCGACCGAACGCCGGTCATCGTCTGGGGCATGTAAGGCTCTCCACTCCCGGCAGCGCGGGTACGCGGGGCGCCTCAGGCCGGTCGCGCGGTGGCCGTCGATTCGTCGCGACGGCGACGCGAGCCGCCCCCGAGGTCATGGGGCGTGACGGTCGTGCCCATCCGCGGGCCGCTACTCCCGGACGTACTTCCGGATGCGCTGCGGGCCGACGTCGGCGGCGTAGATGTTGCCCTCGCGATCCGCCGTGATCCCCGACGCCCCCGAGATGCGCAGCTCGTCCTGGCGGTCGAGGTCGGGGTCGGGGATGTAGGCGTGCACGGTGCCGTCGACGGCGCTCCCGACGTAGATCCCTCGCCGGAAGCCGGCGTTGTTCCGGGCGTTCGAGGTCGAGTCGGTGACGTAGAGGACGTCGTCCTCGTCGATGAACATCCCGCTCGGCCGCCCGAACTGCTTCCACTCGGCGACGAA
>JAPOYG010000448.1 GCA_026706755.1 Acidobacteriota bacterium
CGGCGCCGGGTCGCACCGCGGCTCGGACCCTGTGCAATCTCAGCCTACGAACCGCGTCAGGGCCGGAAGGCAGCAGCGCTAAGTAGTCACTGACATGTGCCGCAGGTCCATCCGGGCCGCGGTGGGGCCCGCCGCCGGCCGCGCAGCCGCGCAGCCCGCGCGCCAACCGTCCAGGCCCCGATGACCTACCAGGTGCTGGCCCGCAAGTACCGGCCGCAGACGTTCGAGGACGTCGTGGGCCAGCGCGGCGTGACGCAGACGCTGCGGAATGCCCTGGCGCGCGACCGGCTGGCCCAGGCGTTCGTCTTCGCCGGCCCCCGCGGCGTGGGGAAGACGACGACCGCGCGCATCCTCGCCCGGGCGCTGAACTGCGTCGAGGGCCCCACCGCGCAGCCGTGCGGGGAGTGCGACGCCTGCCGCGAGATCGCCGAGGGCCGCGACATCGACGTGCTCGAGATCGACGCCGCCACCCACACCCAGGTCGAGAACGTCCGCGAGGTGATCATCGCCGGCCTGGCCGTCGCTCCGGTCCGAAACCGCTACAAGGTGTACATCATCGACGAGGTGCACCAGCTCTCGGGCCACTCGTTCAACGCGTTGCTCAAGTCGATCGAGGAGCCTCCGCCCCACGCCGTCTTCATGATGGCGACGACGGAGCTGGGCCGGATTCCCGACACCATCCTGTCGCGTTCGCAGGTCTACGAGTTCCGGACCATCGGGCGGCAGGTCATCGCCGATCAGCTCGCCAAGATCGCGGCCGCCGAGTCGATCGCGATCGACGCGGACGCCCTCGGGGTCATCGCGCGAGCCGCCGACGGCAGCATGCGCGACGCGCAGAGCGCCTTCGACCAGGTGATCGCGTTCGCCGGGGAGACGATCGCCGCGGACGACGTGTCGGCCGTGCTCGGACTCATCGGCCGCGAGCCGGTGCTGGACGTCATCGAGGCGGTGGCCGACGAGGCCCCCGGCCCCGTGTTCGACCTGGCGGGCCGCTTCGTCGAGTCGGGCTACGACCTGCGCGCCGTCTGCCGCGAGCTCGCGCGCGCGGTGCGCGACCTGATGGCGGTGTCGATCGACCCCCGTCGGGTGCGGGACCCGGAGATTGCCGCCGACGGCGAGCGGGAGCGGCTGACCGCCCTGGCCGGGCGCTTCTCGCGGGAGGACCTGCTCCGGGGCTTCGACGTCGTCGTGCGCGCCGAGGTCGACATGCGCGGCGCCGCGCAGCCGCGCTTCCACCTGGAGATGGCGCTGCTGCGCTGGATGCACCTGCGGAAGCTGGTCCCGCTGACCGAGCTGCTCTCCGGGGCGTCCCGGCCCGCGCCCGCCTCGGCTGCGAACCGCTCGTCGAAGGCCACCGGGGCCGCTGAGCGCAGGGGCGGTATATCGACGGTTGCCCGCGGCCGCGGACGGGCCGCGACCGCCACCCCTGGCCGCGAGCGAACCCCAGCGACCGTGTCCCCGCCCCCGAACGGTGCCGAAGATGGGGCCCAGCCCCCGGCCGCAGCGGCAACGGATGCACCTCCGGCACCCGAAACCACCGCCCCGGCCGCGACGGCCACCGCAGCGTCCCCGGCGCCGCCGGCCGACACCCCGGACGCAACGGCTTCCGACGCGCTCCCGCCATCGTCGGCCGCCGCCCCCTCCCCACCCGGGACGGCATCCCGCGGAGCACCGCCCGCAGCCGCGCGCGCGACCTCCGCCGCCCACGCCTCCGGTGCGTCCGCCGAACCGGCCCGCGAGCCCGACACCCCGGACCGCGTCGCCCCGCCCGACGCCTCGGACACGAAGACCGCGGTGCTGGACGCGATCAAGCGGGCCAAGAGTTTCTTCCACGGCACCGTCGTGGCCCAGGCGCAGCGGATCGCGCTGGGCGACGATCGCCTGGAGTTCACGTTCACGGCCAGGCAGCGGACGCTGGCCCGTCAGGCCGAGCAGCGCCGGGCGTGGCTGGAGTCCGTGGCGTCCGAGGTGGCCGGCCGCCCGATCGCCGTCTCCGTCACCACCGGCGGCGAGGCGACGGACGCGCCCGCTCCGGCCAGCGGGAGCGGGCCGGCGCCGGCGAGGGACGCGAACGGCGGCGAGGTCGATCCGCTGCGCGAGCGCGTCATGAAGGACAGCGTGATCAAGGCCATGCTCGACGTGCTGCCGGCCGAGATCGAGAGCGTCGAGAAGATCTGAAGGCCGGTCCGGAGCCCCCCAATGAACATCCAGCAGATGATGAAGCAGGCGCAGCAGATGCAGGAGCAACTGCAGCGCGACCTCGCCGCCACGCGGGTCGAGGCGACGGCCGGCGGCGGCATGGTCACCGTCGTGATGAACGGCTCCAAGCAGATCCAGGAGATCACCATCGATCCCGAGGTCGTCTCCCGGGACGACGTCGAGATGCTGCAGGACCTCATCCTCGCCGCCGTGAACGACGCCCAGCGCAAGGTGGACGAGACGGTGGCCGGCAAGGTGGGGGGGATGATGGGCGGCCTGGGCATCCCCGGGCTCCCGGGATGACGCGGCTCGGACCGCTCGCGGCCCTGATCGAGCAGCTCCAGCGCCTCCCCGGCATCGGAGCCAAGAGCGCCCAGCGCCTCGCCTTCCACCTCCTCCGCCAGCCGCGGGACGACGCGGAGGCCCTCATCGAGGCGATCCGCGACGTGAAGGAGCGGATCACCTACTGCTCCGTCTGCCACAACATCACCGACGTCGACCCGTGCTACTACTGCACGCACGACGGGCGCGACCGGGGCGTCGTGTGCGTGGTCGAGGACGCCCACAACGTGGCCGCCATCGAGAAGACGAACGAGTTCAACGGCGTCTACCACGTGCTGATGGGCGCCCTGTCGCCGCTCTCCGGCGTGGGGCCGGACGATCTCCGGATCAGGAGCCTCCTCGAGCGGGTCGGCGCCGGCGGGGTCGAGGAGGTCATCCTGGCTACGAACCCCAACGTCGAGGGCGAGGCGACGGCCATCTATCTCGCGCGGCTGCTCAAGCCGCTCGGGGTGCGGGTCACGCGCATCGCGATGGGGCTGCCGGTCGGCAGCGACCTCGACTACGCGGACGACGTGACCGTCCACAAGGCAATGGAGGGGCGGCGCGAGATCTAGAGCTGGATTCGCTCGGCGCGTCCGATCTCGGCGAGCGCCGCGGCCGTGGCGGGGGCGCGCGCATCGCCGCCCGCCGCGGCCAGCTCGCTCCGGAGCGCGGCCAGCCCGTCCTCGTCGTCGACGTCGTACCACGGCGGGACGAGCGCGACCGCCAGTCCGGCCCGCTCGGCGGCGGCCACGGTGTCGTCGAACGCGGCCGGGGTGCTCCAGCGAATCCCGCGGAACAGGTCGGGGACGGCCCCGTCCTCCCCCGCCGCGAGCGCGATCAGGTAGTAGCCGCCGTCCCGGGCGCGGCCGAGCACGACGCGGCGGGCCGCCGCGAGCTCCAGCGCCCGGCGGACGTGCGCCGCGGGCAGCGTCGGCAGGTCCGAGCCGATCATCGCCACCCGGGCGTACCCCGCCCGGAACAGGTCCCGGAACACGCCCCGCTCCCGCGCGCCGAGGTCGGCGCCCCGCTGCGGCAGCAGCTCCGCGTCGGCCAGCCCCAGCGCCCGCAGGCCCTCGCGGTCGTCCTCCTCCGCGTAGGCGACGTGCAGCGCCGCATCCGGCACCGTGCGCATCGCGGCGATCGTGTCGCGCAGGAACGCGGCGTAGAGGCGGCGGCGGTCCGCCTCCTCGCCGATCGCCGCCGCGAGCCGCGTCTTGGGGGCGCGGCGCCCCTGGGGGGAACGGGCCATCACCACGACGGCGCGGCGCCCGGCCCGGCCCGCCGGCTCCGCTCGCGAGAGACCCCGGCGGACGACGGCGGCCACCCCGATCGAGATCCAGACCAGCATGCGGCCCTTGCGGACGAGGGCCATCGTGACGCCGGCCGCGGGCCCGAACTGCAGGGCGGCGGCGAACACCGCGGTGCCGGCCTCGTCGATGCCGATGCGAAGCGGCACGAACTTGAAGGCCACGGTGATGAGCCGGTTGGCCGCCTCGAAGACGAGGGCATCGGCCAGGGTCACCGGGCGGTCGCTGAGCAGGCTCAGCATCAGGGCCACCTCGGCGACGGCGAGCCCGTGGAACGCGGTCTCGAGCGCCGTCACGCCCAGCAGGCGCCGCCAGTCGCGCGGGTAGTCGCGGTGCACGCGGGCCTCGGCGTCCCGCAGCCGCGCCGCGGCGCCGGCCACCGCCCCGCCGGCCGGCGCCCGACGGGCGAGCCAGGACGCGGCGCGGCCGACGAGCGGCGTGCGTGTCCAGATGATCGCGTGGGCGGCGACGGCGAGAAGGACCACGATGGCCAGCGGCACCGCGGTGGCCAGCCACTCCGAGGCCGGGGGGCGCAGGCGGAGCAGCAGGGCCGCGCCGCCCGCGGTCACCACCAGGACGGCGGTCAGCGCGTAGAAGAGCGTCTCCACGGCGAGGGCCGGCAGGACGCCGGCCAGCGGCGCGCGCCGGCGGAGGTAGATGGCCTTCGCGGGCTCGCCGATCAGCACGCTGAGCGGCGTCAGGTTGCCGAGCGCGTCGCCCGCGAGGACGGCCGGGAACACGTGGCGGAGACGCAGGCCGTGCCCGTCCGGCATGCACCGCAGCCAGGCCGCGGCGCGCGCCAGCAGGCGCAGGCCGCCGAGCACGACGATGGGGAGGAACGCCCACCCGATGCTCCGGATGCCGGCCGCGATCTCGGTCGTCCCCGCGCGCTGCACGAAGTAGACGAACAGCGCGAGACCGCCGCCGGCCGCCAGCAGTCCGCCGAGGCGCAAGCCACGGGAGGCCGCCGGGGTCGGTGAGCTCATCGGGCGGGATTGCGACGGGCGGCCGCGCGGCTGATAATGCAGGGAGTCATGCCACCCGCGACCGTCCACATGCCTGTTGCGAGCATTCTACTGGGCGGTGGGCTGCTGGCGTGCTTCCTCGGCTACCGGCTGATGCGCGCGGTGCTCGCGGTGGGCGGCTTCGTCGCGGGCGTCGTCCTCGCCATCGGCACTGTCGCCGACCCGCAGTCCGTCCTCGGGGTGCTGCTCGTCATCGCCAGCGGCGCCGCGGGCGCGCTCGTCGCGGTGGTGCTCTACCTGTCGACGGTCGGGCTCGTCGGGGCCGGTCTGGCCGTGTTCCTGGTCGGCCTCCTCGTCGACGGCGACCCTCCCATCTGGCTGCTGCTGGTGACGGGTGCGGCCGGCGCCCTGGCGACCCTGCTCGTCCGGCGCGAGGTGATCATCGTCGGGACGTCGTTCGTCGGCGCCTGGACGGCGCTGGTCGGCGGCCTCGCGCTGGCGGGCCACGGCTTGGCGGTCGCGGCGGCGACGGGCGACGTCGCCGGCCTCTTCCCCTTCGCGCCCCTCGACGGTCAGTTCGGATTCGCGCTCGGCTGGGCCGCGCTCGCCGCGCTGGCCGTCGCCGTGCAGTTCCTCGCCACGGCCCGCTCGAGCGACGAGGGCGGCCGCTCGCCGGCTCCCGAGAAGTGATAGGATGTTGGGGACGGCTCGCCGCGCGCCGGGTTTTTTGCGCGCGGATGTCGCGCTCGGCTCCCCGGATGATCCTCAGTAGCTCAATTGGCAGAGCATCCGGCTGTTAACCGGAGGGTTGCTGGTTCGAGTCCAGCCTGAGGAGCCA
>JAPOYG010000311.1:0-1337 GCA_026706755.1 Acidobacteriota bacterium
GGCCTCGACGCCAGCGCCCGGGTGAACACCCGCGAGAACGTGCGGCTGACCTTCGACCCCAAGGTCGAGGACAAGATCCAGGAGATCGTCGAGACCAACTTCAACCTCTACAAGCGCATCACCGACGACCCCGACTTCGGCCGGGCGCTCAAGAACTTCCTCTTCGACGACTACATCCGGCGCCACCGGCGCGTCGAGGAACTGCTGAAGCTGCAGGAGTCGAAGACGCTCGAGTTCAAGTCGAGCCTCCGCTGGAACGTGAGGGAGGACCGCAAGGACGACCGGCACGTGACGCACACCGCCCTCAAGACCATCGCCGCGTTCCTCAACACCGAGGGCGGCGACCTCCTGATCGGCGTCGCCGACGACCGCACCGTGCTCGGCATCGACCACGACCGCTTGGAGAACGACGACAAGTTCCTGCGCCACCTCGCCCAGGCCGTCCGCAACGGCCTCGGCGACCGCGCCGGGACGTGCATCGACCCGACCACGCAGATCGTCGAAGGAAAGACGGTCTGCCTCGTGAGTTGCCAGCGGAGCCCCGAGCCGGTGTACCTGCGCTGGAAGGGGTTGGAGAAGGCGGCCGAGGGTGACCTCTACGTGCGGAGCGGCCCGGGCACGGTGCGACTCGCCGGAGCGGACGTCGGCAAGTACGTCGCCACACGGTTTGGGTCGCAATGATGATGATCGAAGGCAAGGGCGGTTCCCGTCGCGGTAGAACACGCAAGAACCGCCGCCGTGCTAGCAGTACACTCATGAGTATGAGCACGCGATTGCAGATTGTGATGTCCGACGCCGAGGCGGCCTCCCTGCGTCAGGCCGCCCGGCGGGCCGGCCTGACCGTCAGCGAGTGGGCGCGGCGGACGCTGCGCGCTGCCCGCGACGCCCAGGCGGGTCCGAGCCCGGAGAGCCGACTCGACGCGTTGGATCGCGCCCTGACCTGCAACCATCCCACCGGCGACGTCGACGAGATGCTCGCCGAGATCGAGCGTGGCCGTGGTCTTCGTTGACTCCAACGTGCCGATGTACCTGGTGGGTGCGCCGCATCCGAATCGGGACCGGATCGAGGACTATCTGAGAGCGCATGCCGGCGAGGAATACGTCACGAGCGCCGAGGTCTACCAGGAGATAGTGCACCGCTACGTTGCCATCGACCGCCGCGGCGCGATCGACGACGCGTTTCGGCTCCTCGACGAAACGGTGATCGACGTGTTTCCGATCTCCCGCGACGACGTCGAAGCGGCGCGCGCGATCGCGCACCAACAGCACGCGTTGTCTGCGCGCGACTGTCTCCACCTGGCGGTCATGGAGCGCCGCGGCGTGGCCGTTGCCCTCAC
>JAPOYG010000311.1:1641-5587 GCA_026706755.1 Acidobacteriota bacterium
CCGTCGCGTTCGCCCTCGCTCTCGGTGTAGCCGCGCCGTCCGCCGCCCAGTCGCTGGCGTCGGTGCAGGGCTTCGTGACGGACGACACCGGCGCGAGCCTGCCGGGCGTGACGGTCGCGCTCGTGGACCGCGCGCGCGGGCAGCGCCGCACGGCGGTCACGAACCGGGAGGGCTTCTTCGCCCTCCGGGCGGTTCCCGGCGGGGAGTACGACCTCGAGGCATCGCTGGCCAGCTTCCGCACGGTCCGGCGCGAGAACGTCCGCCTCCTCGTCGGCCAGAGCTTCGAGCTGGACCTGCGGCTCGGCCTCGCCGCGGTCGAAGAGACGGTGGTGGTCACCGGCGAGGCGCCGCTCCTCGAGGTGGGGCGGTCCGGGGCCGCGGGGTACGTGAACGAGGAAGAGATCGCCAACCTCCCGATATCGGGCCGCGACTTCGTGCGCTTCGCGCTCCTCAAGCCGACGGTGCAGGTGGACGCGCAGGGCCGGCTCTCGCTGAGCGGACAGCGCGCCGTGAACTCGGGATTCACCATCGACGGCGCCGACGCGAAGAGCGCCTTCTTCGGCTTCGGGCGGGGCGGGCTGGCGCGCGAGGGCGGGGGCGCGCTGGTGGCGCAGGAATCCGTGCAGGAGTTCCAGGTGGTCACGAGCGGCTACTCGGCCGAGGCCGGCCGCTCCGGCGGCGGCGGGATGAACGTGATCACCAAGAGCGGCACCAACGTCCTCTCCGGCTCCGGCGTGCTCTTCCTGCGCGACGACGGGATGGCGGCGCGGCTGCCGCGATCGCCGCTCGACGCCGCCCGCGGCGTGCCCGCGGACGACCCGCGCTACGAGGTGGACGAGTTCCGCCGCTACAACTGGGGCGCGTCCCTCGGCGGGCCGATCCGGCGCGACCGCACCCACTTCTTCGTCTCCTATGACCAGACCGCCCAGCGGCAGCCGTTCCTGCGGGACATCCGCGGCCGCGGGCAGTACGACGCGGTCCTCGCCGCCTTCCCCGAGCTGGTGGCCGGGTACCGGCCGAACGACGACGGAGCCGCCTCCGCCGACCCCGAGCGCGGCCGCACCGCGAGCGGGCAGTTCCTGCGGGAGACCGACAACCTGATCCTCTTCGGCAAGCTGAACCACCGCGCGAACGACCGGCATTCGCTCACGGCGCGCTACAACTTCACGAGCTACTCGCGCGTGTCGGACTTCGTCGGGGAGGAGTCCCGGCGCTTCGTGCGGAGCCATTCCACGGTGGGCGCGCTCGTGTCGGTCGTCGGTCGGAGCGGTGTCAACGAGCTCCGCGTGCAGTACGCCTACGACGATTTCGACCGCCGCTCGCACCTGCCCGCGGGCGCGCTGCAGGCCAACCTCCGGATCTACGGCCCCTCGTTCGGCTCGTTCGGCAAGCCCTGGTGGCTGCCGGTGACCAACGACGAGCGGAAGCTCGAGATCCGGGAGCGGTTCTCGTTCCTCTCCGGGAACCACGAGCTGCGCGCGGGCTTCACCCTGAGCCACGACGGCCTGAGCGAGTTCTTCGCGGGGAACGCCGACGGCAGCTACGACTTCGACACGCTTCACGACTTCGCCGCCGGCCGCCCCGCCCGGGCCGTCCTCTTCTTCGGGAGCATGCAAGACCCCAACTTCGTGGTGGCGCAGCAGATTCTCGGCGCCTACGTCCAGGATTCCTGGAGCCCGAACCGGAGCCTCACCCTGCAGATCGGCGCGCGCTGGGACGGCACCCTCAACCCGGGGGAGATCGAGCACGTGCTCCCGGCCGGGCGCCGGATCCCCCACGACCTCGACAACTTCTCGCCGCGCGCGGGGCTCGTCTGGTCGCCCGACCCGGCGAGCGTCGTCCGCGCCGCCGGCGGCGTCTTCTACGCCCGCACGCCGACGCTCCTGTTCTCCACCGCCCACACCGACACCGGCATCTATCCGCGCTACGGGAACGCCATCGTGACGCCGGGCGAGACGGGCTTCGTGCCCCTGGGCGACCCGATCGACAACGAGAGCCCGCCGCGCGGCCTCATCCCGGCCCTGAGCCACTTCGATCCCGGCTATGAGGATCCGCGGACCGTTCGCGTCAACCTCGGCTACGAGCGGGAGTTCGGCGGCAACCTCGCCGCGTCGATCGATCTGCTGCACGCGCGGAGCGACTCGCTGGCCTCGAACTTCGACGCGAACGTGCCGGCGCCGACGCGCGACGAGTACGGACGGCCGGTCTACTCCGGCCGGCGGATCGATCCCGCCTACGGGCCCATCCTGGTGCGCGCGTCGCCCGCCCGCTCCGACTACCTGGCCCTGACCGCCGCGCTGCGCCGGCGTTTCGGCGGCGGGGTCCAGTTCCAGGCGCACTACACCTGGTCGCGCGACCGCTCGAACGATGACAACGAACGCTCGGGCAGCCTGACCCTGACCGACCCCACCGACCCGGACTACGACTACGGCCTCTCGATCCGCGACATCCCTCACCGCTTCGTGGCGAGCGGCATCTTCGCGCTACCCTTCGCCGTCACCGCGAGCGGCATCTTCACGGCCCAGTCGGGCTCCCCCTACACCGCGCTCGATCCGGCGGTGGGCTTCCACCACCACCCCGGCTTCGCCGTCGGTCCGCACGGCGCCCAGACCCGGGCGGTGGTCGGCGGCGAGCTCGCGCCCGTGAACGGCGAGCGGAACGCGCCGTGGACGAATCTGGATCTGCGGCTGACCCGGCGTTTCCGGCTGGGCAGGGCGGAGGTCGAGGCGCTCTTCGAGGTCTTCAACCTCCTGAACACCGGCGCCTTCCGCGTCGGACACGCCGATCAGCAGGAGGTCTACCGCGACGACGGCATCACCGCGAACCCGGAGTTCGGCCTCGCCAGCGCGCTCGTCGGCGCCCCGCGCCAGGCGCAGCTCGGCCTGCGCGTCCTGTTCTGATCTTGCACACGCCCGGGTCCACGTTCATGATGGGGCTCACGCGAGCTCACGGCAGCGCTGGTCGGGGCGCCGGGAAGGCAGAGAGGCAGGGAGGCAGCGATGACCCAGCGATATCTCGTGGCGGCGCTTGTCGTGACGGCACTCGCGGTGGGAACGCCGGCCGGAGTTGCCGGGCAGCCGCCGGCGGGGGAGGCGGGCGGCTCGGCGGCGCCGCGCACCGCGTGGGGCGACCCGGACCTCCAGGGGCGCTGGACGAACACGACGACCACCCCGCTGGAGCGGCCCGCGGACCTCGCGGACCGGGAGTTCCTGACGGACGAGGAGCGCGCGGCCCGCGACGAGGCGGGAGACGTGGCCCGCGAGCAGCGCGGCATCGACGCGGGAACAGGAGAGACCGGGTCCTACAACAACTTCTGGGTCGAGCGGGGCGTCAGGATGGCGCGTACGTCGCTCATCGTCGACCCGGCGGACGGACGGCTGCCTCCGCTGACGCCGGCGGAAGCGGAGCGGCGGCCCGGGCGCGAGGCGTATCGCAGCCGCGTTCCGGCCGGACCGGAAGACCGCAACCTGTACGAGCGCTGCATCTCCCGGGGCCTGCCCGGGGCGATGCTGCCCGGCTTCTACAACCACAACTACCAGATCTTCCAGGCGCCGGGCTACGTCGTGATCCTGGTCGAGATGGTCCACGACGCGCGCATCATCCCTCTCGACGGGCGGCCCCATGCGGACCCCCGGATCCGGCAGTGGCTGGGGGACTCGCGCGGCCGGTGGGAGGGCGACACGCTGGTCGTCGAGACCACCAACTTCATTCCGGTGAACGGACGGGCCCTGACCGTCTTCGGAGCGGGCGAGGCCACCGAGATCGTGGAGCGCTTCACGCGGCTCGACGACGGGACGCTCGACTACCGCGTCACCGTGAGCGATCCGACGGAGTACACGAGGCCGTGGACGGCGTCGATTCCGATGGCGAGCCTCGACGGGCTGCTCTACGAGTACGCCTGCCACGAAGGGAACTACGGCCTCGAGAACATACTGGCGGGAGCGCG
>JAPOYG010000095.1:0-451 GCA_026706755.1 Acidobacteriota bacterium
CGCGACGCGCGTGGCCGAGCACGCGCCGGTGCTCGAGAAGGTGTTCCAGAAGCTGCGGGCAGGCGAGATGCCACCGGCCGGCCGACCACACCCGGACGCGTCCACCACCGCCGACCTGGTGGCCTGGCTGGAGGCGGCCCTGGACGGCGCGGCGGCCGAGCGCCCGGACCCCGGCGCGCCCGCCATCCACCGCCTCAACCGCACGGAATACCGCAACGCGGTCCGCGACCTCCTGGGGCTCGATCTCGACCACGCCCGCGACCTGCCGGCTGACGACTCCGGCTACGGCTTCGACAACATCGGCGACGTCCTGACCGTCTCGCCGCTCCATGTCGAGCAGTACGTCGCCGCGGCGCGGCGCATCGGCCGCCTGGCCGCCGGCAACCTGACGCCGCGGCCGGTGGTCGAGCGCTACGAGGCGCCGCGCGGGACGGCCGACGTGGCGATCGAC
>JAPOYG010000095.1:534-5561 GCA_026706755.1 Acidobacteriota bacterium
CGCGGCCGGGATGCCGGCGCCCCGGCTCGACGTCCGCATCGACGGCCGCCGGGTACACCTGATCGACGCCGACTTCGACCCGGCCGAAGCCAACCAGCTCACTCGCAACTTCGAGCTCCGGCTGCCGCTCCCGGCCGGCGAGCACGAGGTCGGGGCGGGCTTCCTGACCGAGTTCGCCAAGAGCGAGGACGGGCAGGCCACCAACCGCTATTCCGTCGACTACGTGCTGGTCGGAGGCCCCTACGCCGTGGCAGGGCCCGGCGCCCCCGAGAGCCGCCGCCGGCTCTTCGTGTGCCGGCCGGACACCCACCCGGCCGAGGAACCCTGCGCGCGGCGCATCCTGACCACGGTCGCCCGGCGCGCCTACCGCCGCCCCGTGACCGCCGCCGACGTCGACCCGCTGCTCGATCTGTTCGCCCTGGGCCGCGCCGACGGCGCGCGATTCGAGGACGGGATCGAGATGGCGCTCAGCGGCGTGCTCGTCTCGCCCAGCTTCCTCTTCCGGGCCCCGCGCGCCCCGGAGGGCGCGGTTCCCGGCGCGGTGCATCCTCTATCGGACGTCGACCTCGCCTCGCGGCTCTCCTTCTTCCTCTGGAGCAGCATCCCGGACGAGGAGTTGCTCGACCTCGCCGAGCGGGGCCGCCTGCAGGACGCCGACGTGCTCGCCGGCCAGATCCGGCGGATGCTGGCCGACCCGAAGGCGCGGGCCCTCGTCGACAACTTCGGCGGGCAGTGGCTGCACCTGCGGAACGTCGCCGACTGGCGGCCCGACCCGGAGCGGTTCGCCGATTTCGACGAATCGCTGCGCTACGCGTTCGAGCGCGAGACGGCCCTCTTCCTCGATCACCTGATCCGCGACGACCGCAGCGTGCTGGAGCTCGTCGACGGCGACTACAGCTTCCTCAACGAGCGCCTGGCCCGCTTCTACGGCGTCGACGGGGTCGGCGGCGGCCACTTCCGCCGCGTACCGCTCGCCGGCACCGAGCGGGGCGGCGTCCTGACGCACGGCAGCGTCCTGATGGTCACGTCGTATCCGACCCGCACCTCGCCGGTGCTGCGGGGCAAGTGGGTGCTCGAGAACCTGCTCGGGGCGCCGCCGCCGCCGCCCCCGCCCGACGTTCCAGCCCTGGCGGACGGGGCCGGGACCTCCGCCGGCAGCCTGCGCGAAGCGCTCGAACGGCATCGGGCCAACCCGGCGTGCGCGGCGTGCCATGCCCGGCTCGACCCGCTCGGCTTCGCGCTCGAGCGCTTCGACGCGGTCGGCGCGCATCGCACGGAAGAGGACGGCGTGCCGGTCGAGGCATCAGGCGCGCTGCCGGACGGCACCCTGGTGGACGGCCCGGCCGGGTTGCGGCAGGTGCTTCTCGACCGCCGGCAGGAGTTCGTGGAAACGCTCGCGGAGAAGCTCCTGACCTACGCGCTCGGTCGGGGGCTCGAATCGTACGACCGGCCGGCCGTGCGGGAGATCCGGCGGCGGACGGAGGCGGCGGACTACCGGTTCTCGGCGCTGGTGGCCGCCATCGTCGATAGCGTACCATTCCGGCTGAGGAGGATTCCGGAGCCATGATCACCGGACACGCGCTGCCGCGCCGCACCTTCCTGCGAGGCATGGGGACCGCCGTCGCGCTGCCGTTCCTGGATGCGATGACCCCGGCCTTCGCCGCTCCTTCGGCACCCGTCACACGGGTCGCGTTCGTCTACACGGCGAACGGCGTGATCATGCAGGACTGGACTCCGGCCGCGGAGGGGACAGGGTTCGCCTTCTCGAAGACACTGATGCCGGTCGAGCCCTTCCGCGACGACCTGCTCGTCGTCAGCGGACTCGCGCACCGCAACGGCGAGGCGCTCGGTGACGGACCCGGCGACCACGCGCGGGCCGGCGCGAGCTGGCTCACCGGCGTCCATCCCCGGAAGACGCGGGGCGCCGACATCCGCAACGGCATGTCGGTCGACCAGATGCTGGCCGAGACCGTCGGCCGCGACACGCCGCTCCCGTCGCTCGAGCTCGGGCTGCAGGACGTGCGCATGGTCGGCGGCTGCGACTCCGGCTACAGCTGCGCCTACAGCAACACCATCTCGTGGAGCTCGCCGACCACGCCGCTCCCCTACGAGAACAACCCGAGCCGGGTGTTCGCGCGGCTCTTCGGCGACGGCGACACGACCGATCCGGCCGCGCGCGCAGTCCGCGCCCGGCAGGACCGCAGCCTCCTCGACTTCGTGCTCGCCGACGCAGGCCGGCTCCGGTCGACGCTCGGGGCAAGCGACCGGCGCAAGCTGGGCGACTACCTCGACTCCGTGCGCGAGGTCGAGCGCCGCATCCGGAACGCGGAGCGGCACGACGACGCCAACCTGCCGGTGATCGATCGCCCCGACGGCATCCCGCCGACCTTCGAGGAGCACGTCCGGCTGATGTCGGATCTCGTCGCCATCGCGTTCCAGGCCGACCTGACTCGCGTGGTGACGCTCATGTACAGCCGCGAGGGCGGCAACCGCACGTACCGCTCGATCGGCGTCCCCGATGCCCACCACGGCCTGTCGCACCACCAGAACGACCCGGAGAAGATGGCGCGCCTGGCGTTGATCGATCGCCACCACGTCGCGATGTTCGCCTACCTCCTCGGCAAGCTCCGCAACGCGCGGGACGGGGATGGATCGCTGCTCGACCACTCGCTGGTCGTCTACGGCAGCAGCCTCAGCGACTCCAACGCGCACACCCACGACAACCTGCCAACGCTGGTCGCCGGCGGCGGCGGCGGGACGCTTCGCGGGGGCCGCCACCTGCGCTACGCGGACGGCACGCCGATGACGAACCTGTTCCTCACGATGCTCGACCGCCTCGGCGTGCACCGGGACCGGATCGGCGACAGCACGGGCCGCATAGAGCACCTGAGCGCCCTGTAGCAGTAAGGGCTTCGGCGGGAGCTACTGCGCGCCAACAGGATGGGGCTTCGGCGGGAACTACTACGCGCACCAGCAGGAATCGAGCGGCGTCCATGACTCGCCGCAAGCTGCCCATCGGCATGCAGACCTTCCGGGAGATCCGGGAGGAGCGCTGCTACTACGTGGACAAGACCGCCTACCTCCGGCAGCTCCTGGCCGACGGCAAGCACTACTTCCTCTCTCGCCCGCGGCGCTTCGGCAAGAGCCTGTTCCTCGATACCTGCAAGGAGCTGCTCGAAGGCAACGAGCCGCTTTTCGAGGGACTCGCCATCCGCGAGCAGTGGGACTGGTCGGTGCGCCACCCCGTGCTGCGCCTCAGCTTCGGCCGCGGCAACTTCAAGGAGCCGGGATACCTGCACACGAACCTGATGGCCCAGCTCGACGCCGTGGAGCGCGAGACCGGCGCGGCCTCCGGGTACGCGTCGGCACCGGAGCGGTTCGGGCAATTGCTGGAACTGCTGCATCGCAGCACGGGCCGTCGCGTTGGCGTGCTGGTGGACGAGTACGACAAGCCGATTCTGGACGCTCTCGAGGTGCCGGACATAGCCCGCGCCAACCGCGACTACCTCCGCGGCCTGTATGCAACGATCAAGGACTGCGACGCGCACGTCCGGTTCACGTTCCTGACCGGGGTGAGCAAGTTCTCGAAGGTGAGCCTCTTCTCGGGCCTCAACAACCTCACCGACCTCACGCTGGACCCGGACTACTCCGCCATCTGCGGCTATACCGACGCCGACCTCGACACGGTGTTCGCACCCGAGCTCGACGGCCTGGACCGGCAGGCGATCCGGGACTGGTACAACGGCTACAGTTGGCGCGGCGCCGAGAAGGTCTACAACCCGTTCGACATCCTGCTGCTCTTCCGCAACCGGGAGTTCGACGCCTACTGGTTCGAGACGGGAACGCCGACATTCCTTGTCGAAACCCTGATGAAGCGCGGCGTCAGCCCACTGACGCTGGACGGAATGACCGGCAGCGCGGGCCTGCTCGGCACGTTCGACGTGGATCGGATCGAGCCCGCCGCCCTGCTGTTCCAGACCGGCTACCTCACCATCCGGTCGACGGATGCGCGGGGCGGACGCACGCGCTACCGCCTCGGCTACCCGAATCGGGAGGTGTTCCAGAGTCTGAACGAGAGCCTGCTGGAACACCTGACGCGAGATCCGCATCGGGATGCCAAGAGCGACCGGCTCGCGGACCTCCTGGCGGCGGGCGACGTTGCCGGACTGGAGGATCTCTTCCGTGCCTTCTTCGCCGGCATCCCGTACGAATGGCATACCAGCAACGACGTCGCCCGCTTCGAGGGCTACTACGCCAGCGTCTTCTACGCCTACTTCGCGTCCGTGCTCGGCCCCGCCGTCACCGTGGAAGACAGCAGCAGTCGGGGCCGCGCCGACATGACGGTCCGCACCGGCCGCCGCGTCTACCTGTTCGAGTTCAAGGTGGTGGAGCAGGCCGGCCCGGGGGCGGCGATGGCCCAACTGAAGGCCAGGGGCTACGCCGACAAGTACCGTGCCCTCGGCGAGCCCATCCACCTGGTCGCCGTGGAGTTCAGCAGCGCTTCCCGCAACGTCGTGGCTTTCGAGCATGGGCTCGCGTGAATCGGCTCGAGCCGCGGCCCCGCTCCCCGGCCCGCGGGCGGGCATGGCCAGCTTGACATCGAGAAGACGCACCCCGGATGGTAGGCGGCGATGAACCGCAAGTTGCCCCTGGACGTCCAGACCTTCCGGAAGATCCGGGACGAAAGCCGTTACTACGTGGACAAGACCGGCTACGCGCTGCGGCTGGCGGAAGAGGGAGACCACGACACCTCCGCGCCCAGCGCCGCGAGCGGACGGGTCCGTATCCTGCCAGCGATCGGCGTCAGGGAGCAGCGCAGGCGAAGCTCGCCTCGTCGTTCGGGTCGCCGGTGCCGTCGTGGACCGCGACCTGCGGATAGGGGCAGATCGGGCGCGTCAGGGTGGGAGCGCCGCCCGGGCCGAGCTTCGACGCCACCAGCCGGTCCGGTGCGTCACCCTCTTCGACCCACGCGCGGATGACCTCGACCCAGTCGACGCGGTCCGGGCCGGGGCCGCCGGCGCAGTGGA
>JAPOYG010000350.1 GCA_026706755.1 Acidobacteriota bacterium
GGTTTCGAGCTGGTGACGCCGATGGAACCCGAGCTGAGCGGCGGCGTCGCCATCGCGATGGTGGACTCGGCGAGCCGCGGCCCGTTCGTGGACGCGTTGTACGAGCGGCACGGCATAGCGTGCGCCGCCACCGGCGGCCTGCGGATCTGCCCGCACGTCTACAACACCGCCGAGCACGTGGCGCGCGCGGTTTCCGGCGCCAAGGCACTGCGCGAGGAACGGCTCTAGACGCCGTCCCGTGTAATCTTGCAGTCGAGTCAGTTCGTCAGGACGTCAGGAGAAGGAGCCATGCGCGAGCAGAGAATCATCGGTAGCGTCGCGGCGGTCGCCATGCTGGCGGCGGGGATGTCGGCGGGCGTTCTGGTCGGGACCGCGCACGCCGTCGACGAGATCGAGGTGACCGTGCTGTCGGGCCGGCCGGACACGGTGAGCGGCGGCGACGCGCTGCTGCGGATCGACGTTCCGGCGGACGTGGAACTGTCCGACGTGCGGGTGGCGGTCAACGGCATGGACGCGACCGCGGCGTTTCGAGCCGATGCCGACGGGCACCGGCTGGCGGGCGTCGTCGACGGGCTGTCGCAGGGCGCCAACGAGGTCACGGTGAGCGTCGCCGGCGATGCGGCGGGCGCCGCGCTGGAGCTGGTCAACCATCCGGTCGAGGGACCGGTCTTCTCCGGACCGCACGAACAGCCGTTCGTCTGCGAGACCGATGCGTTCGAGCTGCCGTCGGGAGAGACGCTCGGCGCGCCGCTGGATGAGAACTGCTCGGTGGCCCGCCGCGTGGACTACGCGTACCGAGCGGCGGACGGAGCGCTGAAGCCGCTGGCCGATCCGGCCGCGCTCCCCGCGGACGTCGCGACCACCACGACGCTGACCGGCGCCGAGGTGCCCTACGTCGTTCGCATCGAGACCGGCACCATCAACCGCGCCGTCTACCAGATCGCGATGCTGCACGCGCCCGGGGCCGGGAACCCGGATCCGGACGCCTGGACGGCGTCGCCGGGGTGGAACCGTCGCCTCATCTACACGTTCGGCGGCGGCTGCGTGAACGGCTGGTACCGCCAGGGAGCGCGCACCGGCGGCGTGACCGACGACGTGATGCTGAGCCGGGGCTACGCGGTTGCGTCGGCCAGCCTCAACGTTTACGGCAACAACTGCAACGACCTGCTGGCGGCGGAAACGATGATGCTCGTCAAGGAGCGCTTCATCGAGGCCTACGGGCCGCCGCGCTACACGATCGGGTGGGGCTGCTCCGGCGGGTCGTACCAGAACCACCAGATCGCCGACAACTATCCCGGCCTGCTCGACGGCATCATTCCGGGCTGCAGCTTCCCGGACGTCGGCTTCGGCACCATCCCGATGGTGACCGACGCCCGGCTTCTCGACCGCTACTTCCGCGAGACCGCGACCGTCAGCTTCACCGACGAGCAGCAGCGGGCGGTCGCCGGGTTCCTCGAGCTGGCCACGATGCCCAACGTCTCGCGCAACGCGGGGCGGGTCCACGTCGGCGAGTTCTGCCCGGAGGTCCTGCCCGAACACCTCCGATACCACCCGACCGACAACCCCGAGGGCGCGCGCTGCGACGTCTACAGTCATTACGTCAACGTCTACGGGCGCGACGCGGAGACCGGCTTCGCCCGCCGCCCCCTCGACAACACCGGGGTCCAGTACGGCCTCGCCGCGCTGAACGACGGCGTCATCACGCCGGAGCAGTTCCTGGACCTCAACCGGCGCATCGGCGGCTACGACCCGGACGGGCGCTTCCAGGCCGAGCGTACGGCGGCCGACGCAGAAGCCATCCGCCTCGCCTACGAGACGGGCCGCCTGACCAGCGGGGGCGGGGGCCTGGCCGAGACCCCGATCATCGACTACCGCGCGTACAGCGACGACCGGGAGAACGGCGACGTGCACGTGCGCTATCACTCGTTCTCGATGCGCGAGCGCCTGCGCAAGGCGAACGGGAGAACCGACAACCACGTGATGCTGGTCGAGGACGACCGCCACGGCCTCTACAGCAGCCGCAGCCCGGTGCTCCGGGGAGCGCTGGCGCAGATGGACCGCTGGCTGGCGAGCCTGGCCGCGGACGCGTCGAGCGACCCGCGGGTCGAACGCGTAGCCCGCGCCCGTCCGGCCGACCTGGTCGACGCCTGCTGGTCGCGCGACGACGACCCGGTCCGCATCGTGGAGGAGCAGATGCGGGGGAGCGGCCGCTGCGACGAGCTCTACCCGTCGCCCCCCGGACCGCGCGAGGTCGCGGGCGCCCCGGTGGCGAGCGACGTCATCAAGTGCCGCACCAAGCCGGTCGATCCTGCGGACTACGCGGCAAGGTTCACGGCCGAGGAAGAGGCCGAGCTGCGGGAGGTCTTCGCCGGGGGCGTATGCGACTGGACCCGGCCCGGGGTGGGCCAGACCGGTCTCCGCGGCACATGGTTGTCCTTCGGCGAGCGCTAGGCGTCCGTGCCGTTGGCGCGCCCGCTCCCGGGATGTCGCGCCGGCCCGGACTGCCGACGCCCCCGTCCGGGCTGGCGGCGGGCCGCTCCGACGGGCGGGACCGGCTCGCTCGACCAGGAGGAGCTCGATCATGATGGACGAGTTCCACGTATCGCTCGCGCCCCGCCTGTCGGCGGTGCGCAGCCTGTCGCGGATGGTGGAGGAGTTCGGCGACGCGAATCGACTGCCGCACCCGAAGGTCTACATGGTCAACCTGGCCCTCGACGAGTTGATCACGAACTCCGTCACCTACGGCTTCGACGGGGTGGCGAGCCCGAGGATCGAGGTGACGGTGCGCATCGACGGCGACGCGCTCGTGCTCACGACCGTCGACAACGGGCGCCGCTTCGATCCGACCGCGGCCGCCCCCCCCGACGTCGACGCCCCGGTGGAGCGGCGGCCGATAGGCGGACTGGGGTTGCACATCATCAAGACGTTCGCGGATCGCGTGACCTACGAGTACGAGAACGGCCGGAACCGCCTGACCCTGGAGCACGATCTCAACCCGGCGGCCTCGAAGGGACGCCGGCAGAGCGACGAGGAGCACCGATGAACATCGAAGTGGCGGAAGAACGGACGGACGACGCGCTGGTACTACTTCCGGTCGGACGGCTGGACAGCAGCAACGCCCGAGCTTTCGAGTCGATCGTCATGGAGCGCATCGGCGGCGGGGAGCGGCGACTGATCGTCGACTTCAGCCGCCTCGACTTCATCAGCAGCGCGGGCATGCGCGTGCTGCTGATCGCGGCGAAGGCGCTCAAGACGGCCGATGGATCGCTCGTGCTCTGCGCGATGAAGAATCACATCCAGGAGGTGTTCCGGATCAGCGGCTTCGATCGCATCATTCCGATCACCGAGTCGCGCGAGGCGCCGGCGAACGGCTCGGCCTGAGGGCCGGTCACTGCTCGTACGCGCGCATCACCTGGAGCATCGCCGCCTCCTCGTCCGCCCAGGCCTTCTGAATGACCCGCAGCGCCGCCTCCGCGGTCGGCGCCTGGAGGGCGAGCGCCCGGTTCGCCGGGAGCAGGAGCCCCCGCTCGGCCGCGTGATCCAGGAACTCGAAGAGGTGGTCGTAGTAGCCGTCCACATTGAGGAAGACGCACGGTTTCTCGTGCAGCTCCAGCGGCCGCTGCGACCAGGTCAGCGCCTCGAACATCTCCTCCAGGGTCCCGAACCCGCCGGGTAGCGCGAGACAGGCGTTGGCGAGCGACTGCATCAGGTGCTTCCGCTCGTGCATCGTGTCGACCTCGTGCAACTCGCTCAGGCTGTCGAGCGCCAGATCCTGGTACGACAGTTGACGCGGGACGACACCGGTGACCGACCCGCCGCAGTCGAGGACGGTGCGGGCGAGCACGCCCATCAGCCCGACCCGGGCCCCGCCGTACACCAGCCCGATGCCGTCTGCCGCCATCAGGCGGCCCAGCGTCTGGGCCTCGTCGAGGTAACGCTGCTCCCGCCCCAGGTTGCCGCCCAGGTAGACGCAGATCCGCTTTGTGTCCAGGGCCGGAGCTGCACCGCCGGCCGGCTGAGTCGGTGTGTCTCTTGAGGACATCGTATCGGTACCCGCGGTCCGGGCCGGTGGGGAGAGGCGCGGTGGGGACCGATTCCCACGACCCGGCTGCGCCCCCGTCGGCGCCCGCGCGACGAACATCGTACCCCATGCGCCACGGCGCGGGGCCACGGTGCCCGTTGCGTCAGCGGAACCCCGCGGAGTTTCCGGCCGGGGCCGGACCGCCGGGCCGCCGCTCTGCGCGCTGCGATCGAGCTCGAGACCCGCCATGCTGCGAGTGCTCGTCACCCGGGTGCGGTGGGCCGTTCAGCGCTCTGTCAGGCCGCGGCCGCGGCGGCCGCCGAGCGAGGTGCCGGTCCCTCGCGGTGCGTGAAGAAGGCCGCGACCAGCACCAGCACGACGGCGGACCAGAGGGCCGGGACGAGCCAGATCGCGTTCCACTCGTGCCCCGGCGCCCCGCCGGCCGCCGCGTAGGCGTCCACCACGCGGCCCGCGAGCCAGGTCCCGATGAACCCTCCGGCGCCGAGCGTCACGAAGGCGATGAAGCCCTGTGCGGCGGCACGCAGGTCCGCCGGGGCCTTCGTGTCCACGTAGATCTGGCCGGTCACGAAGAAGAAGTCGTAGCAGACGCCGTGCAGGAGGATGCCGCCGTAGAGCATCCAGACGCCGGCCCCCGGGTCGCCGAAGGCGAACAGGACGTAGCGCAGGGCCCAGGCCAGCATGCCGACCAGGAGAAGCCGCTTCACGCCCAGTCGCACCAGAAACCACGGCATCAGGACCATGAAGCCGATCTCGGACACCTGCCCGAGAGTCATCTTGCCGGCGGCATTGGAGACCCCGATCTCGTTCAGGAAGGGATTGGCGAACGTGTAGTAGAACTGCAGCGGGATGCAGACGAGGAACGAGCCGACCACGAAGACCGCAAAGGAGCGCTCCCGCAGGAGCCGGAGCGCGTCCAGGCCGAGGACGTCGCGCGCCGTGACCCGCGTCGCCGCCCTCGCGGGCGGCGTGTGCGGCAGGGCGAGGCAGAAGACCCCGAGGACGACCGACGCGGCGGCCGCGATCTGCAGAGGTCGCGCGGTGTCCTCGAGAGCGAGAAAGCCCACCGCCAGGCCCGCCGCGATCCAGCCGATCGTCCCGAGCACGCGAACCGCCGGGAACTGCCGGCCCGGATTCGCCATCTGGCGGAACGCGATTGCGTTCGTCAGCGCCAACGTCGGCATGTAGCAGAGAGCGTAGGCGAGCAGGACGCCGTAGAACGCTCCGAACGACGCCTGCTGCGACGTCGCGAGGAGCAGTGCACCACCTCCGGCGTGCAGCACCGCCAGCAACCGCTCGGTGGCGAAGAAGCGGTCCGCGACCATGCCGACGAAGAAGGGCGACACCATCGCCGCGATGGCTGTCGTGCCGAAGACGAGCCCGATCTGCTCTCCCTCGAACGCGAGCGGGCCGCCGAGGTAGGTGCCCAGCGGCACGGACCATGCCCCCCAGATGAAGTACTGGAGGAACATCATCGTCGAGAGCCGAAAGC
>JAPOYG010000038.1 GCA_026706755.1 Acidobacteriota bacterium
AGTACGACCTGGAGATGATCATCGACGGCTACCCGGGGCTGGAGCACTCCTTCCCGATCTTCCCGCTCTACCGCGACGTCATCAGCCTCGCGGCCAGGACTCGCATCGCCTACACGCCGACGCTGCTCGTCTCCTTCGGGGGACCGTTCGGCGAGAACTGGTTTTTCACTCGCGAGAACCCGCACGATGACCCCAAGCTGCGCCGGTTCATCCCGCACGCCGAGCTCGACCGCGTGACCCGCCGGCGCGGCGCCGGGGTCGACGCCGGCCCCGGCGGCTGGTTCCGCGAGGAGGAGTACGTCTTCCGGCAGCACGCGGAGGGCGTGAAGGCGCTCGTCGAGGCGGGGGGCATCGCCGGCGTCGGCAGCCACGGGCAGCTCCAGGGCCTGGGCTACCACTGGGAGCTCTGGGCCACGCAGTCGGGGGGCCTGTCGGAGCACGAGGCGCTGCGCGTCGCCACCGCTCTCGGGGCGGAGGCCATCGGCCTCGACGGCGACCTCGGCTCGATCGCCCCCGGCAAGCTGGCCGACCTCGTCGTGCTCGAAGCCGACCCCCTCGACGACATCCGCAACACCAACCGCATCCGCTACGTCATGAAGAACGGCCGGCTCTACGACGCCGAGACGCTCGACGAGACGTGGCCGCGCCCCCGGCCCCTCGGCAAGCCGACGTGGCTCGGCGACGAGCCGGACGGCGTCGCGGCCGGCATCCGATAGGAGCTTGGGCCGCAGATCGTGTCTCGGGGCACTCCGTGCCCGCGCAGACTCCCAGGACCGGGTGCCGGCAGGGCAACCAACCCATCGCCGCCTCGAGCGGCGCCAGCCCGGCGGCCACTCCGCCGGCGGCTGAGAGACGGTTTGCTCCGGCCGCCGTCCCTGTAGATGCAAGGTGTGCACCGGATGTCCGCCGCTGGTCATCGAGCGCCGGCGCGGTCGGGGGCCGTCGCGTCCGGCCCGGCCCTTCCAAGGCTCCGACCCGCAACAGAACGGCGCTGCGGTCGTGGCCCCGGCTGGCACCCAAAGTGCAGCGGCCCTCGTCGCCATGACCTGCCACCCGGAGCATCTCACCCTCGGCGCCGTCGTCTCGACCGTCCTGGCGACCGCAATGGTGTCCGCGCCCACGGTCGCGCACGCCGGCGCGGCGGCCCCGGCGCCCGGCCGGGCCACTCCGGGGCCGCACGGGGCGCCTGCGCGGCCGCCCGTCCCCGCGGCTCCCGAGCCCACGAATGCGGCTGCGCCCGCCCCCGCGGCGGCTCCTCGCCAGGACGAGCCGCCCGCCGCACCGGCCCACAACGAGATCGACCGTCTGGTGCAGGATGCTCTCGACGGCCGCCACGCCGGAGACTGGCGGCGGCTGGGTGACTTCCTGCTCCGGGAGACCCTGGCCGTGGCCGTCGAGGCGAGGCCGGGCTCCCCGCTGGCCGGGTTCCGCCTGACGCGCGAGTACGAGTGGTACGTGCGGGACGGTTGGGCGGTTCGCAGCCCGGTGCGCGTCGACGGCGTGGCTGTCGGCGAGGCACGGCGCCGGCGGTACGAGCGGGATTGGCGGCGTGGGGAGCAGCGCCGGCGCGCGTCGCTCGACGCGAGCGGTCCCGACCCCGAGCCGCGCTTCGTCACCGACTTCCACTACTTCCTGGAGTGGGACCTGGATCCGGGCGACTGCTACTTCGCGGACCGGGAGAGGGCAGCGGGCCGCGACGCGGTCCGCCTCGAGTGCTACCCGACGGGGCGGCTCCGGGAGCAGGCCGGCAACCGGATCGACCGCGGTATCCGGAAGACCTCGATGCTGACGCTCTGGGTCGACCCGGAGGTCCGGCGGATCGTGAAGTACTCCTTCCAGAACACCGGGCTGGGCTTCCTTCCCTTTCGGTGGCTGGTCCGCGCGGACGGCTTCCTGGCGACGCTGGAGATGGCGCCGGTCGGCGGCGTCTGGATGCCGGCGCGGATGCACCTCGGCGCACGACTCGCCACGGCGCGCGGCGATCTCGAGGTCGAGGTCACGCAGCGGTTCCGCGAGTACCGGGAGGCGGAGACTGGAGCCCGCCTCGTCGATCCTGCCCGCGCCCGATGAACACGCCGCGGCGTGCCGCCTTCCCGGCCTCGGATCGCAAGACGCCCGCTGGGCGTCGACGCCGGGCGTGGACGCTGGCCGTGGTCGTGCGACCAACTCGACCCTGGCCGACGCGTTGGGGTTGCAGCCTGCTGATGGGAGCTCGAGGTCTTGCACTTGCCAATACATAATTACCACTTGTAATAT
Source organism: Acidobacteriota bacterium (assembly GCA_026706755.1). GTDB lineage: Bacteria > Acidobacteriota > Vicinamibacteria > Vicinamibacterales > UBA8438 > JAGWAJ01. Next base: position 2,257 of record JAPOYG010000038.1, read on the forward strand.
CGGTGGCTGCAACCAGGAGACGTTCATGGCGCCCAAGGAGTCGGTGCAGAAACAGGTGCTCGCGGCGGCCCAACGCCTCTGCGAGCGCAGGGACGATTGGACGTTCACACCGGCCGAGGTCGTCCGTTGGCTTCCAGGCGTGAGCGCGGCGACAGTGCGAACGGAGGTCACCGGCCGTTGCTGCGTGAACGCTCCCGCGCACCACGCCCGACGGTGGCCGTACTTCCGACGGGTGGCCCGCGGCCGCTATCGGATCGAGCCGGCGTTTCGGCAGCCCCCGCCGGTGGCGTCGATCGCGCAGGGGGGGCGCGCGACGGGCCATCCTGCTGCGCGGGTCGCCGAAGCGGCACCGCCGTACGGCGAAGGGCACCCGCAGGTCCGCGACAAACTCCACGTTGCAGTACGGGACAGCGAGGGTCTGTACGTCGCGGAGTGCCTGGAGCTCGCCGTCGTGACCCAGTCGGGCTCGTTCGACGCGCTGCTCGTCAATCTTCGCGAAGCGCTGACGCTGCACCTGGAGGGGGAGGATTCGGCCTGGCTCGGCCTGTCGCCGGCACCCCGGCTCCTCGTCAGCTACGAAGCGCCTCCAGTCGTGCCCTGATGCCGCGCCTGCGCAGGCTCTCCTCCGACGAGTTGGTGCGCATCCTGCGCCGCTCCCGCTTCGGGGTCGCCGCGCAGCGGGGCAGTCACGCCAAGCTGGTCCGGGTGGCCTCTGACGGCGAGCGACAGATCGTGACCATTCCGCTGCACAGGCACCTGGCGGCCGGCGCGCTGCACGCCATCTACCGGCGGACGGCGCGCTTCGTGCCGTCGGTCGCCCTGCGGCGGGCCTTCTTCACGGACTGAGCTCGGAGAGAGACGCGGCCGGTGCTGGCCGAGGTGAAGGGCGCGCGGAAGTGGGCTGGATTCGCCTTGGCTGCGGCTGTTGGGAATGTGGCGGATGTCGTCGGGATGGCAACAACGCCCCCGGCATGAACGTGTAGTATCTGAAGGATCGAACGATGGAAACGCCACCGATCGTCACGTCGATCGTCGGTACCGGGATCGCGATTGTGGGGCTCGCCGGTCTGATGGCACGCATGCTCTGGACTGGCATGAACCGGCAGTTCGACGCGATGAACCGGCAGTTCGACGCGATGGAACGGCAGTTCGACGCGATGGAACGGCAGTTCGACGCGATGAAACGGCAGTTCGACGCGATGAACCGCCAGTTCGCGCAGCAGTTTCAGGGCATAAACCAACGGCTCGACACCGTTGACAGCCGGCTGGATCACCTCCAGACCCGGCTCGACGACACGAACAAGCGAATCGACACGATCAGCCGCGACGTCGCCGACCTCCGGGATCGGACCGGCGCCCTCGAGGGGACACTCTCGACGTTCATGAACGCCGGCCGGAGCCCGAACGCCGCCTGACGTCCGTGCCCACGTGCCGGCATCAGGACGACTGCGGCTCTCCCGTTGTGGTGAACAGGACTACAGCTCCAGCCGTTCACGGAGGTAGCGCCCCGTGTGGCTGGACGCGTCGCGGGCGGCGATGTCCTCCGGCGTTCCCTCCGCGACGATGGCTCCGCCGTGCCTCCCGCCCTCCGGTCCGAGGTCGACGATCCAGTCGGCGGCGACGATCACATCGAGGTTGTGCTCGATGACGACCACGGTGTTACCGCCGCCGAGGAGCCGGTCGACGATGGCGAGCAGCCGATCGATGTCGGCGGGATGGAGGCCCGTGGTCGGCTCGTCCATCACGTAGACGTTGCCGGAGCGGGTCAGCTCGCTGGCGAGCTTGAGGCGCTGCGCCTCGCCGCCCGACAGGGTGGAGACGGGTTGGCCGAGCCTCAGGTAGCCGACGCCGACGTCCGCGAGAAGCTGCAGGCCGCGCGCGATCGCGGCGCCGTGCCCCCTCCGGTCGTCGTCACCGGCCGCGGCGAAGAAGGCCAGGGCGTCGGTGACCGTCATCTCGAGGACGTCGTGGATGGAGCGGTCGCGGTACTCCAGCTTCAGCACTTCCTCCCGGTACCGCTTGCCCTCGCACACCTTGCATTCGAGGCGGACGTCGTCGAGGAACGACAGCTCGACTTCCAGATATCCCCGCCCCTTGCACTCCGGGCAGGAGCCCCCGGCGTTGAAGCTGAGCGTCGCGGGGGAGACGCCGTTGGCGCCGGCGAACAACTTGCGGATCGGGTCGAAGACGCCGATGTAGGTGGCGGGGTTCGAGCGGGACGAGCGTCCCACGGGCCGCTGGTCGACCACGACGACGCCTTGGCGGCCTCCGTCCTCTCCGCGCGCCCCGTTCTTCCCCGTCCGTCCTTCCCTCCCTTGCCGTCCCGCGTTGCCTCGCCGTCCGCCGTCGCGGGGTTCCGCGTCCGCTCCCGGACTCCGCCGCAGGGTTTCCACCAGCTCGCTCACGAGGGAGCTCTTGCCCGAGCCGGCGACGCCGGTGACGCACGTCAGCACGCCCTTGGGGATCCGGACGGTGACACCGCGGAGGTTGTTGGCGCTCGCGTTCTCGATGCGCAGAGTCTCGCGGAACGGCCGCCGCTCGCGCCGCGGGGCGGTGGTTCGTTCCCGCAGCGCGCGCGAGGTCGCGCCGTCCGCCGACAGCAGGCCGTCGAGGCGGCCGGAGAAGACCAGCTCGCCCCCGCCGTGGCCGGCCCGGGGTCCGATGTCGATCACCCAGTCCGCGGCGCGGATGACGGCGGGATCGTGCTCGACGACGAGCACGGAGTTGCCCTGGTCGCGCAGGCGGCGCAGCATGGCGATCAGGTGGTCGATGTCCCGCGGGTGCAGTCCGACGGTCGGCTCGTCGAGGATGTAGACGAGATCGACGAGATCGCAGTCGAGTTGCCGGGCCATCTTGACCCGCTGGCTCTCGCCGCCGGACAGCGTCGGGACGCCCCGGTTGAGCGACAGGTAGCCGACGCCGATGTCGATCAGGTGCCGCAGGGTGACGCGCATCCGCGCAACCAGCGTCGCGACGACGTCGCGGATCGGCTCGTAGTCGTCCCGCTCGACGAGCTCCGCGAGCGCCCGGTCGAGCTCCGTCAGCTCGCACTCGACGAGCCGGCCGATGGTCCACCCGCCCGCCAGCTCCACCGCCAGCGCGGCGCCGTTCAGCCGGGCGCCGCCGCAATCGGAGCACGGCCGCTCCCGGAACAGGCGCCGATACGCCTCCCGGGACGTGCGCGGGATCTGGTCCTCGTTCTTGTCGACGTGGAGCCGCTCGAGCTTGCGGGCCACCCCGT
>JAPOYG010000103.1:0-3907 GCA_026706755.1 Acidobacteriota bacterium
CGGAGCAGCGCGACGAAAGGATGGCAGACATGGCCTCTTCACGACGAAGGTTCCTGACGAGCGCGGCGGCCATGGGCGGGGCGGCGGTGCTCGGCGGCCAGGCGACCGCCTGGAACCGGCGGGCGGGAACGCCCGCGGCCCCCGCCGACAGCATCTCGCCGTCCGAGCTGCTGGCCCGGCACGAGACCCATCACGCGCCGGCGGCGCGCGCGGCAGCGCCCGCGGCGGCGGGACAGGACCCGCGGATGCCCTCCGAGGCCGAGGTGCGGTCGTGGTATACCGACCGCCGCAACTGGGGCCGCTGGGGCGACGACGACGAGAAGGGCGCCGTCAACCTCATCACCCCCGAGAAGACCGCCGCCGCGGCGGCGGTGGTCCGGAACGGGCGCCGCGTCTCGATGAGCCGCGTGTTCCAGCCGCCCCAGCAGTTCCTCCGCAAGAGCGACCGCCCCGGCGGCTCGGGCGCGGTCGTCGACTACTACGGCTTCATCTATCACGGCCAGACCATCACGCACATCGACGCGCTGTGCCACATGTGGGACGTGGACGGCATGTGGCAGGGACGCGACCCCGACGTCGAGCTGACGACGCAGGGCGCCGCGTTCGGCGCCATCGACGCCTGGAGCGACGGGATCATCACGCGGGGCGTGCTGATCGACGTCCCGCGGCATCGCGGCGCGTCGCACGTGACGCCCGGCAACCCGGTCCAAGGCTGGGAACTCGAGGCGGCGGCGGAGGCGCAGGGGGTCGCGGTGGAGCCCGGCGACGCCCTGCTCGTCTACAGCGGACGCGAGCGCTTCCTCGCCGCCGGCGGCCAGTACGGGGGAGGCGATCGGCCGGGGCTGGGAGTGACGTGCGCGAAGTTCATCCGCGACCACGACGTCTCGCTGCTCGGTTGGGACATGATGGACGCCCGCCCCGACCCCTACGGCCTCGCGTTCCCCGTGCACGGCGTCCTGTTCAACTACGGGGTGGCGCTGCTCGACAACGCCCTGCTCGAGCCGCTGGCGGATGCCTGCGCCGAGGAGGGCCGCTACGAGTTCCTGTTCCTGGGGCTGCCGCTGAAGGTCGCGCGCGGCACCGGCAGCCCGGTGAACCCGATCGCCGTGTTCTGAGGAGGTTGCGCGCCCTCTGGGGCGCGTCATTCTGCACTGGCCCGAATCGCCTCGATGGCACGTTCTGCGCGCAGACTCCTCGCGCCGCAGAACGCGGCGAACGGGTTTCCGCGGCACACGGGAGCCTGGTGTCGGATTCGGCGGCGCTGGGTGGCCGGCGGGGCCGCGGCTCCTGACGTGCCGGAAGAATGGAATCCAGGGCGGGGAGGTCGGATCGATGAGGACGGCGATGACGAGGCGGGCGGCGTTGGCAGCCCTCGGAGCCGGCGCCGCAGTTCCCTTCCTGGGCTCGCGCGCAGCCACGGGGCGACCGCGCCGGGGCACCTCCCGGCAGACGGCCACCGGCACCGCGGTCTCCGGGAGCGACGCGCCCCTTCACTACCTGAGTCTGCGCGAGGTCGCGAGCCGGATCGAGGCGCGCGAGATCTCGTCGGCGGAGCTCACCGAGAACCAGCTCGACCGCATCGCGGCGGTCGACGGGCGCCTCAGGAGCTACGCGACGGTGATGGCCGAGCCGGCGCGCGCCGCCGCCCTCGAGGCGGACCGCGAGATCGCAGCCGGGAACTACCGGGGACCGCTGCACGGCGTGCCGATCGCGGTCAAGGACCTCTGCTACACGCGCGGCGTCCGGACGATGGGCGCCACTCCGGTCCTGGCCGACTTCGTGCCCGACTACGACGCGACCGTGGTGGAGCGGCTCACCGGCGCCGGGGCGGTGCTGCTCGGCAAGCTGAACCTGACCGAAGGCGCGATGGCCGCCTATCACCCCGACTTCGACGTCCCGGTCAACCCGTGGGACCCGGGCCTGTGGGCAGGCGCCTCGTCGAGCGGCTCCGGCGTCGCCACCGCGGCCGGCCTCTGCTTCGGCTCGCTCGGCTCCGACACCGGCGGCTCCATCCGCTTCCCGTCGGCGCAGTGCGGCATCGTGGGCATCAAGCCGACCTGGGGGCTCGTCAGCCGCTACGGTGTCCTGGAGCTCGCCGGCTCGCTGGATCACGTCGGTCCGATGACGCGCACCGTCGCCGACGCCGCGATCATGCTGGAAGCGATAGCCGGCGCGGACCCCAACGACCCTACCTCGCTGCCGGGACCGGCCCCGCGCCTGCTCGACGGGCTCGACGCAGGCGTCGCCGGGCTGCGGCTCGGCTACGACCGGCAGTACGCGGCGAACGGCGTCGATCCGGCGGTGTCCGGAGCGGTCGAGGGAGCCCTCGACGTCCTCGTCGAGCTCGGGGCGGCAGCGGTCGAGGTCGAGGTGCCGGAAGCGCCGTTCGTCGACTGGGGCACCATCTGCGCCTACGAGACGGTCCGCGCCCATGCGGACAACTACCCCCTCCGCGCATCCGAGTACGGGCCCTACTTCGGCGGGTTCCTGGCGCTCGGGGCGACGGTCACGGACGCCGAGTACGCCGCCGCGATGGAGCGGCGGGCCGACTTCACGGCGCGCTTCGAGGCGATGCTGGCCACGGTCGATGCGCTCGTCTGCCCATCGACGACCACGCCGTTCCCGATGCTGGACGGCATGGCCTACGACACGATGGGGGCGTTCGACGAGGCGCTGGCCGCGATTGCCCAGCGCTTCGACCCGCCGCTCACCGGCATTCAGCGCTTCACCGCGCCGGCCGACTTCGCGGGAACCCCGACCATATCCGTACCGTGCGGGTTCAACGCGGCCGGGGCCCCGCTCAGCCTGCAGCTCGTCGGGCGCGACCGCAGCGAGACGACGCTCTGCCGCCTCGGCCACGCGTACGAGCAGGCGACGGAGTGGCACCTTCGCCACCCGGAGGTCTGACGCGGCGATGCGTCCCCTCGCCGCCGGGAGCCTGCGACTGCGTCGGCGCCCGGTCTCGCGCCGGGCCGGACGGCGGGTTCCCGCGCGAGTGGCAGGGTGCTTGCCGACACGCCGACGCAACCGCTAGAGATGTCGCGAAGAGACCCTTGAGAAGAGACCCTGAACCGAAGAGCCCCGTGAGGAAAGGAAGGTCGGAAATGACGCGTGTGCTCGCCGCTGCCTGTGCCACTGCCGCCGCAATCGTCCTGGCCGCGGCCGGCGTCACCACTGCTCCGGGCGGGGCCGGCCCGGCGGTCCTCGCCGCCGCGCAATCCGATGCCTGCAGCCGGCTGCTGGATCTCTCGCTGCCGAACACGGAGGTCACGGGCGCCGAGGTCGTCGCGGCGGGCGCGTTCATGCCGCCGACCGGCGGGCGGGCGCCGAGCGCGGCGCAGCTCCGCCCCTACGCCGAGCTGCCGGCGTTCTGCCGGGTGTCGGCCACGCTGACGCCATCGGACGACTCCGACATCAAGGTCGAGGTCTGGCTGCCGTCCGAAGGCTGGAACGGGAAGTACCAGGCGGTCGGGAACGGTGCCTTCACGGGGTCGATCCGGCACAACTCGATGGCCGCGGCGGTCGCGCGCGGCTACGCGAGCAGCTCGACCGACACGGGCCACGTCGGCAACACGGCCAGCTTCGGGCTGGGGCACCCCGAGAAGGTGATCGACTTCGGCTACCGCTCGCTGCACGAGATGACCGTCTTCGCCAAGCAGGCCATCGAGGCTCACTACGGGGACGCGCCGGGCTACTCCTACTGGGTCGGCTGCTCGGCCGGCGGGCGGCAGGCAATGAAGGCGGCGCAGCGCTTCCCGGAGGACTTCGACGGCATCATCGCCGGGGCCCCCGGGCTCGACTGGACCGGCCGCGCGGGCGGGTCGCTGCGGGTGGCGAAGCCCCTTGAGGCCGACGAGGCGATGCAGCTCCCGGCGGAGGCGCGGCAGCTCGTGCACGATGCGGTGCT
>JAPOYG010000103.1:4151-5479 GCA_026706755.1 Acidobacteriota bacterium
GCGCGGGCGACGGGGCTGGAGCAGTTCCGCTACCTGACGTTCGCCGACCCGGAGTGGACCATCGATCGCTTCAACTTCGAGACCGACATCGTCCTCGCCGAGGAGCGGGACGACGACACCCTGAACGCCCTCGACCCGAACCTGCAGCCGTTCTTCGACGGCGGCGGCAAGCTCCTCTCCTACCACGGCTGGGCCGACCCGCAGATCTCCCCCGCCAACGTCACGCAGTACTACGGGCGCGTGGTCGATGCGATCGGCAGCCGGGACGAAGTCCACGAATCGTTCCGGCTCTTCATGGCGCCGGGGATGGGCCACTGCGGCGGCGGGGCCGGACCGAGCCGTTTCGACATGCTGGCGGCGCTGGAGCGATGGGTCGAGGAAGGCGAGGCGCCCGATCGCATCATCGCCTCCCGCGTGCGGGACGGCGAGGTGGATCGCACCCGCCCGCTCTGCGCCTACCCGGAGCAGGCGGTCTACACGGGCGGCGGCAGCACGGACGACGCCGCGAACTTCGTCTGCCAGGCGCCGTAGGAGTCGCCGGCCGCCGCTGCGCATCCGACCGCCGTCAGCCCCACCCGCGGCGTCCGTTCCCGGACGGGCGCCGCGGGCGGCAGCGGCTCGCAGCGTGCGGAACGGGGCTTGCCGGGTGCAGACCTTCGCCGTGGGCACCGCCGGTCGGAGCCATTGATGCCGAATCGGGCGAACGACTGGCTCCTGCAAGCGGAGCACGACCTGAAGCACGCGAGCCACGCCCGCGACGTCGGCGACCACGACTGGGCCTGCTTCGCCGCGCAACAGGCCGCGGAGAAGGCAGTCCAGGCGCTCCACCAGGCGCACGGGCAGGAAGCCTGGGGCCACTCCGTTCTCCGACTGCTCACGGACGCGCCGGTAGGGCCTCCGGAGGCGCTGATCGAGCAGGCGCGGACGCTCGACACGTACTACGTGCCGGCCCGCTATCCGAACGGCCACTTCAGCGGGCCGGCGTTCGAGTACTACGGACCGCTGCAGAGCGAGCAGGCACTCCGCCATGCCGGTGACATCGTCGAGTTCGTCCGTCAAGCGCTGGCCCGCGACTGAGGCCGTCCTCCGCGGTCTGCGCGATTGGGCGGACGCCGAGGCCGCGAGCCGACCCGAGCTCGAGGCCCTCGGCTACTTCGGCTCCTACGCCCGCGGCGACGAGGGCTTCGGCAGCGACCTCGACGTCGTCGCCGTCGTCGCCGAGAGCGCTCTGGCGCGGGCGGAGCGGCCTTGCGGCTGGAAGACGGAGGCGCTGCCGGTCCCGACCGATCTGCTGGTCTACACCGTCGACGAATGGGAGTCGCTGCGAC
>JAPOYG010000483.1:0-3785 GCA_026706755.1 Acidobacteriota bacterium
GCGTCCCACACCTGGAAGTAGTACAGCTCGTCGTCCATGACGAAGTCGTCGACCATGTACGGGTAGGTCGAGAAGAGCCAGAGCGACACGCGGTCGTTCTTGCCCTCCCGCATGTCGAGGAAGCGGAGGTGCGCGTCGCGCGCGATCTCGGCCTTCGACTTGCCGGTGTCGGGGAACTCCCACGCCATCGAGCCGGAGGTGTCGACGAGGTCGACGCGCACCCGCGACTCGACGAAGCCGCTCACCTCCTCCGTGGCAGTCAGGAAGGGGTCGGCGGCCGCGAAGATGACGAGCGCCAGAGCCCCCGCCACCAGCACCTTCGGCATCGTGTGGGCAGCCCGGATCCAGAGCCGCTTGCGGTGCTTCGGGTCGATGGCATGGCCCGAATGCTGCCGGCTGTGCCGCCGGCGCCGCACGGCCAGGCGGACCAGCGTCGCCGCGGCCGCCACCGCGACCAGCGTGGTCAGCGCGAACGCCATGCCCACGTCGCCGTAGCGGACCTGCGCCAGCTCCGTCCCGAGCAGCTCGTCGATGCTGCCCGTCAGAAACGCGACGAACTCGGACCAGTTCAGCAGCATGGCAGCCTCAGCGCCCGACGAACGCCAGCATCCCGCGCCACAGCCGGATGTGGGGGCGCAACGCGGTGAGCGACGCGTCGAGGGCGGCGACCTCCCCGGCCGGGTTCTCGATCGAGACCTCGCCCCGCTCGAGCCCGTCCTGATACACGACCAGCCGCGACGCCAGCGTGGAGAGCGCCTCCTTGCGAGCGCCGTCCTTCAAGCCGTCGACGTGCGCCTTGATGTCCCGGGGCGTGTCGCCGGAGTTGACGTCCGGCAGCTCTGCCCGGAGGTAGTCGCGGGCCGAGATGATGAGGCCGCTGATCACGGCGGCGCCCCCGCCCTGTGCCGCGCCCGCCAGCGCGCGGAGCTGCGCCCGGAGCGTGCGCCGCGCCTCCCAGATCGACGGCGGCACCGGGATCTGGGCCTCGATTCGATCGAGCTCCTCCGCCTCGCGGGCCGCCTCCAGCGAGACGGTCTTCGGCTTGCGCGCCAGCCGCACGAGGAAGACCAGCCAGAGCAGCAGCGGGAGCGGGGCCACCGCCCACGCCATCGCCCGGAAGAAGACCGCCTGCCCGCCGAACTCTCCGAGCTCGATGGTGTCGCGGATGTCGAGGATCGGCAGGTCGTTCATCGTGGTCACGTAGCGCACCAGCCCCTGCCCGCCGTCGATCTGCTGGATCTCCGCGTCCTCGATGTCCTCGCCCAGGTCCCGGACCAGGTAGTAGAACCCGAACGACGGCACGACGTAGACGGCCTTCTCCGGCGCGATCAGCCGCATGCCGTACGCGAAGTCCCAGATGTGCTCGCTCTCGACCTGCCGCTTGCGGATCTCGAGCGAGACCGCCTCGAACGGGTGGATCGGCAGGTTCTCCGGAACCATGCGGTCCTCGAGGATGATGATCTCTCGCCCCTGGGCGATCAGGTCGGGGAAGCGGACCCGGTAGACCTGCGTGATGACGTCCCCCGTCTTGACGACGGTGGGCTCGATCTCGAGCGTCTCCACCTGCACCGGGGACGCGCCCGCGTCCTGGGCTCCGGCCGACGCCGCCGCGCCGCCCACGAGCGCGCCGGCCGCTACCAGCGACACGAGCATCTGTCTCATCATCATTCGCCTGCCGGTTCGTCCGCCGCCGGGACGCCCGCCCGGGAACCGCCGCCTGCGGCTACCGCGCCGTCCGCGAGATCAGGAATCGCGGCAACTCCTCCCCGTGGTTCTCCGGCGTCAGCACCACCGAGTCGACGCCGCTCTCGTGCTTCAGCCGGCCCTGGAGCGCCGCCCGCCGTTCCTCGATGTCGCGACGGATCGCGCCCGCCTTGCGGGCGGAGATCACCGTCTGCTTGCCCGTCTCCATGTCCGAGATCCGGATGTACCCGAGCCGGCTGCGAAGCCGGAACTCGTCGGGATCATCCAGGATGAGCATCATCATATCGTGCTTCGCCGCCACCAGGCGGAGCAGCTTGAAGTCGATCGCGGCGTCGTCGTTGACGAGGTCGACGACGTCCGAGAGGAAGATGACGGAATGCCGCATCTTCAGGCGGGAAGCCATGAACAGCAGCGGCAGCGAGAACTTCGCGGCCCGCTTCTGCGGGTACTCGCGCGCGATCGCGATCTTGTCGAAGATCTGCTTGGCGATGTAGAAGACCTGCGAGGTCCCCAGCTTCGGCTTCACGAACAGCTCGATCTGGTCCGAGAAGCCGAGCAGGCCCACCGGGTCCCGCACGTTGGCGCGCGTCAGGCCGATGTTGCCGATGAGGTCGAGCATCAGCAGCGCCTTGCTCGAGGCCTGCGAGATCTGGAACAGGGTCGACGTCGACAGATCGACGCACATCAGCGTCCGGAGCTCCTTCGGCTCCATCCGCTCGATCCGGAAGAGCTTCTCCGGGAACGTCCGCAGGCTGAGGGTCCACGCGATGTCCTTGAGGGGCTGGCCCGGGCGCCACTGGTCCACCCCGACGATGTCGTAGCCGGCCCCCTTGAAGCCGCTCTTGTGCTCGCCGTAGTGGATGCTGGTCGATTTCTTCCGGGTCTTGATGCCGTGCTTGATGTCGCGGAACCGCGCGAAGACCTCCTCTACTTCCACGGAGGAACCTCCATGTCCTGAACGATGCGGTTCAGGAGGTCCTCCTTGTCGACCGAGAACTCCATGCCCTCGCGGAGCACCAGCCGGTGCGCGAGGACGGGCTCGGCGACGGCCTTGATGTGGTCGGGCGTGATGACCAGGTCGCCATTGAAGAACGCGAACGTGCGGGCGACCGCCTCGAGGTGGAAGTGGACGCGGGGCGAGATGCCGACCTTGATGTACTCCTTGACGGTACGGGCGGCCCGGCCCTGCACGCGGTGCGGACGGGTGTTGCGGATCAGGCGCACCTTGTACTGCTGGGCGTAATCGGACATCGACACGTTGTCGAAGATGTACTGCGCGATGTCGAGCACCTCGTAGAGGTTGGTCAGCTTCTGGACCTTCTTGCCGACCACGTTGTGGGCGCTGATGTTGAGCTCGTCCTCCTCGTCCTCCGGATCCAGCATGTTGATCGAGAGCGTCGTGCGGTCGAGCTGCGCCACCGGGTTCGCGAAGGTGCCCTCCTCCTCCCCGAAGATGTTCTCGGTGCAGATCACCATGAAGAAGCGGGGGCCCTCGATGTCGTTGAAGTCGCCCGAGAGCGGGAAGAGGGGCAGCATCTTCCCCTCGGCCAGGTTGCCGTAGTCCGAGCTGAGCGTGGCGGAGCTCTCCTCCATCCCCTCGAGCACCGCCGCCTTCGTCTTGCCCGACAGCCGGTTGTCCTCGTCGATCAGGACGATGTGGGCCATCAGCTTGCCCGGCTTGAAGTGGATCTTGCGCGTGCCGTCCACCTCCTCGACGATCGTCTCGTAGCCGAGGATGTCCTCGGGCATGTACGTCGGCAGGCCCTGGATGCGCTCGAACTTGGCGTCGATGGCCATCGCGCAGGCGCTGACGAGGTCGGTCTTCCCGGTGCCCGTGGGGCCGCGGAACATCACGTGCGGCTGGCGGAGCAGCTTCCCCTGGCTCAGCTTGTCCGTGTAGGGCAGCAGCGTGAAGAACGCCCACGACAGGATGCGGGCGGCGTTGTCGAGGCCGTAGAGCCACTTGGTCGACTCGCTCTGAAAGCGCTGCACGACCTCGTTGGCGTGGTCCCGGTCGATCGTCGGTTTCGCTTCGACAGTCATTGGCGGCGCCAAGCATATCAGTGTCCCCGAACCAAGGC
>JAPOYG010000483.1:3970-5461 GCA_026706755.1 Acidobacteriota bacterium
AGTGCGACCATGACACGCGATCCGGCCGCGCGGGGGCGGCCCACCGGGAGGAGCGTGAGATGGCCCTGATGACGGCGGCGGACTACAAGGCGAGCCTCCGCGACGGACGGACGGTGTACTACCGCGGCGAACGGGTGGACGACGTCACGACCCACCCCGTGATCGGCATCGCCGTCGAGCACGCGGCAATCGACTACCGGATGGCGGACGATGCGGCCGAGCGCGCCCTCGCGGTCGTCGACGGCCCCGACGGGCCCTACTCGCGCTATTACCACATCCCTCGCACGAGCGACGACCTGCTGCAGCGGAGCGCCCTGATCGAGCGGGCCACGGCCCTCGGGGGCACCCTCGTCATCCTCATCAAGGAGATCGGCACGGACGCGCTCTTCGCGCTGCGACTCGTGGCGGAGCACCTCGACCGGACCCGCGGCACGGGGTACCTGCCCCGGGTCGAGCGGTTTCACGCGTACTGCCGCGACCGCGACCTCGCCGTCGCCGTGGCCCAGACCGACGTCAAGGGAGACCGCAGCCGGGGCCCGACGGAGCAGGACCATCCCGACTACTACGTCCGCGTGGTCGACGAGGACGAGTCCGGCATCACGCTGCGCGGGGCCAAGGTCCACACGTCGGTCTCGACCAACGCCCACGAGATCATCGTCCTGCCGACCCGCAACCTGAAGCCGGGCGAGGAGGCCTACGCGGTGGCGTGCGCGGTGCCGGCCAACGCGCCGGGCCTGACGATGCTGGCCAGCGGCTACGGAGGCCGCAAGGGGACGGCGTTCGAGCAGCCGGTCAGCTCCCGACACAAGATGATGGAAACCCTGACCGTCTTCGAGGACGTCAAGGTCCCCTGGGACCGGGTGTTCCTGAAGGGGGAAGTGGACGTCGCGGGGCCGCTGGCCAAGACGTTCGTCGAGTTCCACCGCTTCACGGCGGTCAGCTACAAGCTGCCGCTGGTCGACCTGTTCGTGGGCGCCGCGCACCTGATGGCCGACTACAACGGCATCCTCTCCGCGGGGCACGTCCGCGACAAGCTGGCGAAGCTGATCAGCTACGCGCAGATCTGCCGCGGCATGACCCGCGAGGCCGCCCGCGAGTCGAGCGCGGTGAGCGGCATCGCGGTCCCCAACGCGGAGCTCATCAACATCGCCAAGCTCCACTTCGCCACCGGCTACCACCAGGCCCTGGCGTGGGTGCAGGACATCGCCGGCGGGCTCCTGGTCACCGGCCCCAGCGAGGAGGACCTTGCCGAACCCCGGCTGCGCGGGCTCGTGGACCGCTACTTCGGGGCCGCCAGGGGCCGCGCCGTGGATCGGCTGCGCCTGATGAACCTGATCGCCGAGATCACCGCCAGCGACTTCGCAGGCTACCAGGCGGTGCTCGCGGTGCACGCCGAGGGGAGCATCGAGGCGGAGAAGATGACCATCTGGCGGCAGCACGACATCGACCCGAGCATCCGCTACGCGAAGCTGCTCGCCGGCATCGACTGAC
>JAPOYG010000292.1 GCA_026706755.1 Acidobacteriota bacterium
GGATTCCGGTAGTCGACCACCCCCGGTTGCCCGAAGTTCTCGGCGTTGACCGCGCCATACGGTCCGCCGGGGCTGCTGATTTCGATGCGATCGTCGAACCAGTACACGTGGGTCGGCGCGTTGGTGCCTTCGTACGTCCGGTGCATGACGGCGTTGCGCACGATCTGCTGCACGGCGTCCAGGGGGTAGGTCGAGCTCCGTTTCTCGACCGGGCCTGACAGGAAGTCGACGGACGTGCGGTTGTGCGCGATGACCTTGTCGTCCAGCCGGCGCACGACGTCCGCGACCGCACCCCGACAGATCTCGGTGTCCGTGACCGGGTCGCCGAACTCGGTACCCGCGATCCGGAGGAACTGCGCGTACGCTCCGGGCAGGAAGTCCTGCGGCCGCTTGCCGAGGACGAGGATGCCGCCGACGGTCGGGATCGGGTCGTCGGCGGATGCGATCATCTTCGCGGCCGCGAGACGCTCCGCGGTGCTCCGGTCGTTGGCGGCCAAGGTCTCGGCATCGACGGCCGACGGAAGATAATCCTCCTCGAAACGACGCAGGCTGAGGTCTGTGAGGCGAGCCGCGGGCACCCGCCGCGCGTCGAAGTGCGGGTCGCGATGCCGACGCTTCTCGTTCAGGACCCGTTCGTCCTGCGCGCTCGCGAGGGCGCGCCGCGGGCCGACGCGAATCCAGACTCGCCCCCGGCAGCGGACCGGCGGCGAGTCCGAGGGCCATGTCGTCACGACGGCCACGGGGGCGCCTGCCAGCCGGCGCGTCTCCACCGTCATGGTGGGTGGCGGCACGATGTTCCCGTCGGTCTTGATGTCGGCGAGTTGCAGCAGGATTCCTTCCGTGATGTCTGCGCGGGCCGGTTGTCCGTCGTCGCGCACGCCCACGAGAACGACCCCTGGCCGCCCATGGTCCGGCAAGTCGTTGGCGAATGCGCAGACCGCCTGCCGGATCTTGTCGGGGGCGTCGCCGCGCAGCGATTCCTTGCGCTCCACGAGGTCGGACTCAAGGTCCGCCATCATGGCCGTCAACGCATCGTCCGAGTACGAGCCGCTCGCGGTCGACGCCCCGCTCATGTCGCCGCCTCCGTCAGCCGGCGGGTACCGACAAGCCTCCCCAGTGGTCGCCGCGGGGCGAGCGTCAGCGAAGGAAGCTGCCAGGATTGCGGGGAGGTCGTCGCGCGCCGGTCCAGCCTGTACCGACCCCGCCCGACACGGCCCGCGTCAGCGCGCGTCGCTGGCGGCCTCCCGTTCCTCCGCCCGATGCCCGGCCAGGATGCCCTCCATGCCGATGTTGCCCTCGTGGCAGGCGTACTCGAAGAGCAGCTCGTCCTTGCGCGCGAGCGGGATCATGGCCGTCCACGACGCCGTGTAGGTGCCGGGGTCCTCGACCGTGAGCTCGTGGCGCAGGGTGTCGGGGCCGACCCGCGTGAAGCGCTCGACCAGGCGCAACTGATCCGCGGAGCCGCGGACCCGCGTGTAGAGGGCGGCCGGCGAGTCGGCCTGGGGGGAGAAGTTGCGGGTTTCGACCACCAGGGTGTCGCCGTCCCAGTAGCCGCGCGCATCGCCGTGCCACTGCCGGATGGCGTCGTCGACGTGCGGCGGGCCGTCGAGGGGCACGATGCGCGCGTCGTGGATCATCTCGTGCAGGAAGACGACGTGGCCGGGCGTCTGGATGATCTGGTAGTAGCTGTTGTAGCCCGCGAAGAGGTTCGGCATGCCGAACGTGATGCAGCGCTCCTGCAGCCGGCGGTCCGTCCACGAGGACGCCGGGTTGTCGGCCAGGTGGGCGCTGCGCACCTCGACCAGGCGCTGGGCGTCCGGCGTCAGCGGCGGGAGGCGTCCGTTCGGCGGGTCGACGACCAGCGACGTCCGGTTGTCGGCGAAGTCGCGGTCGACCAGCCAGAACTGGTTGTAGTTGCCGGTGGTCGCGTCGCGCGACGAGAACGACTCCTGGTCGCTGAGGGCGGCAACGAAGACGCTGTCGGCGAACGCGGCGTCGCTCTCGCCGCTGGCGAAGAGCTGCGAGTAGCGCGCCTCGACCCGCGCCAGCTCCTCGTCGGTCAGCGTCGCCTTGTCGCCCAGGATCTCGGGGCGCTCCAGCGGGGTGGCGGTGTTGTTCGCCCACACTCCCTGGATGTCGGGCTGGCCGTCGGGCGTTCGTGGCACGGTCCAGGATTCCGCCGGCGGTTCCTGCGCCTCGACCGTCACCGGGAGGGCGAACGTCGCCGCCATCAGAACGACCCCGGCCGCACTCCACGCCCCTGCCGCACGTGACTTCGTCATCGCCTGCCTCCAGTGCGTCCCGCTTCCGTCTCCTCCGGCCGCACGCAGCCCGAGTATAGCTGCGGCAGGGCGGCCGCCGCCGTGCGCGCGCGCTCGGGCCCGGGCCCGCGGCCCTAACCTCAGCGGCAGGTGAAGTTCTCCGCCACCCAGTTGGCCGGGTCGTCCGCGCCGCCGGCCGGGCCGGTGTAGACCGCACGCTCCGGGTAGGCGCAGATCGGCCGCTCGTTGTCGACGACGCCGTCGGTGGCGTGCGTGGCGATCAGCGCGTCAGGCGCCGCGCCGCGTTCCACCCAGTCGACCAGCGGACGCAGCCGGTCCCACGTGTCGGGCCCCACGCCGCCGCGGCAGTGGTTCATGCCGGGGGCCATGAACAGCCGTGCCCGCTCGCGGGCCGCGGCGACGTCGCCGCCGAACGTGGCGTCGACCATGTCGCGGTAGTAGGTCACGGTCGGCTGGGGGACGACGAGAGCATCGGCCCAGCCGTGGTACAGGATGAGCTTCCCGTCCTGCTGCAGCAGGAAGCGCGTCAGGTCGGGGTCGACCGCGTCGGTGATGCCGCGCATCACGTCGCCCTTCCCGTCCGTCACGTCATCGATGTCGAAGTTCCACCACGCCCACTCCGGCGGCGTCGCCGTCCGGTCGGGGGCCGCCGAGGTGTCGAGCATGTCGGCGGGAGGCACGCCGGGGTCGACGTCGTAGAACAGGTAGTTCAGGTGGTCGCCGCCGAGGCGCACCGCGCCCGGCGCGAACCCGTTGCCCGTGTAGGGAATGAACAACCCCGCCCACTGCCGCTCGGATCCGAACGGCTTGCCGGCGTAGATCGGCTCCCCGTGCCGGTCGCGCGGCCCGGCGTGGAAGTCCCGAATCGTGCGGATCTGGGCCGCCGTGAAGCACGACTCGCCGTCGGTGCCGGCGGGGCAGCCGTGAGCCGCGAGGTCGCGGTCGGGGTCGAAGCCGCAGGCGAGCGGATCGTCGATGACTCCGTCGGCCACGCCGTCATCCCGGTCGCACGCGGCCACGACCGCGTCGGCCAGCAGGTCGAGCTTGCGGACGCTGTCGAAGCGGCCGTCGCCGTCGGTGTCCGTCGCGAGGGCGCCCGCGAAGTCGTCGCGGAACATCCGCTGCAGCAGCCACACGCGGACGGCGTTCATCTCCTGGTAGTGGTTGGCCGGCGCCCCGGCCACGATGCCGTCGAAGTCCGTCGGGTAGCGCTGGGCTTCCATCAACCCCTGGCGGCCGCCGGTGGAGCACCCCTCGAAGTAGGAGAAGGCGGGCTCGCGGCCGTAGTAGCTGCCGACCAGGGTCTTCGCCGCCGCCACCGTCAGGTGCACGGCGCGATACCCGAAGTCGATCTCCGCCTGCCGGTTGTCGTAGGCGAACGACGAGCCGGGCTCGGCCCCGTTGTCGTGCCCGGTGTTGCTGTTCGCGACCGCGTAGCCCTCGGCCACGCGGTGGTCGGCGAAGTCGAGGTCGCCGTCCTTGCCGCCGTCGCCCCACTTCAGGAAGCGCCCGTTCCAGTCTCTCGGCAGCGGCATCTGAACGTGGAAGTGGATGGCCGGCGGCAGGATGCCCTTCACGTAGCAGTAGGAGGTGCCGCCCGACGTCTCGGCGAGGCCGGCGTAGGTCACGGTCAGGTTGCGGAGATGCAGCAACGCCGCGCAGCCGGCCCGCTCGGCCTCGCTGGCCGCCGCCTGGCTCCGGCCGGCGGAGCTGGAGGCGGCAAGCCCGGCTGCGGCAGGGCCTGACTGGAGGTTGGCGGCGACCAGGGCCGCCAGGACAACGGTGTTGGCTCGTCGCATGTTTTGTTCCTCGGGGCCTGCGTTGCACACGGAAGCCGACCACGGGTGCCGGCTTGCAACGCAGCCATGCTGGCCGCCGCCGATCGTCGCTTGCCGGCTCCGCTTCGGTGCCCGGCCAAGCCTACAGGAGTCCCCGCCACTCTACGGCGCAGACGGCTGGCGCTTGCGATGCGACGCCGCGGCGGCCGGCCAGGACGGCAGTCCGCGCGGATCGGGAGCTCCGGCATGAACTTCGCCTCGACCCTGACCCCTCACAACCCGCGAGTCCCGGGGGACGGTCTCGCGTCCCGCGAAGTCAGCCTGGCCGTGCCGCCTGTTCGCGGTGCGAGGCCTGATCGGCCGTCGGGTCGGTGGCTGCCGCCCACGGCGCTATGATGAGGCTCTTCGGCGTGCGAACTCCAGGAGACGGGAGGCCGAGATGCATCGAGGCGCTGCGGCTGGTGTTGCGACGGCTGTCGTCGGGTGGCTCGTGCTGGCGCTCGTGCCGGTCGCGGCGGCCGGGCAGGCGGGGCCGGCGGACGAGTTCGTTCCGGTCACCGACGCCATGCTCGAGGACCCGGCCCCCGGCGACTGGCTCACGTGGCGCCGCACGCCCGACGGCTGGGGCTACAGCCCGCTCGACCAGATCGACACCGACAACGTCGGCGAGTTGCGCCTCGCCTGGACCCGCGCTCTGGCCGCGGGCAGCCAGCAGGGGACGCCGCTGGCCTACGGCGGCGTGCTGTACATGCCGAACCCGAACGACGTCATCCAGGCCATCGACGCGGTGACGGGCGACCTCCGCTGGGAGTACCGCCGCGAGCTGCCGGAGGACATCAACGACTACGTCAACGGGGCGTCGACCAACCGGAACATCGCGATCTACGGGAACCGCATCATCGACACCGGCGCCGACAACTACCTCTACGCGCTCGACGCCGAGACCGGGCGGCTGGCCTGGGAGACGCAGATTCTCGACTACCTGGTCAACCCCGCCCGCCACTCGTCCGGTCCGATCGTCGCCGGCGGCAAGGCGATCTCGGGCCGGAGCTGCCGGCCCCACGGCGGGCCGGAGGCCTGCGTCATCGCGGCGCACGACGCGGAGACCGGCGAGGAGGTCTGGCGCCGCCGCCTGGTGCCCGCGCCCGGCGAGCCGGGGGACGAGACCTGGGGCGGCGTCCCCTACGAGGAGCGCGTGCACGTGGGGTCGTGGATGGCTCCGAGCTACGACCCCGAGCTGAACCTGGTCTACGTCGGGACATCGGTCACGTCGCCGGCGCCCAAGTTCCTCCTCGGCGGCGTCGGGAACAGCTACCTCTACCACAACTCCACGCTGGCGCTCCACGGCGACACCGGCGAGATCGTCTGGTACTA
>JAPOYG010000611.1 GCA_026706755.1 Acidobacteriota bacterium
AGGATCGTGACGAGGAGCCGCGGGAGGCGGGGCGCCCAGCACACGTGTCCGAGGACCATGCAGGCATTGATGGAGAGCCCGACGCTGAAGCTGATCACCAAGGGCTCCGCCATCAGGCGTCCGCTCCGCGCCAGGCTCAGCGACGCGCCGACCAGGGTGCAGAGGAGCACGCTGAACGCCAGGCTCCAGCGGCCCGGATGTGCGCCGACGGACGTTCTCAGGCGGTCGATCATGTCGATCGGAGCGTCCTGACGGGCAATGGACTTGCCGGCGCGAGACTCCTGTGGCACCAGCTCCTACGGTTCGAGGCGCGGGAGCAGGAAGTCGCGCACGAACGCGTGATCGGGTTCTGACTCCAGCACCTTCTCGTACTGCTCCCGCGCGGCGTCCACGTCTCCGAGCCGGGCCAGCGTCCGGCCCAGCCACGCGTGGGCGTCGAGCCGGCCCCAGTTGGGCCACGGGGCATCGGACGGCTGCGCCGCGAAGAACCCGACCGCCGCGCGGAACCACCGCTCCGCCCGCTCGAGCCCGCCCCCGAACATGGCCGGGCGGTGGTAGATGTCGAGGCCCCTCAACAGCAGGAATCGGGGATTGCGTTCGTCGATCGCCCGTGCGGCGTCGAGCGCCCGGCCCGCTCGCCGACCCAACGTCATTCCGCGCCACGTCGACGACCCGATCTTCATGCCGTAGACGGCGCCAAGCAGCGCCTGGGCTTCCACGTCCGCCTCGTTCCCGGCCAGGTTGGCCGCCAGCATCGATTCTGCCTCATCGGCGAGAGCATCGCGCTCGTTGCCATCCGGCGGCGGATTCGTGCCGAGCAGGCGCCAGTTGGCGTAGGCGAGGAGGTAGCGCAAGGGGCGGCGCTCTTCCTCTGTCGGCGCCCGCTGGAGCAGCCGTCGGGTGGCATCGCGCGCGGCGGCGATCTCCTCCGCGTCTCCGGCAACCGCGGATCGGCGGAGGCGGTCGACGATCGCGGCGCTCTCCGGATCGCCCCGCGGCGCCGTCACCTGAGCTTCTGCCGCTCCGACCCAGCCGAACCCGAGCCCGCACGCGACGGCCAGACTGGCGACGAAGTGCTTCATCGATTGCATTCTGCTTCTCCCAAATCGGCGCCGGCTCGTCCTCGGCATCGGCGAGCACGTCCGTCACCGATGACAGCCGGAGCACTCGAAGAATCCGGGCTCCCGTGCCTCGGGCCGGTCCTCGAGCCAGGCCCGCGCCTTCTGCTCGTACACGGAACCCTCGAGCTCGTCGACGATGCGCTCGAAGTAGCGGCGCGCGGCTTCCCGGTCGCCCAGCCGGCTCCACCCGTCTGCGAGACCGGTCAGGAGCTCGCCGCGCGCGTGCACTCCCAGTCGGGAGAAGTAGGGCGCCTGCAGCTCGAGCACGCGCTCGAAGTCGGCGACTCCGGTCCGCAGGATCTCGTCCGCCTGCGCGGGCGGCACGAAGCGCGAGCCGACGATGAGGTTGGCGCCGCGCGGAATCAGCACCTCGACGTCGTCCGGCGCCATCTCGACCGCCCGGGCCATCTCCGTCAGGCCCTGTTCCCAGAGTGCGATGCCGGTGCGAAAGGCCCCGCTCTCGAATGCGGCCCCCGAACGAAAGAACGTGCCCGCCCCGTGCCAGACGAGGGCCGCCGCGTTCCCCGGATCCGCCTCGAGCATTTCCTCCGTCAGACGCATGCCCCGCTCCAGCGCGTCCGAGTTTCCGGCGAAGCCCGCGAAGAAGTCGGCGCGCACCAGGTCGTCGACTCTCCGCTCCTGCGCGAGGCTCACGATTCCGCCGGCGAGTGCTCCCGCGGCGGCAACCGCGGTCACGCTGGCGACCGTTCGCTTCTGCATGTTCCCTCTCCTCCTCCGGCCACCGTAGTCAGCCGGCCTGCGGAACGGAAGGCTCGTGCGACGAAGCGGGTTTTCGCGGGAACGAAGCGGTCTCGGCGATGACCGGATGACGAATCGGATACGATCCGGCAGTCCCTGCCCGCACCGCATCCCGGCCGCGCAGGGCCGGTCGTCACGCCAGCCTCCCCGATCGCGTCGGTCTCGGACGGGGCGCACGGCCCGTCGTCACCCCGTTCTCCGCCGTCGCCACGCCATGAGCCGCCCCTCGCGCGTCGCGCTCGTCGCCGCCTTCGCTGCCGTCTACGTCATCTGGGGCTCGACGTACCTGGCGATCGATCGGGGCGTGGCGGAGATACCGCCGTTCTTCATGGCCTGCGTTCGGTTCCTGGCCGGCGGGGCCGTGTTCGTCGCGTGGGCCGCGCATCGGGGCGCCGCGCGTCCGACCGCGCGCGACTGGGCGGCGACGGCGCTCATCGGCCTGCTGATGGCGGCCGGCGGCAACGGCCTGGTGAGCTGGGCTCTACTGCGCCTGCCGTCCGGGATGGGCGCCCTGCTCGTGGGGATGGTGCCGCTCTGGGTGGCGCTCGCCGACTGGCTGCGGCCGCGCGGGGCGCGCCCGCCGGCGCGCGTCATCGCCGGCCTGGTCCTGGGGTTTGCGGGCGTCGCCCTGCTCGTCAATCCCGCCGAGTTCGCGGGCGCGCGCGGAATCGACCGCATCGGCGCCGGCACCATTGTCGTGGCCAGCCTGCTGTGGGCGGCCGGGTCGGTCTATTCCCGCTACGCACCCCAGCCGTCGTCGCAGGCGCTCTCGTCGGGCATGCAGATGCTCGGCGGCGCTGCCGTGCTCGGCTGCATGTCGCTTACCTCGGGGGAGCTGGCGGGTCACGACTGGCGCGCGGTGTCCGCGACCGCCTTCGGAGCGTGGGCGTACGTGGCGGTGCTGGGGTCGGTGGCCTACGGCAGCTACCTCTGGCTGCTCAAGGCCTCGACGCCGGCCAAGGCGGCCACCTACGCCTACGTGAACCCGGTGATCGCGCTCGTGCTCGGCTACTTCGTGGCCAACGAGGTGCTGTCGTCCTGGTCGATGGGATGCTCGGCCCTCGTGCTGGTCGCGGTGCTCCTGGTCGTCTCCCGGTAGCCGCCTGCCGTTCCTGGTCGGCCAGGTGCTCGCGGAGGAACGCCGGCGCATGCGGCCCCGAACCAGTGTGGAGGGCGCACCTCTGCTCAGGACGAAGGCACGTGCGGGCGGACGAGCTCTACAACGCGCCGCGCGGTCGCGCGGGCTTTGTCGGCGTCGTCCTGCCGGTAGAAGTCGGAAGGGGTCAGGTCTTCGGCGCCGTAGAAGGCGAGCTCCCGGTCGCGCCGCAGGTCCCGCGATGCCGCGGCGAGGAGATCGGTTTCCTCGACCGCGAGCGCCGCCGGCAGGCGGCCGCGCTCGGCCTCGATGACGTCGGCCACGTCATGCACGCGCGGCGGGTCGATGCCCGCCGCCCGCAGCAGCGCCTTCAGGGCCAGCTCGACGATCTCCTGGGACTCGCGAACGACGTCGGCCCAGCTCTCGGCGTCGTAGAGCACGTCGAGGGCCCGAAGGCGCGTGGCGGCGCGGCGGATGTAGTCGGACGCCAGGCCCCGGTTCCGCATCACGCGGCCGTCCAGTACGGCTGCCCATGCACCACGCGCCGCACGAGGCGGCCGTCGGCCATCGCCCGGCGCACGCGCGCCAGGTGGGTCGACACCTGCCGGCCCCGCTCGAACAGCACGACGCCGTCGAGCGCCGCCTCGGCCCACAGGCCGCTCGGGGCGTCGTTCCCCGGCGGGTGCACGAAGTGCGCGTCGACGCGGCGGTCGCGCCAACGAAGCGGGTGCGCGTCCCAGGTCCGGTACAGACCTCGGCGGAGCGCAACGCGGGGCTCGACGACCACCAGGATGTCGGCGTCGGAGGCGGCGGTCGCCTCTTCGCGGGCCAGCGAGCCGTGGAGCACCACTGCGATCAGGGCACTACCGGCGACCGTCGCGGCCCGGGTGACGACCTCGGCTGCAGCGTCGTCGACCACGGCGCCCGACCCACCCGCGGCCAGGCGGCGCACGCAGTACTCGTTGAGCGACAGTCCGGCGTCGTGCGCCGCGGCCTCCAGCATGGCGTGCACGGGGGGCGGAAGCCGGAGCAGGAACCGTCCCGACTTGGTCGGCCGATGATCTGATATCGCCATGTAGGCGACGATAGTATCAGGCGCGGATGGAGTCGCGACGCAGGTCGCGCATCTCCTGCCGCATGTCACGCAGGTCGGAGCGGATCCACGCGGCCGGGGCGACGATGAGCGCCGGCGTGAGCCACGGGATGAGTGCTGGCGCGCGAGGGAGCGGCCCCGGCCGCAGCACTGGGCCGTATGCTGCGGCCGGGGCTCGGAAACGCTCGCGCGGCGGCGAGCGCAACGCGACTACTGCGGTCCCGGAATCGTCCCCATCGCGCTTACGCGGACACGGTAGAGGCCGGTGCGGGCGGTCATGTAGAGCGTCTGCCCGTCGTCCCCCCAGGCCACGTTGGCGGGGACCTCGTTGGCCTTGATCGTGCCGAGGTGACGGCCGTCGGGGGCGATGACCCAGACGCCGCCGGGGCCCGTCGCCCACAGGTTCCCCTGCGTGTCCACCTTCAGCCCGTCGGGCGCCCCGGGGGCCTCGACCGCGCTGGCGTCGAGGAGCAGCGCGCCCTCGCCCAGGGAGCCGTCCTCCGCGACGTCGTAGGCCATCCAGAAGCCCGCCGCGCTGTCGGCGACGTAGAGCCGCGACTCGTCGGGCGAGAAGGCGATGCCGTTCGGGCCCTCCTGGTCCGCCAGCCGCGTCACCATGCCGTCGGCGTCGAGGCGGTATATCCCGTTGACGTCCTGCGCGCGGTCCTCTGGGCTCGGCAGCCCGTAGGCGGGGTCGGTGAAGTAGAGCGACCCGTCGGACTTGTAGGCGAGGTCGTTGGGGCTGTTGAACCGTCCGCCCTCGTAGTTGTCGACCACCGTGCTGCGGCCCGTGCCGTCCGCGGCGATGCTCGAGACGCGGCCGCCGAAATGCTCGGTGAAGACTATGGCGCCGTCCGGGCCGACCGTGATGCCGTTCGAGCCCGAGAGGCGCCCGTCCTCGACCTCGCCCTCGAAGACGGGGGCGAGGAAGTCGCTGACCTCGCCGTCCGGCGTCCACTTCACGATGCGGTTGCCGGGAATGTCGCTGAAGAGGAGGAACGGCTCGTCGCCAGCGACCCAGACCGGGCCCTCGGTGAAGCCGAAGCCCTCCGCCAGGTGCTCGATCTCGGCGTCCGCCGGGACGAGCGCGTCGAGCGCCGGGTCGAGCGTCTCGATGGTGCCGGCCCCGGCGGGGCGCTCGGTCGTCTGCGCGACCGCCTCCTCGACCGGCTCCGGGGCGCTGCCGCATGCCACCAGCCCGACGGCGCTGCCGGCGGCGACGAGGACCGCGATTCTCAGCCACGTTCTCTTGCTTTCCACGACTACCCTCCTGTTCCGATGGCCGTCTTCCCTCGTCTCCTGCCGATTTCGCCCGATCGAGGACTCCGGGCCGGGGACGCCCTCCGCAGATGGCGCGC
>JAPOYG010000439.1 GCA_026706755.1 Acidobacteriota bacterium
CGCATAAGATGATTCGTGAGGACCCGTTTCGGACCCGTCCTGGCCGCGGCCTCCAGGCCCGGAATCCCGCAAGGCCGTTCCGAGGTGCATCGATGCCACGCCACAGACCCGCATGGAGGGCCGGCTGGCGGCTGTGGGCCCTGCTCGCCATCGCGGTGGCCTTCATGGCCACCGACGTTGCAGCCCAGACCCAGTTCTATCCGTACTACGGCAAGAACCGTGTGAAGTACGACAAGTTCGGCTGGCACATCTACACGACGGACCATTTCGAGATCTATTACTACCCGGAGCTCGAGCAGCACCTCGAACGGGTCGCGTCGTACGCCGAGAGCGCCTATCAGCAGGTCAGCGCCGACCTCAAGCACGACCTGGCCTTCCCCGTGCCGCTCATCGTCTTCAAGACGCACAGCGAGTTCGAGCAGCAGAACATCATCCCGGGCACCGTTCCGGAGGGGGTGGCGGCGTTCGCCGAGCCGTACCGGAACCGCATCGCCCTGCCGATCGACGAGCCGCCGGATCACCTCTACCGGCTGATCACGCACGAGCTGACCCACATCTTCGAGTTCGACATCATTCCGCGCTCCCTCATCCGCAACACGGTGCCACTCTGGGTGGACGAGGGGCTCGCCGACTTCATGGCGGGCGTCTGGCGACCGCTCGACCTGATGACCGTCCGCGACGTGGCGGTCTCGGACGAGGTCCCGTCGATGAGCGAGTTCCAGGGGTACGGGGGCTTCGCCAACGCCCGCGTCGTCTACAACCTCGGCCACGCCACATTCGAGTTCATCGAGGACCGCTGGGGCATGGAGGGCATCCGCCAGTTCCTCTTCGCGCTCCGCCGCGCCGCCATCGGGGGCGGCGAGGATCCCTACGAGGAGGCGCTCGACCTGGAGGCGCAGGAGTTCGACGACGCCTTCAGGGCGTACCTCGACGACCGCTTCGAGGCGTTCCGCGACAAGGAGCGCCCCGCCGACTACGGGCGCAGCCTGGTCCCGGACCCGCTGCGCAGCGCGTACCCCGTCGTCTTTTCGATAGAGGCATCGCCGACCGGCGAGGTCATGGCCGCCCTGGCCGTCAACCGCAAGGACCGCGAGCTGGACGTCGTGCTGCTGTCGGCGGCGAGCGGCGAGGTCGTTCGCAACATGACGTCGGGCTTCGACCAGAACTACGGCTTCGAGTTCATCAGCTCTCCCGGCGCCCGTTTCAACATGGTGCCGCGGATCTCCTGGGCGCCGGACGGGGATCGGCTGGCCTACTTCGTGCGGAAGGGCAAGCACCGGTCGCTGGTGGTCCAGAACGTCGTGTCGCGCGAGATCGAGCACCTGATCGACCTCGAGATGGTCGACGAGCCGGAGTCGCCCGACTTCTCGCCCGACGGGCGGAGCATCGTCTTCTCGGCCCTGCACGACGGCATCGGCGACATCTACGAGATCGACCTCGGGACGCGCGAGGTCACCAACCTGACCAACGACGACTTCGCCGACTACGGGCCCATCTACGCGCCGGACGGCAGCTACATCGTGCACATGACGCGGGTCAGCGGGAACAACAAGCTGTTTCGCCGCGACGGCCAGACCGGGCTCCGGACGCAGCTCACGTTCGGCACCCACGACGACACCGGCCCGCAGTTCCTCGACGAGCGCACCATCATGTTCGCGTCGACGGCCGTCGACCCGACGCAGCCGCTCGACCCCGACACCGCGCGGGACGGGGAGATCTTCAACATCTGGACCCTCGATCTGGGGCACGGCGAGCTGCGGCAGCTCACCGACACCGCCACCGGCAACGTGAACCCGGTGCGGCTCGCCCCGGACGAGGACGGCGAGCGGGATCGGATCGGGTTCATCAGCTACTTCAAGAGCGAGTACGGCGTGCACACGATCGAGCTGGAGGAGCCGCTCTACACCGCGGCGACCAGCGACTTCGGGGGGCCGGGGCCGATCATCGACTTCCAGTCTCCGCTGACCCACACCCTGAACCCGGGCAACGTCCGCCGCAAGGGCCGCTTCGAGAACATGTACATGGAGGGGCGGCCGCCCATCAATTTCGGCGTGACGAACAGCGGCGACCTGCTCGGGGGGACCGCGATCACGTTCGCGGACGTGCTCGGCGACCAGTTGCTGAGCCTCCAGGCCTACTCGATCGACACCTACCGGACGTTCGGGGGCACCTACGCCAACCGCTCGAACCGGATGCAGTTCGCGCTGCAGGGATTCTCGACGGAGCAGTTCTTCTACGGGCTCTATCCGGGGATGTTCTACGGCGGCTTCGGGTTCCTGCGCCGCGAGGACGCCATCGCCACGCGGCGCATGCGCGGGGGCAACGTCTTCGGCATCTACCCCTTCGACCGCTTCCGGCGCGTCGAGCTCTCGGCGGGGGTCTTCAACTCCCGTGAGACGTTCAACGATCCCAACCTGCGGGCGCAGTCCGAGTCGTTCCAGCTCCGGGAGTTCGGGACGACGCTGTTCCAGGACGGCACCTACATGCCTCTCGGGGTCCGCTACGTGCAGGAGACGACCGTGCTCCGGGAGTTCGGCCCCGTCTCGGGCAACACGGTGATGCTCGGCTACACCTACGCCCCGGGGGCCGGGGGCCTGCTGTCCCGCCAGACCGTCGACGTCGACGCGCGCTACTACCTGCGACTGGCCGAGTCGGGGGTGCTCGCGTTCCGGGCCCGCGCCTTCCGGAGCTGGGGGGAGTTCCCGGACTTCACGTTCTTCGGCGGGAACTCCGAGATGCGCGGCTACGACTACCTGGAGTTCCTCGGTCACAAGTCGATCTACGCCAACGCGGAGCTCCGCTTCCCGCTGATCGAGGCGATGCTCACTCCGATCGGCGTCCTCGGCGGCATCCGCGGAACGTTCTTCTTCAACTTCGGCGTCGCCGGGCTCGCCGGGCAGCCGCTGCGCATCTGGAACCGCGACCCGGTCACCGTGCGGCCCGTGGTCAACTACGTCGGAGATCCCGATACGCAGTCGATCCGGCCGATCCTGGGCGATCCGGTGAACGTGTCCGGATTCCGGCTCGACAACGCCCGCGCCTCGTACGGCATCGGGCTCACCACCTACGCCATCGGCTTCCCGATCCACTTCGACTGGTCGTGGCTGACGCTCTTCAACCGGGCGTGGGAGGACGCGGTCTTCGCCTATGCCGCGACGCGGCGCGGGGTGGTGCGGGGCAGCGACGCGTTCCGGCGCGTCCGCTTCCAGATGTGGATCGGCTACGACTTCTAGGACGGACGCGGCCCGTCAGGCGGCGCTAGGGCGCTGCGCAGACTCCTAGGGCTTGCGGCGTGATCGGGGCCGCGGCTTCCTGCCGGCGGGCTCCGGTTCCACGGCTTCGTTGCGCGCCAGGATCTTGCGGGCCGCGCTCTCGATGACCTGCTGCGTCAGCCGGGCGGCGCTGCCGCGTCCCGCCGCGGTTGCGGGGCGGCCCGTGACCCACAGCTCCGGCATGTCGGTGGCGAGGATGTCGTCGAAGTCCCCGTCGCTCACGACGCTGCGCGGCGCGAACTCCGCGATGTCGATCGGACCCGACCAGAAGTCGGCGTGCTTGATGAGCAGCCAGTTGCGTCCGCGCTGGGCCGGCGCCGTGTCGGAGCGGTCGCGGATGCGCACCAGGGCCCACGAGCCCTTGAGCTTGTAGCCGTCGAGCGAGAACTTCAGGTCGCCCTTGGCCAGCGCCGCGTCGACGTCGTCCACTTCCGGGGTCCACGTCCCGCGATCCCACAGCATGACGATCCCGGCGCCGTAGCCCTCGGGGATCACGCCTTCGAAGCCGCCGTAGTCGCGGGGGTGGTCCTCCGTGCGCACGGCCATGCGGCGGTCGTCCGGGTTGAGCGACGGTCCCTTCGGCACGGCCCAGGAGAGCAGGACGCCGTCGTGCTCGAGGCGCAGGTCGTAGTGCAGGTGGCTGGCGAGGTGCTTCTGCACGCAGAACGCGGGAGGAGCGGACGGCGAGCGCTTCCGCTTCGACCCGGCCCGCTTGTCGCCGGCAGGCTCTGGCGTCTTCGAGAAGTCGCGCTTCCGCCGATACTCGTCGAGGGGCATCGCTGGCCGCGGCGTGCGGCCCATCATAACCGTCCCTGGGCGCCGAGGAGTTCCCCGCCTGGGTCGCGCCGACCGGATGTCGACGAACCTTGGCGGCGCGGCTATGCTGCTGGTATGCGGGCGAGGGCCGCGCGTGAGCTTCCGGAGGTGAACATGCATCGAGGACTATCGGGTGGTGGGCTCCCCGCCGTCGTGATCGCTCTGGCCTTCCTGGTCGCTGCGCACTCGGTCAGCGCGGGTCAGACAGCGGTCCCCCGCTCCGGCGTCGTCGCGGACGAGGGCGACCGCCGTACCGAGCCGTCGACACGCCAAGACATGACACGGCGCCCCCGGCGAACCGTTCCCTCGCCGGTGAGCGACCCGTGGTCCGTTGGTGTCCGCGTGCTCTGGCGCTCGGTCGCGGGTTCCGGCGGAGGATGGGCGCCAACGACCGGGGGCAGCAGTCTACCAATCCAGGCAAGTTGCGTCGCAGGTAGCTCCTGCTCGCCGAGCGGCGCACGCCTCGACACAGGCCCGGTGCCGGGCAGCGCGTCGTCCAGCAACAGCCTGAGTGTGCAGGGTGTCGCCTTCGACGCAGGGCGCCTCATCACCTCGGGCATTGAACTCGGTGTTGGGCTCGATCTGACCACGCACCCCGGGGGGGCGTTCCTGTCGACGATGTCGCGGGCCGGAGCGAACATCGGCCTTCGGGACGTTCCTGCGGCCGAGCGTGCGGCCGAGGTCCTCGCTGGCGAGAGCGCGCTGCAACTCGATCTCGCGGGTCGGCTCACCTACCGCTTTCGCGGCGACGATACGCCTACTCGGGCCCAGGCGTTCGCCCGGCCCTATGTCGGCGTCGGCGCCGGTGCGTCCCGTTACTTCGCAGGCTTCTCTGGATTCGGCAGGCCCACTTCCGACGATGCGAGCCTTCGGGCGGCGGGGGCGGCAGGCATGACGCATCTGGCGGCCTTCGAGCCGTGGACACCGAATCTACAGGTCTACGGCGGCGTCCTCGTACAGTTCGCGGCGATCGCGCCGATGCTCGAGGTCGACTTCCGCTACGTGCGGGCGGAGGCTCACGGCGTCGATCTCGGCGGCTTCCGATTCGGTACCGGTATCCGCTACCCGTTCTGACGCGCGCAAACCGACTCCGGGACCCGTACTCTGGGCGCCCTCCGCCCCCGGGTCAGGGTCCCGACGTTTCCGTGGAAACGCCGGCCGCCCGTTCCGAGCGTCGAGGGCGACGCGGGCGGTCAAGCTCGCGTTCGAGTTCCTGGTCGTGACCGCCGCGCGGTCGGGGGAGGTGTGGTTGGCGACGTGGGACGAGATGAACGTGGCGGGCCGTGTGTGGACCATCCCGGCCGAGCGCATGAAGATGAACCGCGAGCACCGGGTCCCG